>CANQGG010000031.1 GCA_947601655.1 uncultured Akkermansia sp.
TGATCAGATTAATCAACAAAGCTTTGCATGATTACATCAAGACGATCTCCCCCGAGCAACGCTGGAAGCGAGGCTATACGCATCTGTTGAGTAAGAGGAGAGAGACTCTCACGAACCGGCAAAAGGAAAGGCTTGATGAGCTACTCGGCACGGATAGCTCTTTCAAGCCGGCTTATGATTTCACGCAACGTCTCCGTTGCTTACTTAATCTCAAATCACTCACCAGGCGGGCGTGCCGAAAACCACTGCGCGAATTAACCCAAATGCCCGATGATTTACGGTATACCGCCCATCTCATTTGGCGCCGCCTTGCCAATACGCTCAGCCAGTGGTTTGTGCCCATCATCCGTATGTGGCGCTTCACAAGGAGTAACGGCATCACAGAAGGCTTCCATCGCAAGATGAAGCTCATCCAACGTCGGGCTTACGGCTTCCGAAACTTTCAAAACTATCGTCTGCGCGTCTTGCTTGAATGCTCCTGCCTTTTTCTCAAAAATCCCTCTTTCCACAAAAATTTGGATTGACCCATATTTTTTTGCTACCGGCTGTGGGACTCGAACCCACACTCAAGAAGAACTCGATTTTGAGTCGAGCGCGTCTACCAATTCCGCCAAGCCGGCTCAGTTGCGCAGATTAAATCAGAGGCAAAGGGAAAAGTCAAGTACGAAACAGGAGGTAACACATTAGAAAAAGATAGCTCTTTGCCCTTTGAGTGAAATGTGTGTAGAGTATGCCCTTCCGAATCGTGAGCTCATGCGGAGATGTCGGCCTTTCCTTCCCCCAGGAACCCAACTCCTGGTATGTTAATGTGATTCAATCAATAATAAACAGGCTCGATCGCCCCGGTGTTTTGCTCCCGTTCCGCAACTTTGTCTAAATATGTTTGCTCTGGAATAGTGCTTCCATGAGCTTGACCTCCATCGCAGAAACTGGTACACTCTCTCTGGTTTTACACATTTTACCATGTCCCATCTCTCCGCTACCCCCCCCCGAATTTGTTATTAACTTATTGTAAATGTATTGCGTTTGCAATAATCGCATGCCTATTCCTGGCAGGCCAAGCAGATGGAGCCGAAAAGAAGTGGAAAGTGCCCCGAGGGGTGAAAGTGTTATTCCATGTCCAAAGCAAGGACAAGGACACTAAGAAAAAGGGGAAAGATAAAGAAACGGACAACAAGAGCACCCCTGCCGAAAAGACGGAGGCACTTTTGCTCAAGAAATTGAGCGGCATCACCTCGGCAGCCAAACTAAACGCCCCGAACAAGCAGGGCATGACCCCTCTCATGGTGGCGGCGTCCCGCAACCATCGTTTGGCCGTGTGCTGGTTGATTGCGAAAGGGGCGGATGTGAAAGCAAGAAACAAGGATGGAAAGACGGCGTATGAGCTCACCAGCGATATACGCCTGCGTGAGCTGCTGCGCCTCTGCGCGGAAGAAAAGGAGCCGCTGGACGAAAGCGAGGCCGAGTGGGCAAAAAAAGTGGGGACGGAAAAACTGCGCGCAACCCTTCAAAGTCTCGACGTCATTTACCTGAGCTATGTGAGTCGCGATTGGAAAGGAGGAGCGGACATCAAGGGGAAAAACAAAGGAAAAAACGGTGGCAGGCAGGTACTCGCTGCTGCCCACATCCCGCCGGAAAGTGTAGCCTTTCTCGTACGCCAGGGCTGCGACGTGAATGCGCGCAATGATGACGGCTCACCTGTCATAAACATCAACACCCCGTCCGAAAGCATTCGGCTTATGCTCGCACTTGGGCTCACGCTGGACACGAGCAAGGAACCGGAGCAAAAGGCTGCCATATGTGCCCTAGTGGCTGCCGATGCCGTGAACGAGGTCAAAAAAGCGCTCAAGGAGCATGCAGAATTGGTCAATCAGAGCGGTGATGAATGGATCGACAATTCAAGGTTGTTTCGAGCGTTTTCCGATTACCTATCCGGGACACTTTACCCGGTAAATCTCCTATCGCTGGCGCAATCCGAAGAGATGGTCAAGGCGCTCATCGAAGCCGGGGCCGACCCCAAGCAGGGCACATATAACTTCAGCAACACACTCGCTTACGCTGTATGGAACCACCAGCCGGTCCCCGTGGTGAAGGCGCTCATCAAAGCTCTGGGCGCAGACGCCAAACTCAACGGAGATGGAAAGATCATGCCCTCCCTGCTCTTCTGGGCGCAGGATGCCGCCACGGCCAAGCTGCTCATCGAGGCAGGCGCGGACCCAAATGCTAGTCTAAAAGATAGAAAAGACGTGGTGGAGGATACGCCACTGGATGCCGCTGCGTACGATGGACGACTCGACGTGATGAAAGAGCTCTTAGCTGCCGGCGCAAAACCCGATGCTTGCAAAACTTCCACCATCCGGCAAATTTTCTCTTCTTTCAAAGACTATTCAGGCGCTGGTGGTCCCTTTATGACCTCCAATCGTACCATCACCCCGAATTTCCGTGTCCGTATCCAGCGTATGCGCTTCTTGCCGGATATCATCCGCGCCCTGATCAAAGCCGGAGCTAAGGTGGATGCAGACACCTGGGCGTCAGCTCTCGCCTTCTCTCGTTATCCAAGAACGTGCGATGACATGCCCTTGCGCGACCAGCTCGCTGCCTACTTCCCCATACTCGACGCCCTCAACGAAAGCAGCGCCAAATTACCAACCAACGCGCTTACCACATTGGAAATCTCGTATGATGTAAAAGGAGATGTCTTCCGCTCCATTTTCGAAAAGTTGATTGCTCTGGGAGCCGACCCCAAAGCTACCGATAAATGGTCGAGAACTATCCTCTTTTATGTGCGAGACACCCAAAGCCTGCAAGGCCTCGTGAAGCTCGGGCTCGACATCAATGCCCGGGATGCGGATGGCGGCACGCCCCTGCTCTACATCACACGCGAGCATCCTGAAAACCTCACCCTGGATCTGTACAAAGCGGCAGTTGCCGCCGGAGCGGATGTCAAGGTGAAGGATAAGAAAGACTACACCCTGCTGCATGCCACGGCTGAATCTAGGGAGCCGTCCGCCATTGATGTCGCCCGCGAACTCCTGAAAGCCGGGCTGGATGTCAATGGCAAAGATCTGGAAGGTGAGACGCCTATCTTCCACGCCTACTCAAAGCGCATGTTCGACTTTCTGCTTCAATCCGGCGCCGATCTTAAAGCTGTCAATAAGAAAGGCTTTGCACTCATACACGCTGCCGCAGGATGGTACATTCATAATGGTGGCGTCGAGGCTATCCGCACTCTGGTAAAGACCGGCGTGGATGTGAACTCCCGTAGCAAGTCGGGCGAAACGCCTCTCGATCGATTCGCTAAGGAAGCCTACGATGAAGTTTCTTTCACTTTCGATGACTTTTCAAAATACAGGGCCCCTGTCCTGGACGTCTTGCTTGAGTTGGGAGCAAAGCTCGACCCAAAGAATGAGAAGGATGCTAAGGCCATCGAGTATTTCAAAAAGAGTTTCAAGAGGTACCCTGTTTACGAGCAAATCTTCAAGAAGCACAACTGCTCCCTGCCCTGATTTCTTCCCCGCGACCACACAGAAACGCAAACAAGCCTCGTGGTTTCAACCATGAGGCTTGTTCGGAACAACGGAAAAGCGGGAACTACCTGGATGCAGCAGCCTTCTCATCCATCCGGGCACGCACCTTACTCTCAACCTCAGCGTATAGTTCGGCATTAGCGCGCAAAGCGTCCTTCGCAGCGTCGCGCCCCTGAGCAAGCTGGTTGCCATCGTAACTGAACCACGAGCCGCGTTTCTGAATGATGTCGTACTCCATCGCGAGGTCGATCAGGCTGCCGACAGAAGAAATCCCTTCGTTATACATGATATCAAACTCGCATTCGGTGAAAGGAGGTGCGACTTTATTCTTCACAACTTTGAGCTTGGTCCGATTGCCTGCCACGGCGCCGTCCGCACCCTTGATTTGACCAATGCGGCGGATATCACAGCGCACGGATGCATAAAACTTCAGCGCTCGCCCTCCTGGAGTCGTCTCGGGGTTGCCGAACATCACCCCGATCTTCTCGCGAATCTGATTCGTGAAAATACAAACTGTGCGCGCTTTGGCAATAAGCGAGGTAAGCTTACGCAACGCTGCGCTCATCAACCTTGCCTGGGCTCCGACCGTGCTATCGCCTATGTCCCCCTCCAGCTCCTGTCGTGTAACAAGGGCTGCCACGGAATCCACAACGATCACGTCAATGGTATTGGAGCGCACGAGAGCTTCGCAGATCTGCAGGGCCTCTTCGCCGCTGCCGGGCTGGGAAACAAGCAAATCATCCAAGTTCACGCCAAGTTTGGCGGCATAAGCAGGATCCAACGCATGCTCCACGTCGATGAATGCTGCTAAACCTCCAGCCTTCTGTGCTTGCGCAACGGCGGTAAGTGTCAAAGTGGTCTTGCCGGAGGATTCGGGACCAAATACTTCCACAATGCGCCCGCGAGGAAACCCGCCTACGCCCAACGCTCGGTCAATCAACAGATTACCCGTGGGTATTACCTCAACCTCCATTGTCTTTTTGTCCCCCAAGCGCACAATAGCATTCTCCCCGAAGTCCTTTTGAATCTGCAGCATGGCGGCATCCAAAGCCCTCTGACGTGCCGCGCGCACCTTATCATTATCCTGTATGGTTTCCTTACTCATATATCGGAAAGATTACCTGTTCGAGGTTAACCTTGCAAGACAAAATTCAGCCAGCAGAACGTACAAATATATCTCACAATATCTCAAACAAAAGCCCCGGACAATCACAGGGGACGGCGAGAGAGCCCTTTCTGAAGACTTAACATGTCATAAATGACAGCGGATTCAACCCTCTGCCACTGGTGGATTCTGCGAAAATTTCTTGATTGATTCCATAAACGCTTGTCCACGGGCACAACAAACGTGCTGTTGCGCGTCTCACTTCGAGTCGTCATATCGGATAAGCTCTTCTATCGCTATTTTGCGCTGCAAAGGCCGCGGGAATGTGCCGATAAGGAGTGATTATGAACATGCAGCGAAATCCGCGCGTCGGGCTGTGCATCAGCGACAAAGGTTCGGAGGGGAAAGAGAAAAAATGCCCGGCTATTCTCCCAACGGAAGAGTGAGCAAAAAGGAACTCCCCTTCTCCGCCCCAAATTCCGCAGCAAGATCCCCACCAATGGAACGCGCAAGATCCCTCGAAAGTGCAAGACCCAATCCCACGCCCGGTTTGCTCGTACCCTGCGCTTGTTCTGCCCGGGTGAAGGGACGAAACAACCGACGACGCAATTCTGGAGCGATACCGGGGCCATTGTCGGCAAAGCGCAACACGAGGGAACGGTGCTTCTGCAGCACATTGATGGTAACGACAGGATGTTTAGCTTCCGCGTACTTGATAGCGTTGTCCGCAAGGTTGAGCAGGATTTGCTCCACGGAGACAAGATCTGTCCGCAAGCGCAGCAGCTCCGTGCGCTTGTCCAAGTTAATGTGTACGGCGAAACCGGCCTTGCTGAGATGTTCTGCTGTTTTTTTCAACAATGGAGAAATCATCTGCGCACAACCACCCATATCGCAGCGCCCGCGCACTTTCCCGCGAGTGAGCCGAGCAAAGGCGAGCACATTTTCCACGAGATGTCCAAGACGCAGACTCTCGCGGTAGAGAATGTCTTGATATTCCCTCTTTTTCTCCGCTGACACATCAGGATCGCGCAGCAATTCCGTATAAAGCTGGAAACTGGTAAGCGGAGTGCGCAGCTCATGGGTGACAGAGGAGACGAAATCTGCTCGCCGCTGTTCCACGCGGGAGTAGAAAGCCAGCAGGGCAAACATACCCAAGATCGTGAGAAGAGAGATAAGCCAGGCGGAAATAACAGGGCCACGCAGGGCACGTCGCCTTTCCACAGTATCCGGCAACTGCACGTTGTCACCGGGTTTGAGCACAAGCGGCAGGGGAGATAAATTCGGCGCCTCCCCACTGTTTGCAAAGGCGATTTCAGCGTTCGGCAAACCGGGCTCCACAAGGGGCAACAAATGCTGTGCAAGCTTGGTAGTGTCAATTATAAACCCATCCGCCGCCGCACCATGCGTAGTGGGGATGGAACGCATGTAGATAAGGTTGTCTTTGTAATGCCAGGCAAAAAAAGGACCCGGAGGACCAGTGCGCCGCATAGGCGCGTCCAAATCTGTGTCCGCGATCTCATACACGCTGAAGAGCGGTAGTTGGGTATGCGGATCGTAGCGTGACTTTTCTCGGGGATCGATAATGGGAGCGGAAGGGTTGTATGCCTTGCGACGAATCGTGTTGGTAAGAACGGGGGCATCTGCCAGTTTACGCGCGAAATCCTCATCGCCTACAAAAGTCTGCAAATTGGCTGGGGTGAGCAGGAAAAAGCCGCAGTTGAAATCCGCCTTCCCCGCCGCCGGCATGGGGACATTGACCATGCCAATGGGTGGGTCATCTCCAAGCTTCTTGCGCTCATCTGCCAACAACTTGCCCATCTCCGCCTGCACACGAGGCAATGACAATTCCAAAAGCCTTGCCGCTTGTGCTTTATGATCGATACGCCGGAGTTCGTCCTCCAACCGAGCTGCCTGCAATGCTTGCCACAGCGCCGCCCCAAGGGCCGGTAGCACAAAAACGAGAAAGAAAATGAATGTTTTTTTCTTCACGATGCGTCCCATATATAGCCTCGACCACGTACGTTTTTTATGTGCGATGCCGCGCGAGCGCCTATCTTTTCACGCAGACGCGTTAAGGTAACTGCCACAGTGCGTGTTTCATTCGCCGTGGAATGGGTGCCCCAGACGCGCAGCAACAGCTCTTCTTGAGAAACAACGCGACCGGAGTGCGAAATCATGTAGTGGAGAAGCTCATATTCTTTGTCCCGAAGAGGTACAGGAGGAGACCCGTCCTCAAACTCGGCGCATCGCGTTTCCGGGTTCAGGTGCCCACCCGGGAAAAGGAGTGAATCCGCTCCCCTGATACGGCGCACCGGAGAACGCCGCAGGACTGCCGCGATGCGCGCAAGGAGCTCCGCTCTGCTGAATGGCTTCACCACATAATCGTCCGCTCCAAGTTCCAATCCCTTCACACGCTCGCGCTCCTCGCCATAAGCGGAAAGAATAATACTCGGCAGACCAGGATATTCCCTGGCAATGATGCGAAGGAGCTGGAAGCCGTTAATTTTCGGCATGTTGAGATCCAGTAAAGCCAGATCCACCTCTCGAGCCAGCAAATGACCAATCACCTCCTCACCATCTGATGCCTGCAACACATCATATCCCCCAGCCTTCAACACATCCACCAAAGCATGTCGAATCGCTTCGTCATCTTCCGCCACAAGTATGAGTCGTTCTGCCATAAAAACAAGTCGTCTATTCAGAGCTCACGAAATCCATGCCGATTCTTTGCCCGGCACAACGACGCGCCGAACCCTCTGATCATGCTCTTCCATTGGCAAAGACGAGAGAATCTGCTCCTGCATCGCGGCGCCAAGAGTCATCGCCTCCGGACAGAGCCTGAGAAAACGGTCATAGTAACCGCCTCCGCGTCCCAGACGATCTCCAGACATCGTGAAGGCGAGCCCCGGGACGAGGACAACGTGGGCTTCGCTCGGGTTAAGACAGCGCATTTCCTTGCGAGGCTCAAGGAAATTGTGTTCTCCGCAATACAAATCTTCCGTTACATTTTTGACACGATAGAAAGCAAGTTGTTCGTTCCCTTCAATGGAGGGGAAATAATAACAATGCTGAGGGAGAGCGCATACGAGCGACGTGAAGTCGAGTTCATCTTTCATGGGAGCGTAAAGACAAACATTCAGTTGTTTTCCCATTGATTGGATGATTCTCCGGATGAGAGGCAGGAGCTCCTCTGAACACCCCCGAATATATGCCGGATTCAGTTGCTTAAGCCTCGCACGAATCCGGGCGCGCACTTCCCTCTTGCTCTCACTCTCTGCATCCTTCTCCGCCATCTTCTGAGCTGGTAGGCGAAATTATTGCGACGAACCGACCTGCTGAGCAACAGGAGAACGCCGCCCAAAGAGCGCCAGCATCCGCCCAGTGCATCCCTTTTCGGCCCGGTATGAATAGAAGGTCTCAAGATTTGCAGCCGTATCCAGCCCGCTGTCTACGATATTCTCCGGCAATACTCCCGCCTCCCTCAATTGACCGCAGATGGCAGGAGGTAAATCCACCTCGTAATGAGGAGGACGCACACACGGGGAAATCACAGCGATACAGTTACGGGCATGCACTCCAAGAACTTTGTACATGCGAGCGAAGAGCTCCCCGACGATATTTTGCTCCGTGCCTCGCTTACCGGAATGCACCAAGCCTCGACTGCCACTCACCGTATCATACACCCACACCGCCGCGCAATCTGCGACGTAAATACCCAGGCAGCAATCCGCCACGCCACCGCAGTACAAGCCATCCACCCCCTCCACTGGGAACGAACAACCGATATCCCCGACAATGGCCACGCGGTTACCGTGTACCTGCTGGGCGCGGCGCAGATATCTGGGGTCTATCCCCCCCAGCCGCAGTACATTCTCATGAGTCGGCGTGAGGGCAGAGATAACGCTCTCACGGTCCAAGCCTACCTCCACGCCCGGGATACGGGTGATGAAGCGAGCAAAATTTTCCGGGAAAGCATTGAGACGCGCAAGGTAAGATGGAGAATAATCGTTCATGAAATGACCTTGTCCGGCAAGAAGGGAAGGGTTGGAGAATGTAACTATACAGTAAGAGATTTACGACGAGATGCGACAGAGATATCCCGACCAGCTTTCCTCAACCGCTCATCATCCTTCTCCGCCATCAGTTCTGCCAGATCGCGCGCGATGTTGGAGCGCATGCGCGCCACAAGCAACTTGCCCTGTTCCGTAATGTGCACCATGATTCGCCGACGGTCTGCTTCCCCACTCGTACGCCGTAAGTGACCGAGCGCCTCCAGTTTGTCGATCATCCCGGTGGCGGCAGCTGTCGAATGTCCCATCATATGCGCAATGCTGCTCATGGAGAGACTTCCTTCCTCCTCCAGATACGCCAGCAGAAAAAACTGCGGGTACGATACCTTGTCCTGGTTAAGTTCCGGAGAGAGTCGGAGAATCAAGTTGCGTTGGGAGAACATAATGAAGTCTGCCAATCGATTCGCTGTTGCCTCGTGAGCCGAAGTACGCTTGGGTTTGGTTGCGTTCATTGCCGTAAAGAGAGAGAGCCTTCGCTCCAAATCATACGGTTTTCCTAACATTATGCAAGCCCTAAATTGACAACGGTTTTCTGTTTATTTCTCTTCCTCTTTTCTGCAAGTCTTGGATATGGCACACACTAAAAAATTTCCCCACTATATCTTGCGGATATGCCTTTCCATGTCATGTTAAAAAAATGTGGATTCCTTCCGACTCCTGAACGATAAAGTGGCGAATTTAACAGAGAGGGACGGAGAAAGGGCTTGCTTTTTGAAGGGAAAAAGGTAGAATGCGTGCGCCTATCGGAACGTAACATTTCAAAAACATGCAGATACAGTTAGAAAAAACGGGAGAGTGCGGGGCAAAAGTAATAGCCAACGTACCGGGCGAGGAGGTAAAGGAGATGAGGGATCATATCGTGGCAGGCTACACCCGTGGTGCGCGACTGCCGGGGTTCCGTCCGGGGAAAGTACCGACATCCATTGTGGCGAAACACTTTGCCAAGGAAGTGCAGGAGCAGTTGCAGAGGGACCTGGAAAACAAGCTCCAAGAAGAAACGATCGGGCAGAATACGGACCTGCGGGTCTTGCGTTTCCACGCCGTAGAGTACGACGAACAGACAGATGGCTCCTTCAAACTGACAACGGAAGCGGTGGTGCTGCCGTCGTTTGAACTTCCGGAATACATTGGTATTGAAGTAACGGAAGACGATGTAGAAGTGAGTGACAAGGAGGTGGAAGATACCATGGAACGGTTTGCTGAAGCGTCTGCAACGTTTGACCCCGTGGAGCGTGCCGCAACAAAGGAAGATCATGTGGTGATTGATTTTAAAACTACTGTAGAAGGTAAACCCTCGGCGGAGTACTTCGGCAAATCGATTGGTTTCATGGAGGGACGAGAGGACTACCGCATGACACTGCAAGATCGTTATGTACCTGAACTCAGTGAAGGACTGATTGGCGCCACGCCCGGTGAACAACGCAGTATTAAGGCGACCCTCTCCGAGCAATTTCCCATCAGCGATCTGCGCGGTAAAGAGATGGTCTTCCACTGCACGGTGAAGCAAGTACTCGAGAAGCACGTACCGGAGATATCTGCGGAGGTTTTTTCTAGTCTCTTTCCCAACAAAAATCTGGAAGAAATTCGGAATGAAGTACGCAGCAATCTGAAACAAAGCAAACAGCAAAAAAACGAAAGTAACAAGGCTGACCAGATCACGAATTACCTCGCTTCTTTGCTGACCTTTGCTCTTCCGGAAGAGGTCGTCGAAAAAGAAGTTTCCGCGACCCTTCAGCGCAAAATACTTAATGCCATCCAGAGCGGAGACTTCGACGTCGAACAGGACAAGGAAAAAATGCGCAATGAAGCTCGGGAGGAGGCCGTCCGTGCCATCCGCGTCTTCTTTGCCCTGCAAGAGATTGCTCTCAGAGAGAAAATTACAGTGAGCGATCTCGAACTAACACAGGAACTCGCCCGCATGGCGCAGCGAGAACGCGAAAAGGACTTGCGGAAATACATCCGAAAGTTGACCAAGGAAGGAAGCATTGAAGCCGTACGTCTCAATCTTATCTCTTCCAAAGTCATGGAGCTTCTTGTCCGAAAGGCCAAGGCGGTGAGCAAAGAGACCTCTCCGACTGAAGGCTAAAAAGAGAAGGGCAAAAGAGCGACTCCGTCTCAGCGCCGGAAAACAAAACTCCAGACGCATGTGGTGTTTCTGATTCGTTTTAAGTTCAGAGTCAACACTTGCACATTTGCTATTGATTGATTTCACGTTCGTGAACTTCGTTACGACCGGTTTTGTCCTCTTTTTCCTTCCCGTTCTGTGCATCGGGTGGAGTCTGAGGGGGCTTAACAGACGCGTCTACAAGTTTTTCCTTCTGGCGGCGAATCTCGTTTTCTATGGGATGGCGGGTGTGGGTTATCTGCCGCTCCTGTTCCTTGTCGCACTCATCAACTGGGGAACGGTGAGGGGGATGGAGGAGAGAGGGCGCGGCACACGACTGGCGTTGACGAGTCTGGCAGTGGCGGCTCACGTGCTGCTGCTGGGCTTTTTCAAGTACTACGGAGTGTTGGTAGATCTGGCGATGGAACAATTCGGAGCAAGTGCGGAATGGATCCTTAATCCGACACTGGCTCAGATGGTCATGCCCGTCGGGCTTTCCTTCTATTGTTTCCAGGGACTGGCGTACACGATTGACCACTACCGCGAAGAGGCGTTGGCGCCGCGGAGCTTTGCGGACGTCCTCTGCTTCCTCTCCTTCTTCCCTACGGTGATGAGTGGTCCCATCATGCGCGAGGAAAACTTTTTCCCCCAGCTGCGCACCAGCATTGCCGGCGAAGAGGACTTCAGTGAGGGAACTCTGCTCATATTGAGCGGCCTGTTCAAAAAAGTCGCACTTGCAACTTACCTCCAGATGCACCTGGTGGATGGCGTGTTTGCCAATCCGGGGGAATACAGCTCAGCTGCCGTGCTGATGGGCATCTACGCCTACACCGTGCAGATATACTGCGATTTCTCCGGGTACACGGACATGGCATTGGGAGTGGCGCGTCTCATGGGTTTCCACTTGCCAAAGAATTTTGATGCTCCCTACCGCGCGCTGAACCTCCAGGAATTCTGGCACCGCTGGCACATCAGTCTCTCCACCTGGCTGCGCGATTACCTCTACATCCCTCTGGGCGGAAGCCGCCGCGGCAGCCGCTCCATCAACCTCTTCATCACTATGCTCATCGGCGGTGCATGGCACGGAAGCAGCCTCACCTTCATCATCTGGGGCGCTCTGCATGGCATCTGCCTCGCCGTGGTGCACTCCTTCAAACGCCTCACCCGTCGCATCCAACTCAACTCCCTGTGGTTGAGTATTCCGGCTCGCGCCATCTCCTGGGCGCTCACGCTGCACGTCGTAGCGCTACTCTGGGTACTTTTCCGGGCAGACTCACTGGATTCCGCATGGGAGGTTCTCTGTCGCGTTCGAGACGGAGTGGCAGAGGGCAACGGTTTTCCGCTACTGGTGCTGATCGCCACAGCGTGGGGCATTCTTCTCTCCTTTGTCGGGGGAAGATTGTTCCGGATTTCAAGTCGCACACTTCGTCTCCTGCCGTGGCCTCTGCAAGCTATCGTCGTGGGACTGGCAGCGGCGCTCATCATGAATCTCGGTCCGGATGGCACGCTGCCTTTCATCTACTTTCGCTTCTAAAATGAACATTTTGCCCTCCAACAACGCGTGGACGATCTGTGCCGGAACCTTCATCGCCTCCTGCGTACTCCTGCTGCAAAATGCAACTGTAAATGCCGACCAGTTTGAGGCGCGGCTCTCCTCCTATCCCTCCCTCGCCACTGTAAACACTCTCCTCTCCCTCATACGACAGGCCGCCCATGCCACGCGAGCCGAGAAACTCAACACCCTCGAGCGCGACACGCTGGACGCCCTCACCGCTCGTTTCTCTCCCATGCTTGCGGCTGACGAAGAATCCACGGAAGAGGCCGAAACGGAAGAACTAGGGGATTCCTGTCTTGCCGCTCATGGGGCGACTCCGACAAGCGTTTCCACCGATACGTCAGCCCAGGAATCAAACGCCCCGCCGGAGACGGTAACAGCCGACCCTGAACCTGCTGAACCACCTGCCCAGGCTGCGAGTATGGCGGCATCCCCTGCGCCACCGGTCGTGCTGGAAATCACCGTAGCCAACCAGGAACCCGCAGCGACACCGGAAGCGCCAGATTCTGTCGCAAGCGCAAACGCACTCGAGGCAGCAGTGCCCGCACGGCTCCAAAAACTCAGTCAGCGTGTGGATCATGCCCTTATGCTTGCCTCAGAACAGGCAGCGGCCCTGCCCCCCCCCGGAACGGAACCGGTCCCGGAGACGGCTTCATCTGACCCACCGGCAACGCCTTCACCGTCCACAGACACTCCGGCGATTTCCGTAACAAGTGGGACGGCACCTGCCGAAGCGGAGGAGCAGAAAGAACCGGAATTGACACAAGCTCCGCCGATGCGTTGCCGGGTGCTTTTGCTCGGCGATTCTCTCATGGAAGACATGGGGCCGCGGATACACAAAGCCCTGCAGAATCGCCGCGGGCTGGAATTCATCATTAGCGCGAAGTTTTCCACGGGTCTCTGCCGACCGGAATTCTTCAACTGGCCGGAACATATGCGAGAAGTTGTCTCGAAATATAAGCCGAATCTCGTCGTCTTTTTCCTCGGCGCCAATGATGGTATGCCTATGCGTACGGAAAATCGCAAATACGTGCAGCCGGGCACCGCTATCTGGCGCGAGACCTACAAGAGCCGAATGGATGAACTTGTCTCCATTGCCCGGGAAGCCGACATGGACATCATCTGGATCGAACTGCCTGCCGTAGGGGGACGCTACAACAAATTGCTGCATGACACCCAAATCGCACAGCGCGAATACTGCGAGGCCAACGGCATCGAAAATCTGCAGACGGATCCTCTGTTCTCCGGCGTATGGGGTAAGTACGAGGCTTTCGGTGAATACAACGGCAAAACAGTGCGCCTACGCGTGAAGGATATGGCGCACCTCGCACCGTCCGGCAGCCGCAAAGTGCTTGACCACCTCCTGCCAATTCTCGAGAAACACCTCATCTCTTTCTACCACTCTCACCCGGAATGCGCTCTCTCCGAAGAAGAAGCTGCGGGAATTCGGCGCTGCAATGCCGTCTACACCTGTCATTACGGTAGGACAAAGCCAAAACGAAAGCCAGAACCAAAACCTCAACAACAGCCCGTGGCGCCACCACCTGTGTCATAATACGCTCCTATGCTGAAACAATACATCGGACTCTGCGCGACGATCCTCCTGGCAGTCGGAATAACCGCACAAGCGGCATCACTGTCTCCTCTGATGCAACGGGGGGCCTGGCTGCAACCCGGAGGGAGGATGAAACTGCCGACGCCAACAAGGGTGCTGCTGGCGGGAGACTCCCTCATGGAGAGCCTTGGCCCTCAACTCCGAACGGAGCTCGCTGGCTACGAGAATCTCACCCTTATCCCCATCGGTAAAAAATCCACCGGACTCTCCCGCCCCGACTTCTACAACTGGCCTCTCGTGCTCAAGCAGCATATGGAAAAGGACCACCCGCATATCGTCGTCTTCTGGGTGGGCACCAATGATCCACAGAATATTTTCGGCATGACCGGACTGGGTGAGCCGTGCTCCCGCCCGTGGCAACGCGCCTACCTCAGCAAAATCTACGAGATCATGAACATCGTGGGGCATTACCATGCCTACCTGATTTTCATGGGACCACCGGTCGTGGGGGATGAAAAATTGGACGATCAACTCGCAAAAATCAACCGCCTCATGGCTTGGGCATGCAAGGTACGGCGCGCCGGCTACGTCGATACTCGCAAAATCCTCGCCGATGGCAAGGGAAGATTCCGCTTCTCCGCCCCAATGAAAGACGGAAAGGATGCGACAATCCGCTACAGAGACGGCGTGCATATTACTGCAGACGGCAATCAGCTTGTCATGGATCGGCTCGTGCTCTACCTGGCCAGCTGCATCCGCCCTGGCACACTACCTGACCGCCCGATCGGTCCAACCTATCGAGGCGGCAGCGGCGCCATCACCGGTAGCACGAAGCATCGCTAGCCTTTTTTCCCGGTGCGGTGGCGAGGGTTGCCTCGTTCTCCGGCGGCACGATTAAGTGCACGTTGTTTCCATAAAGGCAGGGCTCCCTCCTTTTTCTTTTGTTTCTGCTCGCGCCTTTTTTCGCGGTTACGACGACGCTCGTCCTGAAGTTTTTTCTCGTGGAGGAGGCGAGCTTGCTCCATTCGGTGCCGAATGCGCGCTGAATGCTCATTGCCGGCGGAAGAAATAGTCCACGGTCCCACTCCACCGGACTCCGTGATGGGAAGACAAATCATGGACGGATCAATAAATCGAATTTGCCGGTATAACAGATCGCGGATGTGCACTAGCAGACTCTTCGGCGGGTAGAGGCCTATGCTACCCAGCTCGATAACAAATGCGATGCGGATGTGTTTTGCCTGCAAACTCAGCTGTGCCATTTCCCGTAGGGATATACCTTCCGCCGGCTCTTCCTCCGGCGCACAGATCGCTGCCGTTCGCAACAGGAAGAGGCAGTCTCTCACCTTGCGGCAAAGTTTCTCCACGAGATCCTGCACTTTAGGACGGGCATTGAAGCGGTAATCTTTCACCTCAATAAGCCAGAGCTCCTTCTTGCCGGGATGGTAAAGCATGAAATCCATCTCTTTGCAACTGTTGCAAAAGTTCTGCGCGTGACAGGAATAAAAGGGGGAGCACTCCGAGCGACACACCAAATAGCCGGGAGCAAAGTGAAAACGGTACTCTCCCTCCACACAGGTGGTACCCTTCTGGCGCGGATCAATCTGCATTCTGTCTGTGAATTGGTGGAGGCATGCGTAGGTAACGATCGGCTTGCTCCATCTCGGCTTCCAAACTTTCCAGAGGACCTATCTCATCCGGAGTTTCCCCGCTCTGCACCACTGCCGCGCCAAATGGTTCGCGCGGTGCGTGCAACCCAATAAAGCGGCGGGAAATCTCCCTGCCTTCACGGCGAGAAAGTCGAATCACCAACTCGCGCAACAGGAAGAGGCTATGTGTACTTAGTATCACCTGAACCCCCGCCTCTCCTAATCCCAGCAATAGTCCACAGAGTAAAGGCAGGTGCACCGTATTCAGATTCAGTTCCGGTTCATCCCAGAAAAGAGTGTCGCCCGATCGAAGAGATCCATTGGCAATCAATAGATTTAGAGTACCAGGGCGTTTGTAGCCCTCTGCCATCAGCCCAAGCTCAATGGCGCCCTCCCCGTCCTGCCCCCGTTGTAAAATGAATCGTCCCCCGCATTCACGCTCCAATTTTCCCTGCAGTAAAACCTCTGTGAGCCGCTGCACGCGCCGTAACCCCGGTTCCATATCCTCGCGATTCTTAGTCCTTTCTTCCTCTTCCAACGCGCGGCAGAGATCCCAGGTCGGTCCGTCCAGGAGATCCGGATAGCGCTTACCAACCTGCACATAACAGGGGTAAAGCGTAAGCACCTCGCTCAGGGGAATGAAAAGCGCACGCTCCTGAAGAAAACGATCCGGCATTGAATTGATGTTCAGCCCCATACTCTCATCCCTACGATGGAAAGAGAAGGAGAGGTCAGCACAACCAACCGGAGCCTTTGCGCCGTGAAGTGAGGCGGAAACATGGGCGAAACCATGCACGGCGCGGCGTGAAACAAGAGAAGAAAGCTGCTGAGCCCCAAAAGCTCGCAACATATGGCGTATCAGTCGTTCCTCCTCAGCCCATAACTCCGGGAAATCCCGTCGCAAACTCTTCTCCCCCCAGCGGCAAATAGCGTAACACAACCGCATCAAATGACTTTTCCCCGAATCATTTCCTCCCATAATCACGTTGATACCCGGCACGAAGTCAAGTTTCACTTCATCCAAAAAGGTCGTGAAGCCGGAGACAGTGAGTTGGCGTATCATGCCCCTTTTTCTACCATACTCTGGGGAGCAGTGCAAGTTTTGGCTCGTGTTTTACGCTGCAAGTGTGCTACACTGCATGCATGGCTCTCAATGAGGACATGGGAACGAGCGAGGATGTGATGTCAAGCCGCCGTTCCGATAAAATTCGCCTGAGTGCGCAAAACAGCACACGTAGTCATGTGAGCGCTTTTCGCGTTATAGTCCTATCCCTTCTGGCTCTCATCGCGCTTGCTTTCTGGCTGCTGCGTCTGACCGGCATTTTGACTCTGATTTAACAACAGTATCTCGATGGCAGGACGAACGGGAAAATGGCATTGGCCTTGATGCATGTAGTAATGCGCAATAGTAAGTCGCACACAGTCTTCCTTTTTCAGAGAAGCGATGAGTTGTGCGATTGATCGCTCCTGACCGGGGATATCTTTAAGCACATCCACAACGGCGGTCTCGCCGGGGTTCAATCTTCCGTCGCCGTATTTGCTGCAACTTGCGTAGTGCACATTCTTCAACACGCGAAAGTGAGCTAGCCGGGTGGCGTGGCCACAGTGGTCAGGGCACTGCGCCGTACGAAACATGCAAGGATGGTCCACCGTACCCTCATAACGAGCAATCACAGTGTTCTCGGCCAGCAAATCCGCCTTACCTGGCAAGGAGGACGCGCAAGCGCAAAACGACCCGAGGAGGAAAACGATAGAGACAAGGAAACGTTGTATCATTTTCATGGTTATTGTGGTGATGATCACAGGAGGCGCCGTAGCAAACAACAAAAGCCCCCCGCCCCGCAGCCATGGTGGGGAAGAAGCCGGTACGCAGGGAAATGGCAGAGGTCGGAACGAAACGCTGCGAGTAAAGGAATCTCCTCCGCCTGCCAACTCGACGTGCGACGCAGCAGATAGGCGATCACACGCTCATTTTCCTCCGGGTCATAAGTACAAGTAGTGTAGAGGATATACCCGCCCGGACGCACACAACGCACAGCTTGCAACATGATGCCACGTTGGCGTTTAGCGTTACCATTCACCGCAGCGCTTCCCAAACAACCGGGATTGGGGATGCCCTTGCAAAGCAGAGACTGTCCGCTGCACGGCGCGTCTACCAACAATAAGTCAAATTCCTTCCCCTGCCCCGCCCATTGATCCGGTCTCAGACCCGTCACTTGAGTATTTTCCACTCCGCAACGCAGCAAATTCTCTCTGAGAATTCCACGTCGACGCGCCTGGACTTCGTTAGCTATGTGATCCTTCAGGGGAAAACGCGCTGCCAACAGCATAGTTTTCCCTCCCGGCGCAGCACAGAGATCCAAACTCCTCTCCGGCACACTCGACACAGCAGAAAGAGCCGCTCCCTCCCAACAGGAAGAAAGGTCCAGCACATAGTACATCCCCGCTGCGTAATCCGCGTGCTGCGCAGGGTTCACCCCTTCACCCGGCAGAAAAACATTCTCCGGCAACCAGGAGTATCTTTCTCGCGATTCACAGGGGAACGGAGGCTGGTAGTTTTTCCCCGCAGCCTTCGGGCTCAAGACAATCGCCCGGCGTGCCGTGTCCCCCGACTGTAAGGCATGAAGAAGAACGGCAGCCTGCGTAGCGGGAAGCCTCAACCTCTCGCAGAGCCGCATAGCCGCTCTGACGGGAAAAATACTTGATGCCTTCGCCGAACTCATGAGGTATGAGAAAAAATCAACGAGTCGCAGCAAGATCCTCTAATGCAAGAAGCGCCGCCCCAATAATGCCTGCCTCTCCGCCGAATTGAGCCGGCAGGATCTGCAGCTTCTCATAATGAGCCGGGTAAATCTGCGCCTTCAAATAACCTCGTAGCGAATCAAATAGTAATTTACCTGCCTTGGCAATGCCCCCACCGATGATGAAAGCCTGTGGATTGAGAATATAGTGACATGCCAACAAACACGCCGATAATTTACGAGCCGCGTCGTCCCAGATTCCAAGCGCCACCGGACAACCTCCCTTCGCGGCATCCTCCAGATGGATAGGCGTAAGCTCATCGATGGGTTTGTGTACACCAAGCTCGGTGGCATAACGCATCTGCGCCTCAAGCGCCAGCTCACCATTGCCAATATAGTCCTCCACCGCTCCGCGGTTACCGTAGTGACCTATTCGCCCTCGGTAATCAATGCCCACCTGCCCGAGCTCGCCCGCTGCGCCGAGATGTCCGCGCAACAACTGTCCCTGAGCAATAATCCCCGCCCCCACACCCGTACCAAGCGTGAGGCATACAATATCCTGCATACCGCGACCGGCACCGAGTTTCCACTCTGCCAGAGCCATACAGTTGGCATCGTTTTCCACCGCAGCCGGCAAACCCGACTCCTCCTCCAAAATGCGACGAATCGGCACATCGTACCACCCGGGCACATTTGTCAGCGAGTCTACAACTCCTGCGGCATGGTTTACGAAGCCCGGCAGTCCCATTCCTACGGCCCGTACGTCAGGATATTGCTCTCTCAGCGCGCGCAGTCTCTCTCCTACAGCGGCGATCACAGCGTCCGGGCTGCCGCACTCTTTAGTTTGCACCGGCTCACCCTTTGCAATAATTTTCTCCCCACGAACAACGGCGAATTTAATGCTGGTTCCCCCCATGTCCACGCCAATGCTCGTTTCCTGCTGTCCGTTCATGCCACCCATTCTAGCATACGCTCCCACGGAGGGAAAGAGCAAAGCAACTGAATGAAAGAAAACGCGTTTGCAAGCCGGTGGCAATAGGGAGATTTCTCTTTCGCTCACCTATGTACGAAATTAACTTCCTTGCATTGTGATTTGGTTTTTCAAAGGTAATTGTCCTGCCGTACTTCACTCTTGCCCCGTCTGTAGCTGTGTGTTAGAGTGGGGGAAAATATGGCAGAGGAAACGCAGAAAAACATGGAGAAGGTGCTTCGTGAGCAATTCGGGCACAATGCACTGCGTCCGGGGCAAGACACAGTGGTGGTAGCGGTACTGGAGGGAAAAGACACGCTGGCAATCATGCCGACAGGCGGTGGAAAGTCTCTCTGTTACCAACTGCCGGCGCTGTGTTTGGATGGACTCACCGTGGTCGTTTCCCCTCTTATTGCCTTAATGAAAGACCAGGTAGACGGTCTTCAGTCGAAGGGGATTCAGGCAGGCGCGGTCAATTCGATGCAGGGAGTAGAGGAATACCGGCGCGTGATGCAGCAATTACGCTCGGGAGAATTGAAAATTTTATACGTTGCCCCCGAACGCTTTGCTCAGGACGGATTTATGCGGCAACTCATGGAAAGTCGCGTCGCTCTCCTTGCAGTAGACGAGGCTCACTGCCTCAGCCAATGGGGGCACGACTTCCGCCCCGAGTACTTGCGATTGGGACGCGTGCGTGAACGACTTGGTGACCCTCCCGTCATCGCCCTCACCGCCACGGCTACCGAGGTAGTGCGGGAAGACATCGTGGCAGCTTTGCGAATGAAGGAGCCGGCAATAATTGTGAGCGGATTTGCAAGACCGAATCTTCGTTTCCGCATCTCCCCTTGCGAGGGAAAACGCGAGAAATTGATGCGCATCCGCCGCACAGTCGCAGAATGGAAAAAGGGTATCATCTACTGCTCCACCCGCAAGAACGTCATGAATGTTTACACAGAACTCAAAGAGATGGGAGTCAACGCTGTGGCATATCATGCGGGAATGACCGACGAAGAGCGTGAATTCTCACAGAATACGTTTATTTCCGGGCAGGCAGACATCGTCGTGGCGACCAATGCTTTTGGCATGGGCATCGATCGACCGGATGTGCGCTTTGTTATTCATTATGAAATCCCGGGAAGTGTGGAAGCCTACTATCAGGAAGCCGGAAGGGCGGGAAGAGACGGAGAGGAAGCTTGCTGCGAGCTCCTGTTCAACCACGCAGACCTCAAAACCCAGGAATTTTTCTACGAGGGGAGTAACCCACCTCTTTCACTCGTCCGCTCGCTTTACAACCTGCTGGTGCTGCTCTGCGGGAGTTCGACAAGCGGAGAGGTGCAGTTGAGCGTGGATGAAATGGCGTCGCGTTTGGGACGAGACGTTAACCCAATGGGGGTTGGAACCGGTCTCTCGATCCTGATGCACGCCGGGGCGATCAGCCGCTCCGACATACCGGGAAGTAAGACAAAAAGCACCAGAGTGCTCACGCCGAACCTGCCTTTTGCATCTCTCGAGATTGATGCTTCCGCTCTGAACGAAAAAGCGGCGCGCGACCACCGAAAGATCGAATCCATTACGCGCTACGCCTACAGCAGTGGCTGCAGGCAAAAATGGATACTCGACTACTTTGGTGAAGTGGGCAGCAAACCTTGCGGGCAATGCGATGCCTGCCTTGCTGCCCCACCGGACGATGCTCATGAACTCTCTGAGGCCGCCCTGAATATTCTGCGCAAGGCCCTTTCCGGAATCGCCCGAGCGAGCGGACGCAACCCGGACGGCACACGCCGCCCCATCTACGGCCGCAGTAAAATCATGGATATGCTTCGTGGAGCAAAAAAGGCCACACTGAATGAGCATCTTCGCGGCCTCTCCACTTACGGCATTCTCGCGGATTTAACGGAACAGGAAATGCGCGCACTCTTCCGCGCCATGCAGGATATCGGTCTCATCAAAAGCAGCGGCGGGAACATGCCCCTCCTCTCTCTCACCGACCTCGGAAACCGCGTGATGAAAGGGCAAGAGAAGAACATCAGCATGTCCACCCGAGGCTGGGTACAAGAAAAGAAGCCCTCCGTCTCTCCTCGAATCAACGGGGCCTCCCGCACCTTCTCTGCTATCCTTTCTGCCACACAGGAAAAAACCGAGCTCTACAAGGAACTTGCCGCCGTCCGTATGGAACTCTCCCGACAATTCCACCTGCCTCCTTACCGTATCGCTTCCAATGCCTCCCTGCACGCTCTCGTCAACCTTCGCCCCACGACCATCCAGGGAGCTTTACGCATCAAAGGCTTCGGTTCATGGAGCTGCGAGCATGTTCTGCCTGCATTCATATCGGTCATTCAAGCGCACTGCGAGGACGATTAATCCCCCATTTGTGGCGCTCCTTTCTCATCCTCTTCGCGAGCATGCGAATGCATCGAAGCGTGAGACAGTGCTTTGTGTTATTGGTCGATGGTGACAGCGCTCATTCACAGGTGGGATTTATCGCCAGCTGAGGAAGATGCAGGGTGTGTCGAGGCGGAAGAAAGCATCGGGTTGGGAGAGGAGAGCAGCGCTATGTGATCTCCACCCTCCAGGGCACCGAAATGCGTTCATAATTCGTAAGCGACTCACCCGTGGTATTGACAAGGACGGATTCGGGTGGTAAATTTTGGGTGCTATGCAAAGGGAACCACATGTACTTGAGACATACGGACGGGCGCCGATTGATATTGTACGCGGCAAGGGATCATATTTATTTGATGCGGAAGGGCGACGTTACATTGATTTTTGCGCGGGCATAGCGACTTGCTGTCTCGGGCATGCATACCCCAAACTCGTCGCGGCCATCAGCGAGCAAGCCGGGCAATTAATGCACTGCTCCAACCTTTACGGCATCCCACAGCAGGAAGAGCTTGCCCAGCTCATTGTGCGCGATGTGGTGGGGCTGGATGGACAGGTCTTTTTCTGTAACTCCGGAGCAGAAGCGAATGATGGCATTATCAAAGTGGCTCGTCGCTTCGGGCACCGCCATCCGGCAGCGGATGGTTCGCCGCGTTATGAGGTAATCACTTTCCTGAAAGGGTTTCACGGGCGCACCCTCGGCTCCATGGCCGCCACGGGGCAGACGAAGATTCAGGTGGAATTTGACCCACTGCTCGTCGGATTCAAATATGTAGAGTATAACAACGCCGAAGCTCTACGCGAGGCGGTGAATGAGCATACCTGCGGCATTCTGCTGGAAGCAGTGCAGGGAGAAGGAGGGGTGAACCCTGCCACACCGGAGTTTATGCGAGCTGTCGCGGAGATCTGCCATAAAAATGATCTTCTGTTTATGGTGGATGAGGTGCAGTGCGGATTTGCCCGTTGCGGGCGGATGATGGGCTGGCAGGCGATTTGCCCGGAACTCAAACCGGATCTCATTTCCTGCGCAAAAGGACTCGGGGGAGGCTTCCCCATGGGGTGTTTCTGGGTAAGCAAACGCGCTATTGACGAAAAAGGGACGCCCCTCTGCAGCATCATGAATCCGGGCTCTCATGGCTCTACCTTCGGCGGCACACCGCTTGCCTGCGCGGCTTCCCTCACTGTTGTGCATGAGCTCATTGAACAAAACCTCGCCGAGCGTGCGGAACGACTCGGGGAAGAAATCAAGGAAACCGTGATGAGCTGGAAATTCCCTTGTGTGGAGACCGTACGGGGGCTCGGTCTGCTACGCGGCGTGGCGCTGCGTCCGGAAGCCATGAAAGCGCCGGAAAGCAGCACCCCTGCCGCACATCTCAATAACCTCTGCCGCGAGAACGGGCTTCTGGCATGTCCGGCAGGTCCGAACACCCTGCGACTCATCCCTGCGCTGAATATCCCGGATGAAGTGCTGGCAGAGGGATTGATTCGACTCCAGACTGCACTACAGCAGAGTATGGCATAATGAAGCCCCCTGCCGCCCACGCCGCCGGTTATTTTCTCTTCCCGGCGCGTTGCGACCGAATGGCGTGCAATCGTTCTTCCATGCGCGGGCGCAGTTCGGAGTCAATCCATGCGTAGGCCTCGGTGATTCCGCCGCGGTAATATGCATTGCCGATCTGCGCCTCCACTCCGGTAGCATTGCCGGTAAGCCTCAAAAATTGGTTGGAGGTAAGCGCGGTGAAGATTTCGCCATCCATGCGGTCGTGGTTAAATGAAAGAATCCACTCGCGCACGTAAAGCGCCAACACCGCATCGCCGATCCACGCAACGGCACGAACGGAGGGGTCGAGATCCGGCGGCAGGGAATTCATGTTCGACCGGGCAAAGGGCAGTCGGATCAGCCACGGGAACGTGGCTCGCGTTCAGCTGCGGTGCGACCGCCTGGAGTCGTGGTGAAAGGAGCGCCGTCGGCGGGGGCCTTCTCCGTAAAGACTCCGCCCCCATTTTCCAGTGGCACACCTGCTACGGGGAAATCCTTGCGCAATGGGTGATAAGGATATTCCTCCCACATCATGATGCGCCGCAAATCCGGATGCCCTTCAAAACGAATGCCCATGAGATCGTACTGCTCGCGCTCCAGCCAGTTGGCAGAGCGCCAGAGCTCCACAAGAGAGGGAACGACGGGCGCGCTGTCATCCTCTGCCGTGCAGCGCACCAGCAACACCGCTCCCGTTTCCGCCTGGGTGATGGTGTAGCACACCTCAAAGCGCGGGCTTTCCGGCATGTGATCCACCGCGCTGACGCACAGCAGCATGTCGAATCCGCAGGCCTCTTTGGCATAACGCATCACCGCCATGAGCTGGTTCACCGGCACGGTGAGTGTAGTGTCGCCGCGGAATTCACGAGAATTGATCGCCGGGAAGCGATCGCATATCTTACGAAGCGCTTCGGCAGCGCCAACCCGGGCTGCTGTTGTCTTTTCAGTAGGCATGGTCAAAAGGAGAAGGAGAAAGAGGTTCAGTTGTCAAAAGCTCCGGCAGGAATGGTATCGCCGCGCTGCGCCTTGCGAAGATCGTGCGTGCGGAAGAAATCCTTGAGGGGGTGGTCTGTAGCCATAATCTTATCCTGCAAAGTGATGAGACCCTGCAGCAAAGCCTCCGGACGGGGAGGACAGCCGGAGACATACACATCCACCGGCACGATTTTATCCACTCCCTGCAGCACGGAGTATGAACGGAACATGCCGCCCGAGCAGGCGCATGCGCCGCAAGCAATGCACCATTTCGGCTCCGGCATCTGGTCCCAGATACGGCGCACCAATCCCGCCATCTTGTAGGTAATCGTGCCGCAGATGAACATGAAATCCGCCTGGCGCGGTGCATAGCGATTCACTTCCGATCCGAAACGCGAAATGTCGTAGCGCGAGCAGGATGCCGCCATGTACTCAATGGCGCAGCAAGAGGTCCCCATCGGCATCGGCCAGAGTGAATACTTATGCATCCAGTTAATTGCCGCTTCCAGCGTAGTGTACACAAATCCGCCATCGGCATCCGGATCGCACATGTAGTTGTTTTCAACGAGCTGTTGTTCTTGCGTAGCCATCTGCGCCCCAGCATACCCCTGCCCCACGCAAAAGTCAAGGAATGTTCCCGCGCGCGAGCGCAAATCCTCATTTTCTTGTCTTGACAATGAGAGGAGCCAATGGTAGCCTCACTCCCGTATCCGCCATCGGATATAACGAATCGGCAAGCAACTTATTTCATACTATGGATATTCTTCACGATAAAGACGCGGATGTGAGCGTACTCAACGGCAAAATCGTAGCCGTTATTGGTTATGGTGCGCAGGGGCGTGCTCAGGCACTCTGCATGCGCGACAGCGGTGTGCAGGTTATCATCGGACTCCGTCCCGGCAAAAGCTGGGATGCCGCCGTGCAGGATGGCTTTGAGGTAGTACCTGTGGATGAGGCTGCGCAGCGCGGGGACATTATCCACCTGCTGCTGCCGGACGAAAAGCATGGCGAGGTGTATGCCGGTCAGATCGCTCCCGCGATGAAGGCGGGCAAGACCCTCTGCTGCTCGCATGGTTTTGCGTATGTGTTCAAGACGATTGAGCCCCCGGCAGATGTGGATGTGATCATGGTCGCGCCGAAGGGGCCCGGCACAGAAGTGCGGCGTGTGTTTGAAGAAGGCTTCGGCTGTCCCGGTCTGGTGGCGGTGTTCCAGAACCCGAGCGGCAAAGCTCGCGACGTGGCGCTGGCAATCGCCAAGGCTGAGGGATTGACCCGGGGCGGCGTGCTGGAGTGCACCATGGCGCAGGAAACTTACGAGGACCTCTTTGGCGAACAGAACGTACTCTGCGGCGGGCTTGTGGATCTCATGAAGTACGGTTTTGAAACGCTGATCGAGGCCGGCTATCCGCCGGAGATGGCCTACTTTGAGTGTGTGCACGAAGCGAAACTCATCGTGGATCTCATTTACACCGGCGGCATCCAGCGCATGAATGCCGTGATCTCCAACACCGCAGAATTCGGCGAGTACTACAATGGTCCGCAAATCCTTGGTCCGGAGGTGAAGGCAAAAATGAAAGAATCGCTCAAGCGTATCGAATCCGGCGAATTCGCCAGGGTCTGGCTGGCGGAAGCTGCCGCAGGCGCGCCAAATCTGCAGACCAAGCGTGCAGCGCTCGCTGACCACCCGGTGGAAATCGTGGGCAAGAAGATTCGCGCCCTCTTTGAGCGCAGCTGATCATTGCCTTCAGTGCATTAATCCTTCAGACGCGCCTGAGGTGTGTGCGGTCCGGAGACCCGCCGCTTTCAGGCGCGTTTTTTCCTGCTGAATTCCTCCCCCTATGATGGAACAGAACGCCATACGTGTGGAAAATGCCAGGGTGTTCCTGGGCGGGCGCGAAGTGCTACACGGCATCAACTGGACCGTGCGGCGCGGCGAACGCTGTTTTATTCTGGGGGCAAACGGAGCAGGAAAAACGACTCTCGTGCGCATGCTGCTGGGCTATGCCTGGCCGCTCTTCGGAGCGGAGGTGGAAGTGCTGGGGCATCGCTTCGGCCGTGTAAATCTGCAGCAGCTGCGGCGCCGCATCGCCTGGATCAGCCCTCTCATGCACCGCTGGCTCGGGGATCGGGACTGGACCGGTCTTGAAATCACCCTCTCCGGTCCCGACGGCACGATCGGCCTCTTCCGCCGTCCTCAGGAGCAGGAAGTGCAGCGTGCCAGAGAACTGCTCTCCGCTTTGCATGCGGAGTACCTTATTGATCGAACCGTAGTCACCATGAGTTCCGGTGAGCAGGTGAAGGTGCTCATCGCTCGCGCACTCATGACCAATCCTGAGCTGATGATTCTCGATGAACCAAGCGTGTTCCTCGATATCGCCGGGCGCGAATTTCTGCTGCGCACCATCGAGGAGCTTGCTACGCGGCGCCCGGAGCTCACTCTCCTTTTCATCACTCAGCGTATCGAGGATATCCTTCCCGCCTTCAACCGCGGGCTCATCCTGCGCGAAGGCGCCATCCTCGCCCAGGGTGCTCGAGAAGAAGTGCTCACTGAGGACACCCTGCAGCGCACCTTCGGTATGCCTATCCGCCTGCTGCACGGCGAGGGAGGGCGTCTCTGGGCGGTTATGTAAAAACGTTCCATCCGCAAATTACAAAAATCTGCTTTTCTCCCCTTGCCATCGCCGCGCTGCACCGGGGCAGGCGCGATCTTCTGCGCATTGAGCACAGGTCTTTCTCGTGCGCAGAAGGGAAGCCATCCAAGTCCCTGTTGACACGGCATTGGGACGAATATGTGGGCCTTTTCGCGCGGGAACCCGAAGCATTGGCCGGTTTGACAAAGTCGCAAGGGACTAGCCGACCAGCAGCGATTTCTCCCGGCCGTACATGCCCTCTATCGCGATGTAGCGTGTCCGCAGAAGCTCAATGGAGCGGTGTCCCATTTCCAGCTGCAGCTCGGCGTAGTTGCGGAAGGTGGCGAGGTGGTGTGTGGCGAAGGTGTGTCGCAGCACGTCCGGCTGCCAGGCCGTCGGGCTTTCGCCCTTCTTCCCTCTCCATCCTGCTGCCCGGTGCAGAGCCGTCCAGTGTCTTGCCCAGTTCGGCGGACAAATCCGCCGGAGGGCGGAGACATCTCTCCTCCGCGTTTCCGTAAGCACTTTCTCCAACGGCGGTCGAATGGTGACCTGGCGTCCGCCCCCTGTCTTGCTGTGTTCCGGCAGGATGTTGATGACTCCCGCCTCCTCGTGCACTTGCCCCCACGTGAGCCTCGCCACCTCGCTCGGGCGCACTCCGGCGTAGAGCATGATTGCCACTGCCGGCAAGCAGATGCCGCCGCAGTAGCTCTTTGCCACGTCAAGCAGTCGTTCTATTTCTTTCTGAGTGAGGATGCGGATGCGTTGCTCCACCACCCGCGGCATCGGCACGCGCTGCACCGGGTTCTCTGCGCACCAGCCCCGCCGCACCGCGGTAGAAAATACGCCGGAGAGGACGGCGCGTGCTTTGCGTCTCTGGCTGGGTGTGTCAAATGCCTGCCGGATCCACTCTGCGCACTCTTCCGATCGCACGGCGCGCACCCGTTTCTTTGATAATCCCTCTACCTTTTTCATCAGCCTGCTCACGATATAGCGAAAATCCCGCACGGTTCTCTCCCTTCGCCCCGCCCTTTCTTCCAGAGCTGCTTCTGCTGCCCGCCCGAAACTTACCGTCCTCCGTCTCCGCTCCATTTCTTTCTTCCCAAGCACAATGCACTCATGAGCAATCCTCAAGCTTCCATGCGCCGCCGTCAGCACTTCTTTCGCCACCAGTGCTGCTTCCAGCACGTTGATTCCCGTACTACGCAGCACCTGCATTGCTGTCACTTCTTCAATTTTATTATCGTTTGTCGTCATGTCGTGTTTGGTTGTTTAGTCCGTTGATGCCGTACGTATTTAGAAACCGTACGTCAAGACCATACTTTAGAATTTCTTGCCCTGATTTTTCAACGAGAAAATGGGGAGCCT
>CANQGG010000032.1 GCA_947601655.1 uncultured Akkermansia sp.
GCATCTCGTTCACTACAATCAGCGTTCCCGCCGAAGGATTGACCTGTGCCGTCACATTATTTGCCCGTCCACCGCACTCGCGGCTTCCGGAGTGACCTTACGGCGTCACCTGACCCATGCGCGAAAGTTTTTCCTTCCGCTCTGTGCTTCCCTTCTACCATCATTCCCCCGTCTCGGCAAGTGTAATCTTGCGCCTTATGCAAATAATTTTCAATTTCACTGTCTCTCCTGCTCAACACATCCCCATTCCTTCAAAAGTGAAGTGTTTTTCTTATGGAATCTCCCCTGATTTGTCAGGTTTCTTATGTTTTCTCTTTGCTTTTGATTGAATTTCTTATGGAAATAAGATTCATTTCTGCCGGGTTCCGCGCACTCGCGCCGAAATCCTTGCCTATCTGGGCATCTCCTCAGGCCAGTACGCCCTTCAGCGCTACCTTGAGCCACTCGTCCGCTCCGGCGCCATCCGCATGACCCTTCCCGACAAACCCTGCAGCCGCCACCAGCAATTCATCGCCGGCGACAGCCTGTGGGAGTGAGACAAGCTGACCATATTCCTCGAAAAGCGTTCCGAGCAAGGCTCGCTATCAGGGGTATATCGTTTGAAGCAGTCGGAAACTGGGAATCTCATAGATACGAACCATCGTACGACCTTTCTCCAAGACGGTCACGGTAAGCCTGTTGCCGTTCAACGCGGGCTGCCCGACAATTTCGCCATCACTCCATGCAACCCGCGCGGCGCCCAGCCAGCGTCCGGTTGCCGGATCGCACAGCACAACGGTATTCTTATCCCGCACGACAGCGATCATCTCTTGCGTCGCGAACGGGACAGCCGATGTCTCCGAAAGCGGAGACGTGTACACAGTTGCAAACAAACTCAACAGGGGTATAAGCATAGTATCACTGAGCTGTTGTTAAATCATACGGAGAAGTTCTGCGGTGTCAAGTTTTCGATTTATGTCGAATACCGGAAATTGTATCAATAAGGCGAGAGAAAGAAGGAATAGTGGAATCGGGGAAATGAAAAGCGACGGAGACGAATCTCCGTCCCCGCCGCCTTGCTGGTTGGAATTCTCCGCTTTAGTTATCAGCCTTGGGTTTTGCCCCTGGGAGGTACTGTACCAAATCGCCGCTTGCCTTGATGGTCGGACGGCTCCAAAGCACGTAGTAGTTGGCGCTGCGTTCAACGGCACGGTTGGCGAAGTAGGCGCTTTCTCCCTCAATTTTGGCGCCGCGCTGCCGCGCATTATCGTACATACCCTTAACAGCCATAGTCTCAGATGGCTGCTTGAACGGTATCACGCCAAACAGACTGAATCCTTTGGATTCGCCTATCGCTTGGGCGCAAATCACGCGGCAATCATTCCGATCTATGCTGAGCCCGCCTGTGGTTGCTATGAAACCCTTCGGGGCTGAAGGATTGGCTACCTGCGAGATAAACGTGCAGCTGCTCAGCGCCAATGTTGCCGAGAGAGCTGAAATTAGGAGTGTATTTTTCATGGTATATGTTATTTTATTGTGTTTGAATTATCCCCCGGCACCTCACCGAAGGATAAAGATTTCGTTGGGAGCAGATTAATCCGGTTCCCGATTAGTCCATGGCATCAAACGGATTGTCCGTCATGCCTTCCTTCGTAAGTTTGTCCTCCACGGCGGTTGAGCGGTCGAAATGCAGACCAACCTCTCCACGAGCCTTTGAAATGAGCTTGTTGTCAGTGAAGAGAAGTTTGCCTCCGATTACCGCTGCCGGCGGGAGAAAGTAATAAACCACGAAGGAATACTCCTCATCGGGGTTGATAAAAATGAAGGGTCCCTTGGGCTTGACTCCCTTGTAGTAAAGATCCTTCCCATCGTACATTTTCTCGTCCGCTGAGCAGAATTTCGGGAGTTCCATGTCGATTTTCTCCGCCCCTCGATTCAAGAATTTCCCGCGCACGAAAAGGACGAGCTGCCCCTCTTGTGGTGAGGATATGGTCTTTCTTCTTCCCATAGCATCCGGCAGGACTAACGCGGAACAAAGGGACGCTTCCAGCACCGTGCACTGCACGTGGCTTACCTCCGTGGTCCCCAATGCCTGTTCCTGCACAGCGGCTTCCCTGGAGGCATCAATCGCATCCCCCAGCGACGCAGCATGCAGCGGAAGAATGCCCAGCAATGCGAATAGTATATAGGTTTCCATTGATGTAAAGTGTTCGTTAGTTCGAGTTATCTGGAAAAAGAGGTTTCGTAATACGCACTATTCAAACTTTTAATTTATCGACAGTTGTCATTCAATTTGAGAAGTCTAGAGAACGTTGGTAAGTCGCAAATCCGTTCGCCTTGAGCAAGACGGCACAATGATTTCCTATTTATCTTATAGACGCGTCCATATCGATAATCTAAAAGCAACTCTTCCTTTTCCTCCCTGCTGAAATCCAACTGCGTCGTTATATCATCCTCAGAAAACCGCCACATGTAGGTATTCCCTTCAATGATACAGTAGCACAGCCAATACCCCGTTTCCCTAATGGCGTCATATTTTTTCTTACCTATACTCATTCTGCAAAAATAGGGAAACATGTAGTGTTGGACAAAAGCCGTAGAAAGATTTTTCCTTCTATTTTTCGAAGGTCTCTCTGAACAAATAATCGTGTCAAGTTCATCATCATCTAATCTGTCTAAATTATTTCCGCTGTTCCTTATATGTAATTTATTCATATTCAATTCCATTCTTCCAATAAGAAAGGCCCAGGCTTCATCATAATTGTTGTTGTGAACGGGGATTCCTTGGAAAATCACGCCGTAGCTCATCAGGAGATTTCGCAATTCTTTCATTTTCCTTTCCTCTTGCTCATCGCCTACTTGATAAAAGACGTACGCATAGGCCCTCGGATCAGATTGTTTATATTCTTCTTTGTCGCACAACTCTTGGTAGCGCAATTCCAAAGCTCGCCAAACCACTAGTTCTTCCGGCCGCAGCTCTATCCCGCAAATGTGTATTTCAGATTTTATGAACAAATCGAGCCACGTTTTCCCTTCTTCCGTCTTCCCCAAAGCACTTGCCGCATAGGCATAGCTACCGGGGGACATCACCAGCGGATTTTCCCCGGAAACCCTGCCATGGATATGAATCACATCCTCTTTTTTCTTATTCTCGGGAAGCTCCGTCAGTTTCGCATATTTCTCTAATTGAGCTTCGTCCCACCCCTTCCATACTTTTTCGCTTTTTTTAATACGTCCTTTTGCATTAAAATCCGAACAAAAGGCATGCTCAAAAGCATAGTCGTAGTTAGTTGTCAAATAATGATCGAAATTCATTTTCACCAACATCCTGTGAATAGCCGTGGGCAACATGTTACGCACGCCGTCCAACCAATCCTGAAAAGACTTATCCACTCGTTTTTCGTTTCCGAACTTTTTCAACATTTTTCTAACGTTGCAAATCTCCTGTATACGTTGTGGAAAACTCTTTGCAACATTATCTAACGGAACATAATCAATGCAGCTCCCTTCCAGAGCACTCATTAACTTATCCCATGCTACCCCGCCATTCTGCCGCTCCACTAAATTCGGGCTATTCCCGACAAGGAGCAGACGTTCGATATTCTTCTGGGCAGGTTTATCCTCTTTTTCGCATGTTGCTTTGCTGCAATTGTTACATGGAACTTGTTTTGTATTGTTGTCTATCTTAGCCATTTTTGTATTTGAGTATTGATTGAGTAGGAGTTATCTTCTCTTGCTTCTGCAGCAATTTGCTCAAGTATTTTGTAGTTGGGATTCCATGAGTCCATGGGTTCCCTTCCGTTCCTGTCTGTAACGTGAATATCCGCCCCATGCTGTATTAACAATTTGATGGCTGGTAGAGCATCGTTAAAGGGAATGCCTCCCAAACGGCACAGGAAACAAAGAGGCGAGGCATCGCGAATATTGGGATTTGCTCCATTCTCCAACAGAATGCGCATCTTTTCCAGTTCTTGTTCCCGTTGAAATCTGTTGGAGGCTTTACAGTATTGGAAAGTTACTAGATACAGTGGGGAGACTTGATAACTGAACGCATTGCTATTCAGTACACGCCTCAAATGGCTACATAGTTCCTTAGGCGCGTCTATCTCTCTATTCGCATCGGTTCCATGAATCAGTAACATTTCTACTAGATTCGGACTTTCCTTCAGTATTTTCTCCGTAAATGACTCCAGTCCAGGTAATCTCTTAACTCCCTTTTCCAGAAACATTTGAGCCACCTCTTCCAGTTGTCCAACATAAGCACTATCGTCCCTTAAAATCGTCTCAAACGCGGCAGCGTAAGAAACATTTTCTGACCAGCCATGTGCAATCAAACGCCGGAGCATTTCAACGGGCGCTTTGTGTTCAATTGCTGATTCCATAATATCGTTTGCTTCTACGTCGTTATACGCTTTCATTCCGCGCTCGAGCAACTCCTTCACCCCTTCCCAATCTGACTTCTCTATTCTGCTCTTGATGGATGTACACCCGACTCCCTCCACCAGAAGCATACTTTCAGGGGTCTCCGCCGCCACAATATTTGGTTTTTGCTGTCCACCCGTTTGTTTATTAACAGATTCCATCACACTCCTCATAACTTCCTTTACCGAGAAAAAGCCGTCACCATCCATATCTTTGGTCGTTCCCGCTCCACTTAGTGCCTGAATAACGGAAGCTGTAAACACCCCATTCTTCCATGCGCCCGATTCTAGGGCGTATTCCGCCCCCGCTGCTCCGGCTACAATATTGATGCCGCGCTGAACATCGCCGCGTGAGAACAAGTCCTCGATGTAGCGCTTCTTTTGTTTTGTATTGAGTGCGTCGATAGCCTTCCTCACTTTCATGCCTCGATGTTGAATCGCTCGTACGCCGTGCGGCAGTTGCACACCACTCATCGCCAGTTTCTCCTCCCCTGCCTCGCCGAGCATGCCGGAGTGGCATGTGTCGAGCAGCAGCAACTTCTTACGTGCCTTTGCGTTTTTCAAACATGTCGTCAGTTCATCCATCGCAATGCCCGTTTCAACTATCCGGTCGATGTTAAAGCCTGCCGGAGCATAATAGTAGTTCAGCTGATCATCCAACATGCCGTGCCCCGCCACGTAAAACACAATGCGATCTTCCGGTGATGTCGCCGATAAGAACATCTTTACCTTTTCAAGCACAGTTTTATCTTTAACTTCTTTGTCGGTGAGGACGAGAAGATGCTTGCGTCCCGTTCCATATTTCTCAAATGCGGCTGCTATATCCGTGGCATCCTTGGCGGCGTATTGCAGCTGCAGGTCGGGATTATCGTAATCCGAAACGCCGAGCGCAACAATATAAAGGTCGGATTTAGCCTTGCCCCGGTAGATGGTGCGAAAACGGAACGTATCGCCGGATATGCCTTGGCTATCCACCGGCGTGACTTCAATCCAGTTCTGCCCGCTTGCCAGCGGCACTTCCACCGGTAGCTCCTCCTGCTCACCCGCAGCAATGGTTAACCTGCTGCTCCAGCTCTGAGGCACTTCTTCGCCGTCCACGCGCACAATCACCTTGGCAATGTCGTTTGCCGTAGCTTTGGCTGTCACCGTGAAACGTGCCGTATCCGTCGTGCTGAAGAGACTCGGCATGTGCACCTCTACCGCAGGAAAATCCTTAAAGGTTGGTTCCGCTGGCATATGGTCCGAGTCAAAGCCCTGCTTTCGCAGCCACCTTTTCGTCGTTTCTCTCAGCGCAGCTATATCATCTGCATTCCCGCCTAGCGCTTCCAAAACCTCCGCCGGACGATTCCGCCAAGGTGCCAGAGCTTGCATGCCGACAACGCTTTCTCCATCGCCATACTGCAGAAACTTCTCACACCCGGGGGAACCTGCATAGAGACCATTGGACAAGGCGATAGCGTACCCTTGCGCAGGGTCAATGTACATGTCCGCCAATTTTCTCTGCGAATCGAGCTCTTCAATGCTGTACTTGTTATCTCCTTCCGGGCACAGTATCCACTCCTTTTCAGGAATATATGCGTACGGCATCGTAGAAGATTTGCTCGTGTGCTTCGCAATGACTTTGTATGTATAGTCCGTAGGGCACAGATCAATGATACAAAATTCCTGCCCTTTATTGATCGAAGATATTAATGTGAGTGTTATCCGGAGTTTTTCCCCACAGCGCGTTATTGTTCCAAAGCGGCAGTGTTCGAATAAGGACATGAAGGCAAACCTCTTGTCCAGATTCTGCAAGGCGTTCATTTTTGCATCAGACCGAATTTTGAGCGCTACACGTTCATTATCATAAGGCCCCTTTGGAGGTTCAGCTTCCGTCGGGAAAAACATCACGTCACCCGTTCGATGATTGATCAATCCTAGTGTAATCATCCAAGTCGGAGCACCTTCTTCATTTGCTTTTCCGCTGCACAAAAAGAGTTCATATTCACCGTCCAATTTCACAGATTCCGTGTCGCTGAAGGGAGCCTCACGAAGGTAATGTTCACCGTAATGTTCCCCCGGAGGACAACCGATTGCGTTCAGTTTTTGCAAGATCGCCTTTCCTATGTTCGGCTCCTTGGTCGCACTTTCAGCAGACGTTTTCGAAACGGCAGCATTATGAGAATATAAGGAATTCAATGATACTGCCAAATTATATTGCCATAGGTCCTGAATGACGATCGTAGCCTCGTGCTTTACCTCTAATTGGTTAATCTGACTCTTGCTAACCCCTCTCGATATCTGTCTGCTCAGTGTCTCTAATAGGCTCTGATTGCGCAAGATCGGTAATTCGGTGAGCCCTGCTTCTCGATTGGTGTAGTAGTACGCTTGCCCTACAATGCCCTGTTTTCCCCATCCAATGCCTGGCTTCCCCCACCGACTATCATGTTGTCCCTCTTCAGTATAATTTTCTTCCTCTGGTAGTCCAAATCGTTTGCAGAGTTTAGATGAAAATTTTCCATTCGAGGAGGAAGCTGATTGTACATATAATTCGCTTGGTACTGCTAAACTAGCATCGTATGTACCAGATCCTTCTGAAAAGCCACCATTGAATAAATAGCAAGCAGGTTGTCGTTTACTTCGGATTCCTCTCACATTGGGGGAAAAGGCTACATAAGGATTGTCTACACCAATAAATATATCTCTGTAAATTCTTCCCGTCCGTGAATTCCAAAAGGAAATCACATTTGTTTTGGGTGTAAGGGGGGAGGGGGTAACAACATAGTCTTCATCGCTCGTCAGAATCGGGCGGTTGATATAGGAAAGACTCGGATAGAATGTGATCCCGTTACTGTTCGGCTTTAGGAAGTGACTCCAGTCATACAAACTCGTGTCTTCCGGGGTGTTAAGAATTGATCGGAATAACTTTTTCCTTTTCGCGCATTGCTCCTCTGCATATCCATATTTTTCATCAATATGACCGAATTCACGTTCCTCCTTCCTAAGCAATTCCAAATAATCTCCGGGCGACATCTTCTCTTTTAATTCTCCAAGCAGCTCTCCCATCTCCACCAGATACCATTTTGGTAAACGCACGCTTTCATCATTGTATAGTCCCGTGATGACGACAAAGGGGGATTCCTGTACGCGCGGTTTCGGAGGCGTCGTGTTGACCGTCCTTGCAGGCCTGCTCTGCGGAGTCGTCCGAACGGTCGTATTCACCGGCTGAGAGCGCTTGATGTTAAACCGACGGTCCAGACGAGAGACTTGTGCATCTGCATCAAAGATGCACAAGCCCAAGCAAACCACACATGCGAAAAGAAATGTATTTTTCATATCTGATTTCCTACCCCGCTTGCTGTTGCTTATTTCGTGAATATGGTAATAGAGTCAGCCTGCCATGTCCCAACGAGCCAGTTGCCAAAGACACCCTCTATTGTGCCTTCATACACACCCTGATTTTCAGATTTAAATGTGATAAGTGCAGGTTCATTAGAAAGCTCGTAAAATGTATCATTCTTTGATGCAGAACGGCATAAAGTTGTTTCACGGCGATCATTATTTTGGATGTACAGTTTTGCCGTTGCCCCAGAAGGAACGTACGTATGAGAAGTCAATTGATAAGAGCGTCCGAGATTGTCTTCGCAGTGAGGAATACGCATCGATCCGTACTCGGGGGTTCCCATGCTTGTCGGCGAAACTGGGTGACCATTTGCCGCTACTGTCTCATCACCGTAGTAGTAAGCTTCTCCATTTTTTATGTACCACCAGTCTACTTCAGGTTCTGAAGAAGAAGATCTGTGCGATCTCAACCTGATCCATGCCCCTTCAAGTGACTTCGGCGCAGCTAACGTGTGCTGAACTTTTGGCAAGTTAACAGGTGTAACAGCGCTTGTTTCGTGCGAGGCGCAGGAGTTCACCAGCGCAGTTAATAGCGTAGCCAAAGCAACACTTCCGATTTTGATCGTGTAGTTTATTTTCATGGTTGTATATGGTAAAGTTTCAGATTTATTTATTTGCTGAACGAAGTATTTTATAAATCGTTGCGGCATTAGGGCCGCCGACACATGTCTCCGCTGAGGCTCCTTTCGCCGTACGTGCGTTGACATTGGCACCGTGATCTACAAGCCACCGCACAACATCGACGCGACTGAGACCACAAGCATTATGAAGAGCCGTCGTACCATTGGCATTTTCTAACACCGTATCGACCGGCGCGCCATTTTTTATCCTTTCCAAAAGCTGCAAAACACGTTTCTGATAAAGCTTTTCGAGCGGGGTTTTATAAGATGTTTCCTTGAGATCTTGAATCATCAAATCAAGCTCGTTGTTGCTATCCTCGCATTGCATTGCAATACTTTCATGGACAGTCACCGAACTTTTCACTGTTTTTTTCTCCTGTTCACCTCGAGGCTTTAGCAAAAGAGACAGGGGAAATCCCTCACATCCTTCCAAAGCTACGGAGCTTGGTTTCTGCTCGCCATTAGTCTGTTCAGCAACCTTGCTCGTCACATAATTTTGTAATTCCTCGACAGTAAGCTTGCCGTCTTTATTAGCATCCGCATTCGGATCCTGCAGAGCTTGAATGAGTGTGGCGGTGAATACGCCATTCTTCCACGCGCCCGATTCCAGGGCGTATTCCGCTCCCGCTGCTCCGGCTATAATGTTGATGCCGCGCTGAACATCGCCGCGTGAGAACAGATCCTCAATGTAGCGTTTCTTCTGCTTCGTGTTGAGTGCGCCGATAGCTTTCTTCACTTTCATGCCTCGATGTTGAATCGCCCGTACACCGTGCGGCAGTTGCACACCACTCATCGCCAGTTTCTCCTCCCCTTCCTCGCCGAGCATGCCGGAGTGGCATGTGTCGAGCAGCAGCAACTTCTTATGCGCCTCTGCGTTTTGCAAACACGCCGTCAATTCATCCATCGCTATACCCGTCTCATCTATCCGCTCTGGATCAAACCCGGCAGGAGCGTAGTAGTAATTGTATTTGTCATCCAACATACCATGCCCTGCGACGTAGAAGACCACGCGATCATTCACTGTCGTGTTCGACAGGAAGTCGCGCACTTTTTCCAGCGCGCTACGATCCTTCACTTGCTCATTTGTCAGCAGCAACACATGCTTCTCCCCGAAGCCGTATTGCTCCAGAGCCTTGGAGATATCAGCGGCATCCTTGGCGGCGTATTGCAGCTGCAGGTCGGGATTATCGTAATCCGAAACGCCGAGCGCGACAATATAGAGATCAGACTTCGCCTTGCCCCGGTAGATGGTGCGGAAACGGAACGTATCGCCGGATATGCCTTGGCTATCCACCGGCGTAACCTCTATCCAGTTCTGCCCGCTTGCCAGCGGCACTTCCACCGTCAGTTCCTTCTGCTCACCCGCAGCAATGTTTAACCCGCTGCTCCAATCTTGAGGCACTTCCACGCCGTCCACGCGCACGATCACCTTGGCAATATCATTTGCTGTGGCTCTGGCAGTCACCGTGAAATGTGCCGTATCCGTTGTACTGAAGAGACTTGGCATATGCACATCTACAACAGGAAAATCCTTAAGAGAAGGTTCCGATGGCATATGGTCCGGGTCGAAACCCTGCTTACGTAGCCATCTCTTCGTTGTCTCCCTCAGCGCGGCTATATCATCTGCATTCCCACCTATTGCCTCCAGCACTTCCGCCGGGCGATTTCGCCAGGGAGCCAGAGCTTGCATGCCGACAATGCGCTCCCCATCACCATATTGCAAGAACTTCTCACATCCCGGAGAACCTGCATACTGTCCCCCCGGTAGAACAATAGCATATCCTTGCGCAGGATCCACATACATCTCTGCTAGTTCCTTATCTTTCTCTCCCTGTTTAACAGATATGATGTTGTAATGGTAATCACTTTCCGAGCGGAGGAACCATTTTTTATCCGGTATCCAGCAGGATGAAAGCTCGGATGAAAAATTTTCCCATTGCTTAATCGTCGTAAATGTTTTCTTCTCCAAATCCAGTCGGACTAGTCGAGTTTCTTCGCGTAAGTCAACGCGAAACTCATCTTTCCCTCCTGTGATTTCAAGCAAGCAGTCGCTATCACCGTCTCCACGATATACTCTCAGCCTTCGCCATATTAAACGGGTCGTTTCAAATTCATAACGTCCACAGTTATTTTTCCCGGGTCCTGAAACACATTCTTCATATGGTTTCAATTTTCCTGCGTATGGAAGGGGCAATTCGTTACCATTATAAATCTCACTTGAAGGAAAAAGCAGGTTTTCTTGCCCGACCAGTATGCCTAAAATGCCGCAATAACACAGGGCATCCTCACCGTTGTACGCATAATAAGGAACTATCGGACAATCCAACTGATCCACAAATAAATGGTTGCTAAAATCCTTAGAATTGTCATTATTTTCCTCATAATCATGGGGAATCGGATTGCCATACTTGGTAATTGGTGAAGGATTAAGTTTTTTTTCTATTCGGAGTTCGGTTTCCTTAAGTTTGGCGTCCACTTCCGCCTTATCTCTGAACTCATATCCAAAAGCAAGAGAATCCCAAATCAGAGAAAAACCCCGTCCCTTTTTATGAAGGGAAAATTTCCCGTTTCTTGCGTCAACCTTATATCTGCCATCATCAGAATCGTGAATGATATAAATTTCCTCTATGCCGGCCTCTTTCTTTTGGTACCATGGAGCCCTTAATGCGCGCGGTGAATGTTGTGCAACGGCATGGTAATTTGGTACAGGACCGCAAATGCTCGCAATCTTGCCGTATTGAGGATTCCAGCTCCTAGAGTCATACTCAGGAAACGGAATTTCTTCCCCCTCATAGCAACACGATTGAAACACCGATTTATCAGGAACTATCAGGTAGCTCCCTGTGGTGAAGTGATTCCATCTTTCGCCACTAACTTCCACACGCGGGTTACCAAGCAAATAAACGTTTCCTATAGAACTCGGGCGGGCAATCACCTGGCCGAAATAAACATCAGTGGGGCAATAAAATTGGTTTCGAATTCTACCGGTACGAGCATCCCAAAATGTCCAAATTGTGGAATCACCATTTGATTTTCCATTCCTGAAACTCAAAATATACTGCTCATCTGCTGTTCCAATAGTATCGTTTGTGTAACGAATATACTCTCGGAAAGAAATACCCATAGATTCCTTTGCAATGAAATGCGGACGAGAGAAGGCTTCCAGATTCTCGGGATCTACCAATATCTGTTGTAGTTTTGCTCGAAGAGATGCCAGCTCTCTCAGTTCATCAATTCTGTAGACCCGATCTCGTCGCTGCCAATCAGCCTTTGTGGCATACTCTCCATATAGCTCTCTCTCTCCTTTTAATATTTCCAAGTAATCACTAGACGAAAGTTTTTTCTTCAACTGCTCATTGATATCTTTCATCTCATTCCAAAACCACCTTGGCAGTTGGATAGTTTCGTCATTGTATAGCCCATCAAACGTGATGTAGCCCGATTCTGACCAGCCACGATCCTGTCGACCTGCATCAGAACGCCTGCTTGGTGCTGTTCCCTTGGATACTGTCGTCGTCTGGGGTACTACCTGACGTACCGGCTGCGAGCGCTTGACGTTATATCGACTGTCCAACCGCGAGACTTGTGCATTCGCATCAAAAATGCACAAGCCCATACAGACCATCCACATCAAGAAGGACGTTGTTGGCACAGATTTCATATCATTCTGTCTTCCGAGACCGGCGGCGTTTTAAGCCAGTACCCTTTTTAGGTTTTCGATTTTCCACCAGTTCTATTTTATCGGAGTGGATCACTTTCTTTCCAAGACGAGGAAAAGCCGTATATCCCGGCCGCCCTATATCATTCCGGGTTTTATCATAAAACACACTTAATATGCCGGTCAGCAAGAATTGAAGTCCTAAGTGTTTATTTTTACCTCTTTGATCAAAAGAAACATACCTGATGGAAGAGGGCTCGCCTTTCTTGCCCGGGCTTTTCTTGAAAACTCCCCATTGAGGTAAAACTCCTATATACCCAATGGCATCGTCGAATGTTAAATCTCCCTTTTTCCTCTTTTCTGTACAGAACTTTTCTATCTTCTTGCAGCACGATTTTTCCGGCATTTTCGCACTAATGGACGATCCCATTGATACGAGGGCTAAGAACGGACCTCTTATACCCGTGCCCTCGTTTGCCTCACGGCAGCGCTTGGAAACTTTATGGAGAGTCTCTATCTCTTCTTTCACATCTTTTAGACTGAGTGTTTTCTTAACTGAAATAACAGCGATGACTCCCTCAGGAATGACGATCGCCTCCTCCCCTGATTGATAGAGAAGAGGGTAATTTTGACTGTCATAAACGATGATATCCAGTTGACCGGTATGTTGATCTTTTTGACCTCTCCTTGTCTGTACATTGTTTCCTGTTTTGACAGCCGGACACGCGATGAATCCTGTAAGAACCTCCAATCGTTTGGGTAGGAATTTCCGAATCGCACCGCGGAGCAATGACTCAACATATTCACCATCCTTTAAGTTATGGTCTGATCCCCCCTGTTTCTTCTCTCCCTTCTCATTCGTTCTGGGAATAAGTTTCTCAAATTGAACATACTTTTCTTCCAGGGAGCGTACTTCGGTCTGAAAATACTCCCGAACTGTCGTGCCGTCCATCTTGTGTTTCATATGATAATCAATATATTTTTATTCTTTTGGGAACGTATTCACGATAATGTGCTTCTCAGAATTGTTAGTTGAAAGGAGTAGGCTTGAATTGCTATCACATCGAAATACCATGCCGTTTGAGGTGTTTTTTAGCGGAGGCGTGACCCTGACTTGCGGCACGGCGATACATTTCAATCGCCGCATTCACATCCTTTTTCACTCCCCAGCCAAATTCCAGACAAGTGCCATAGTTACTCTGTCCCCACGCGTTCCCTTGCTGAGCGGAAAGACGATACCAGTACGCTGCCTGAGAATAATCCTGCGGCACACCCCAGCCGTTGTGATACAGGAAGCCAAGATTATTTTGGGCGCCGGCATGTCCCTGTTCTGCGGCGCGGCGAAAACATCGAGCCGCCTCTTCATAATTCTTTGGTTTCCCATTGCCGAACTGGTAGGCCAATCCCAAATTATTGAGCGACTCAGCGTCTTCTGGTACAGCGTCCCCTCCTGCATCGGATTGCGGAAACGCTCCCCCCTGGTTGAGCTCTGCGGCTTTCTTCGCTCCACGAGAGATCAGCAAAGCACGGATGCGCTCAGCGTTGTCCTCCCCCACGCAGTCAAGCGGCGTCGACCCTTTATCCGTCACAGCATTCACATTCGCCCCATGCTCCACGAGCCACTTCGTGATGCTCCAACTGCCAATGGCGCAGGCGTAATGCAGAGCCGTATTTCCCTTTGTTTCCGGCAGAGTAACATCAACATCTGCCCCATCCCGAATCATCGGCAACAAAGTCAACAGACGCTTTTGGTAGAGAGCAGACGAAGCTTCGCGGCAGCGCAACGCCGCCATGCGATCAATCATGGGCTGAAGGTCCGCATGAGTCTGCCCTGCAGAGGAATATGAAGAGTTAGAAGGACTATCTGTGTGAGTGACAGCTGGAAGTTCAATGCCCTTCCCACAAAGGATAAATCCATATCCATTCTCGGAAGCTACGGAGCTGGGTTTCTGCGCGCCATTGGTCTGTTCGGCAACCTTGCTCGCCACGTAATTTTGCAACTCTTCAATGTTGAGCCTACCATCCTTGTTAGTATCCGCATTCGAATCCTGCAACGCTTGGATGAGCGTGGAGGTGAATACGCCATTCTTCCACGCGCCCGATTCCAGGGCGTATTCCGCTCCCGCAGCTCCGGCTATGATGTTGATGCCGCGCTGAACATCGCCGCGTGAGAACAGATCCTCAATGTAGCGTTTCTTCTGTTTCGTGTTGAGCGCTCCTATAGCCTTTTTTATCTTCATGCCGCGATGTTGAATCGCCCGTACGCCATGCGGCAGTTGCACGCCGCTCATCGCCAACTTTTCTTCCCCTTCTTCCCCAAGCACTCCGGAGTGGCAGGTATCAAGCAGAAGCAGTCTCTTGCGCGCTTTGCTACTCTGAATGCATGCAAGCAAATCATCCATCGGTATTCCCGTTTCACTTATCCGATCAATGTTGAAGCCTGCCGGAGCGTAGTAGTAATTTAGTTGATCATCCAGCATACCATGTCCTGCCACGTAAAATACAATCCGATCTTCCAACGATGCTGCCGATAGGAATATCTTCACCTTCTCAAGCACACTCTTGTCCTTGACTTCTTTGTCGGTGAGGACGAGAAGATGTTTGCGTCCCGTTCCATATTTCTCAAAGGCAGCCGCAATATCCTTTGCATCCTTGGCGGCGTATTGCAATTTCAAGTCGGGATCGTCATAGTCCGAAACGCCGAACGCGACAATAAATAAATCGGAGGGATAGCTCCCCTTGTAAATCGTGCGGAACCGAGAGGTGTCGCCGGATATCCCCTGATCGTCAATCGGGGTCACCTCAATCCAATTTTGACCACTAGCGAGCGGTACATCGACCGTTACAGTGTGTTCCTCCCCGGAAGTGACGCACAACCCCGTATCAAACTGCTGCGGAATAAGAACGCCGTCAACGCGCACTTCCAGCTTTTTTATATCACGAGCGGATGCTTTTAATCGAACCTCAAATCGCGCTGTGTTTTCCTTGCTGAATAGCTCGGGCATCTTTACCTCAGCCACGGGGAATTGGGCCAAAGCCGGTTCTTGCGGCATGTTATCCGGGTCGAAGCCCTGTTTGCGAAGCCAGCGCTTCGTCGTCTCTCTCAGTGCGGCTATATCATCTGCATTCCCACCTATCGCTTCCAGAACCTCTGCCGGTCGATTCCGCCACGGAGCCAACGCCCACATCCCTACGACGCGCGCTCCATCGCCGTACTGCAAGAACTTCTCACACCCGGGAGAGCCAACATAGTGCCCATTTGGCAGGACAATGGCGTACCCTTGCGCATTATCCACATAAAAATCGGCAATCTTCCTTGAGTCGCCAAAATCATCGACACGAACGATACTGTAAGAGAAATCAGTCTCCGGCTTGAGAAACCAGCGATGTTCAGGCATCCATTGGGGTGACAAAAGATTGGATTTACGGTAGGGTAATTTGTTGATGATTTTGTACTCATGGTTCAATTTATTCAGAGTTATGAGATTCACTGTGGCGTCCCACTCCGTACAACCTTCCATCCCAATAGATAGAATTATATCATTTTTGTTGTTTTCCGGGTATAGCCTCATGACAGGAAGGGCCATTTCTCTGGATTGCAACATTAAATTTCTACGAACACCACCCGGCAAATCATGTTTCCAAGCTTCATCCTGTTCGAGACAATCCCTATATCGTGCCAATTTCCCCACTGGAGCCAGTTCTTCACTTTCTCCATCAGTTGATAAAGGAGGAAACAAGTATAGTCCATCAGAAGCTCTTATTCCGTACATCACGTGAATATCATCCGATCCCGGGCCGAATTGCCCACCAGCAAAAAGAGCATAATTGCCTTGAGGATTACTTACAACCCAATCATCGTAATCCCTTTTATTTTCCACCTTTTCAATTATTGCCTGAGTTACTTTTTCTCTGGTGCGAGTTATGGCTTGGCCTTTCTCCTCATCCCAATTCTTATACGTGAGTGTTCCCCATTCTAGTTCATAACCATTCCCTCCCTCGTCATATATAGAAAATACATCATCGTCTGCATACGTTGTTGTGTCTTTCTTTGCTGGATGTTGCTCACGCCCTTTGCCGCGATGCGTCAATGTTAAATCTTGCAGGCATTCATTGCGGGTGATATACCACGGGTAAGGAGGTTGTTCCTCCTGGGGTGGTGGTCCATAATGGAAGAGGGGGGGAGGAAAATGTACCCCCAACTCCTGGAAGACACCTCTTGGTTGTGCTATAATTTTTTTGTCGATTTCTTCGTGCGTATATCCATAGGACTGAAATTTTCTCGAGGCAAGATCAATAGCGTATGCTACAGGATCTGATCCCCACCAGTGGCTACCAGGACACTCGACTAAGCCACTGTTTTCAACCACTGAATATATTGGACACCCTTTTACAATGCTTCCTACGATATCACCAGGAATTATCCTAGGAAAAGAAAACTTACCTACAATCCTACCCGTCCGGGAATCCCAAAAACTGAGTATTTCTCCATAACGGGCTCCAGTACCCAAGGATAAAATATAATTTTCATCCGCAAATCTCACATTATCATTCGTATAACTTATATGCTCATTAAAAAGGATGCCCTTCCTGGGTAGTTCTACAAAGTGAGGACTATCAAAAATTTTTTCGTCTCGTGGATTTTCGTATATTTTGTAGAGTTTTTCTCGGAGAGCAGAAATGTCTGTCATATTGGAACCGGATTCCCCCCTCAACTCCCGCATGAAAGCATCTTTCCGAGCATATTTGCCATAAAGAGCACGCTCCCCTTTGAGTATCTCCAGGTAATCACTTGGCGAAAGTTTTTCCCTCAACTGCTCATTGATATCTTTCACCTCCTCCCAAAGCCACCTCGGTAGTTGGATCGTTTCGTCGTTATAAAGTCCCTCAAATGTAATATAGCCTGATTCTGCCTGGCTACTGTCTTGCCGACCGGCATTAAACCGACTGCTCGGCGCCAGCTTTCTGGTTGCTGTCGTCGTTTGGGGCGCCACTCGCCTCACTGGTTGTGAGCGTTTTATTTTAAATCGGTTGTCCAAACGCGAAATTTGAGCCTTTGCATCAAAGATGCACAAGCCCATGCAAACTACACATGTTAAAAGAAATGTAATTTTCATATCTCTTTTCTGGTCCTACTCATTGTTGCTTATCTCGTGGTTTATTTTCGTCATGAGTGCGGAGTGTAGGTTTAGTGAGGAACTTACTTTTCATCTTGTACTCAGCCATGTGAGAATGCCTCGGGCAACGGCATGCGCGGCGCGGCGTGCTCCGGCGGGCGTGGAGATGTAGTCCACATGTGCACGGTCACTCACGTAGATGGCCTCAGTCACAGCGGCGGGAATACCAGCGTCATCCAACGCATTCAGCCACCCCGCAGCGGTTTCTTCTTTTCTGAACCTCGTAATGGCGCAGCATCCTTTCCCTCCCTGTGGCATCCCACCTACTCGGGAATCATACAGTTTCGTCTCAAAAGCACGCTTCAAACTTTCCCCTAATGCTTGACCATGGCGACGATTGTAAATAACCAGTCCGGGAATATGTCTCTTCTGCCACCCGTTTCCTACGCTATTGAGATGCAGGAAAACCATACACGCAGGCTTTTGTTCTATACCAAAGTCCGCACTCACCATACCGGCACCAATTCGATCAGGAAAGTACTTGGAGGGATACCGCACGCCGCCCTCATCCGGCTTGTTCAACTGCACCACTCCCGCTTCCTTTGCTAATGTAGCCAGCGGCTCCTTCTTCGGGGCGTAGCCGCGATTGCACACCACGCAGCGATGTCCCGCCGCCTCAATCTCACGCTTGATCTCACCCACGTACCGGTACCAGAACAGGCACTCGCTCACCCGACCATCCGGCGAAACTGCTCCCGCATCTGCCGTCGAATGCCCAATATCCAGCACTACCAGCTCTCCGCCGCAGGCAAACGCGGGAGAACAAATCATCAATATCAGGATGAGGCTTTTTGTGAGCACTGCCATCACATCGAAATACCATGCCGTTTGAGGTGTTTTTTAGCAGAGGCGTGACCCTGACTCGCAGCACGGCGATACATTTCAATCGCCGCATTCAGATCCTTTTTCACTCCCCAGCCAAATTCCAGGCATGTCCCATAGTTGCTCTGGCCCCACGCGTTACCTTGCTGAGCGGAAAGACGATACCAATACGCTGCCTGAGAATAATCCTGCGGCACACCCCAGCCGTTGTGATACAGGAAGCCAAGATTATTTTGGGCGCCGGCATGTCCCTGCTCTGCGGCGCGACGGAAACAGCGAGCTGCCTCCGCATAATCCTTTGGCTTTCCTTTACCAAACTGGTAGGCAAGTCCTAAATTGTTGAGCGTCTCGGCGTCTTCTGATACGTTCCCTCCACCTGCATTGGGTTGTGGTAATGTTCCTCCTTGGCTGAGCTCTGAGGCTTTCTTCGCTCCACGAGAGATCAGCAAAGCACGGATGCGCTGGGCATTGTCATCGCCCACGCAATCCAGCGGCGCCGCTCCCTTATCCGTCACGGCATTCACATTCGCCCCATGTTCCACGAGCCACTGCGTGATGCTCCAACTGCCAATGGCGCAGGCGTAATGCAGAGCCGTGTTCCCCTTAGTCTCCGGCAGGGTGATGTCCACATCTGCCCCATTCCGAATCATCGGCAGCAAAGTCAGCAGACGCTTTTGGTAGAGGGCGGATGAAGCTTCGCGACACTTTAGCGCACGCATCCGGTCAATCATCGGCTGAAGGTCCGCATGAGTCTGCCCTGCAGAGGAATATGAAGAACTATTTGTGTTAGTGACAGTCAAGTCCATGTCATCCAATGACTCCCCGGCTTTCGCTGCCGCCGCCAATTTTTCCAACACCTTGTAATTGGGATTCCATGAATCCATCGGTTGCCTTCCGTTTTTGTCTGCAAAGTGAATATCCGCCCCGTGCTGTATCAGCAATTTAATGACAGGCAGGGCATCGTTGAAAGAAATATCTGCTAGACGGCACAAGAAATAGAGAGGCGTTGTCTTGGCACCTGAAATGTATGAATCGGGGCGATAATCATCGTAAATATTCGGATCAGCCCCATTTTCTAAGAGTATGCGTATTTTTTCCAATTCCCGACTTTTCTGGGAATTTGAGGTGGCTATACAGTATTGGAAAGTTGTCAAATACAGAGGGGAAACACGAAAGGAATGACCCCAGAAGGAGCTACCCTTCAAAACACGCCCGATGCGACTATTTAGTTCCTCGGGGGCGAACACCGTTTCATTTACGTCAGTTCCATGGGTCAGCAGCATCTCCACCAACTCCAGACTCCCGTTGAGCGCATCTCTCGTGAACCCCTTCAGTTTGACACCCTTTTCCAGAAAGATTTGAGCCACCGTTTCCTTTTGCTCCTTGTAGGCGTCGCTCCACAAAGCCCTCTCAAAAGCTGAGGAGTATGAGGCACTTTCCGACCAACCATGAGCAATCAACTTCCTGAGCATCTCAACAGGCGCGTTATGTTTGATCGCCAACTCCATAATGTTGAATGCTTCCACATCGTCATACGCTCTCATTCCGCGACCGAGCAACTCCTCCACTCCTTTCCAGTCTGATTTCTCTATTCTGTCTTTGATAGATACAAACCCGACCCCTTCCACCAGAATCATACTTTCCGGGGCCTCCGCCGCCACAACACTGGGCTTCTGACGCCCTCCCGTTTGCTTATTGACGGACTGGATCACGCTCTTCAGCACTTCTGCCACCGAGAAGTACCCATCGCTATTCGCATCCTTGGTCGTTCCTGCCCCACTTAACGCCTGGATGACAGATGCCGTAAACACCCCATTCTTCCATGCACCGGATTCCAAGGCGTACTCCGCCCCCGCAGATCCGGCTATGATGTTGATGCCGCGCTGAGTGTCGCCGCGTGAGAACAGGTCTTCAATGTAGCGCTTCTTCTGTTTCGTGCTGAGAACGCCGATGGCCTTTCTCACTTTCATGCCGCGATGCTGAATCGCGCGTACGCCGTGCGGCAGCTGCACGCCGCTCATCGCCAGTTTTTCTTCCCCTTCTTCCCCAAGCACTCCGGAGTGGCAGGTATCAAGCAGAAGCAGTCTCTTGCGCGCTTTGCTACTCTGAATGCATGCAAGCAAATCATCCATCGGTATTCCCGTTTCACTTATCCGATCAATGTTGAAGCCTGCCGGAGCGTAGTAGTAATTTAGTTGATCATCCAGCATACCATGTCCTGCCACGTAAAATACAATCCGATCTTCCAACGATGCTGCCGATAGGAATATCTTCACCTTCTCAAGCACACTCTTGTCCTTGACTTCTTTGTCGGTGAGGACGAGAAGATGTTTGCGTCCCGTTCCATATTTCTCAAAGGCAGCCGCAATATCCTTTGCATCCTTGGCGGCGTATTGCAATTTCAAGTCGGGATCGTCATAGTCCGAAACGCCGAACGCGACAATAAATAAATCGGAGGGATAGCTCCCCTTGTAAATCGTGCGGAACCGAGAGGTGTCGCCGGATATCCCCTGATCGTCAATCGGGGTCACCTCAATCCAATTTTGACCACTAGCGAGCGGTACATCGACCGTTACAGTGTGTTCCTCCCCGGAAGTGACGCACAACCCCGTATCAAACTGCTGCGGAATAAGAACGCCGTCAACGCGCACTTCCAGCTTTTTTATATCACGAGCGGATGCTTTTAATCGAACCTCAAATCGCGCTGTGTTTTCCTTGCTGAATAGCTCGGGCATCTTTACCTCAGCCACGGGGAATTGGGCCAAAGCCGGTTCTTGCGGCATGTTATCCGGGTCGAAGCCCTGTTTGCGAAGCCAGCGCTTCGTCGTCTCTCTCAGTGCGGCTATATCATCTGCATTCCCACCTATCGCTTCCAGAACCTCTGCCGGTCGATTCCGCCACGGAGCCAACGCCCACATCCCTACGACGCGCGCTCCATCGCCGTACTGCAAGAACTTCTCACACCCGGGAGAGCCAACATAGTGCCCATTTGGCAGGACAATGGCGTACCCTTGCGCATTATCCACATAAAAATCGGCAATCTTCCTTGTGTCGCCAAAATCATCGACACGAACGATACTGTAAGAGAAATCAGTCTCCGGTTTGAGAAACCAGCGATGTTCGGGCATCCATTGGGGTGACAAAAGATTGGATTTACGGTAGGGTAATTTGTTGATGATTTTGTACTCATGGCTTAATTTATTCAGGGTTATGAGATGGAACATGCCGTTCCATCCCGTGGGACTTTCCATTCCGATGGAAAGAATTACGTTGTCCCCCATGCTTCCCGGATATACCCTCATAACCGGAGGTCCCATATCCCCGGAGCTGAATAAACATTCTTCACGGACGCCTCCCGGCAAACGTTCCCAACGAGCCTTGTCATGTTCAAGACAGTCCCTGTATCGTAGTAATTTACCTGTCGTCGCCAGTTGGTCTCCTACTCTGAAATTATTTATTGGCTGCGGTTGGAACAAATATAATCCCTCAGGAGTGCTTATACCATACGCCGCATCATCCTTATCTGTCCCATAATCAAAATCTCCACCTGCAAAAAGGACGTAATCGTCTTGGGGATCGCTTACAACCCAAGTATTACTCTCACTTTTCTCTATCTTCTCAAGTACCGCTTTGGCTTTTTTTTCTCTGGTGTGAGTTATAGCTTGGCTTTTCTCTCCATTCCAATTCCTATATGCGAGTGTTCCCCATTCCAGTTCATACCCATCCCCTCCTTCGTCATATATAGAGAACACATCGTCGTCCGCATACGTCGTTGTATCTTTCTTTTCCTTGTATTGCTCACGCCATTTACTGCGGTGCGTCAACGTTAAGTCTTGTAAGCATTCATTGCGGGAGAGATACCACGGGTAAGGAGGTCGTTCCTCATAAGTCTCATACCCATAGTGGAAAATAGGAGGAAGAAAATGTACCCCCAACTCTTGGAAAACACCTCTTGGTTGCGCTATAATTTTTCTGCTTCTTTCCTCGTCTGCATACCCGTAGGATTGGAATTTTCTCGAGGCAAGATCTATAACGTATGTTACGGCATATGATCCACACCAGTGTTCACCAGGAAGCTCAGCCGTTGCTTCAGCCACTGAATATATTGGATACCCTTTTGCAATGGTTCCTACAACAGTGCCAATTACTAGGGGAAAAGAAAACTTATCCACAATTCTACCTGTCCGGGAATTCCAAAAACTGAGTATTTGTCCATAATGGGCTCCAGGACCCAAGGTTAAAATATAATTTTCATCCGCAAATCTCACATTATCATTCGTATAACTTACATGTTCGTTAAAAAGGATGCCCTCCCTGGGTAGCTCCACAAAGTGAGGACTATCAAAAATTTTTGCGTCTTGTGGATTTTCGTATATCTTGTAAAGTTTTTTCCGAAGAGTAGGGATGTCCTTCATATTGGAGCCACCTGACCCTCTCAACTCCCGTATGAAGGCATCTTTCCGCGCGTACTTGCCATAAAAAGCGCGCTCTTCTTTGAGTATCTCCAAGTAATCACTTGGCGAAAGTTTTTCCCTCAACTGCTCATTGATATCCTTCACCTCCTCCCAAAGCCACCTCGGCAGTTGGATAGTTTCGTCATTATAAAGTCCCTCAAACGTGATGTAGCCTGATTCAGCCTGACTACTGTCCTGTCGTCTTTCATTAGACCGACTGCTCGGCACCGTCTTTCTGGTTGCTGTCGTCGTTTGGGGCGCCACCCGCCTCACCGGTTGTGAGCGTTTTATGTTAAATCGATTGTCCAAACGCGAAATTTGCGCTTCTGCATCAAGGATGCACAAACTTACGCATACCATCCACGTCAAAAAGGGTATTACTCTCATAGGCTCTATGTTAGTTTATTATACCTTTTAGTTCTGGCTGCACGGCTTTACATGTCCGTACGTTTCGCTTTCATGGAAGTCGTTCTGTACAGAGTGGTACTGGCAAGTCAACAGCTAATTCAGAACATTTTGAAAATCAGCTCCGAATTTACCAAACTCTCATTCCAAGGTAATTTGTGGCGTTATATCCCCATTTATCGTTTACTTTGTGAATATTGTTATAGAATCGGCATACTGCACATATTCCGCCAGCGCACACTCTGGGGCAAATACTCCTTTCACGGTTCCTTCATACACGCCCTGAGCATTAGATTTAAATGTAATTAACGCGGGCTCTTGGGAAACTGAATCTATAAAATTATCCCTTATGGATACAGAGCGACACAGTGTTGTGTCATGTCGATCTCCGTTTGTGATACGTAGTTTGGCAGTTGCCCCAGTGGGAGTATACGTATAGATTCCCATAATGCAGGAGCGTCCTAAATTATCTTGACAGGCGATCGGCGTACGACCATATTGAAGGAGGTCTATACGTGTCGGGGAAACAGGGTGCCCATTTTCTGTTGTTTCCTCATTACCATAGAGATACGCCTTTCCGTTTTTTATATACCACCAACCTGTCTGCGATCCTTGAGCATCGTGTAATCTCAATTTGATCCATGCCCCTTCCACTGACTTCGGGGCCGTTAATGTGACCTGAGCTTTTGGCAAATTAATGGGCGTAACAGCACTTGTCTTGTGCGAAGCACAGGAGCTCATGAGTCCTGTTAATAGCGTCGCCAAGGCAACGCTTCCGATTTTGATCGTGTGGTTTATTTTCATGGTTGTATGGGGTAAGAGTAGGAATTCTATTTGCTTGTAAAGTGTCATTTTTGATTCCTGAAAATATAAATCGCTGACATGTCTTTCAAATAGTAGAAGAAAGAGAACCGGTTTTGGAAGAACCAGACACAATAACAAAATTAATTATCACATCAGTTCTTTATTAAAGCATTGATTTCATTCTCCAGTTTCTCTTTTATATTCATTATTGCAACCTCAACTGGTGAAACAAATTGTTGAAAGACAGAGGTACGTGAGAAAAGATCGACAACTTTGCTATAACCCATGGAAGGGATAAGTCCTAACTTAGAAAATGGTTCCCGAAGTAAATCATGTGCATTTACCTTCTGCGATACGGATTTTATAGTTTCATACAGCTCTCGCTCATCTTCATTGTCAAAATTTCCCTTTTTTATCTCTTCTACTATATACATTTCAGGCGCACCCTTTTGAGGATTATTAAAATGTACAATCCTTTTTAAACATTCTTTTTTTGTTATTTCCCCAGTCGAATAGACTTTTTCTAATTCTTTTATCTGATCTTGTTGAGAGTTTAAGACATCGCCGTCAAGGACAATTAAATACTCTTGTTTTATTGCCGACATCTCTAGACCTGCCGCCAAAGTAAATGCATTGCGTGCACATCCAAACGGAATTACACATGCCTTAGATCTCAATCCCATCTTTGCCAAGACCTTTTCTACAATGCTCTTAGCAAGTTCATCCTCAACATATATTCTTATAAGGTCCTCTTTTTCGCCCGTTAAATTAAAAAGACTATATTCAAAAAAATTAGGCCATGCATACAAATCACCTTGAGGTGTCCTTTCTAAACACCTGAAATCTATGCCTTTAACATTTCTAATAACAGGATTATGACACGAAAATATTATTTGATGATGTCTATCTTTCGCTATCTTCTTTAAAACCTCGACAATATTAAGAAGTGCTCTTTGGTGGAGAAGAATATCCAATTCTTCAATTAAAATTAATGAATTATCAGGAGCATTAACCACCTCTTGCAGAATCTGTATACACCTTTGTTCTCCGGCAGACATACTCAAAGAACAGTATGATTTCTCAGCCGCTTCATCAGAACTTTTCTCTGAAACACCTAAATAAATTTTCTTCTCATAGACGTAATGAAATATTTCAGTGTATTGTTTCTCCATAATCTTATTAAAATAAGAAAGAATGGCGTTTTGATGAGCATTTGTTTCTCTCTCCTTTCTGACCATTTTGATTTTGCTCCTGCTTTTCTCCAGTTCTATTGCAGGAACACACGTTGACAAGCCTATATATATTGTTGACCTCTTTTTTTTCCTTGTATTTCTTGGAGACCATTTTTCTTTGCGATGGTATTGAACGTTACTTGGGATGTTTCCCTCCAGCAACTCAACGGTAAAACAACTCTTTTTCCAATCTTGTCCGGAATATGATCTAAAAAATTCAGATAGACTATGTGCTACATCATTACTATGTCGTGCTCGATAAACACATGCTAACGCATGTATTATCGTTGTTTTCCCAATTCCATTTGGCCCGATGAGACAGGTGACCTCGCGACCTAATGATAAAGTGAGATTTTTTATGCCTTTGAGATCATCAATGCTAATTTCATTAATATATCTGTATGCTGGTTGAGTATTCTCTTTTTTCATATCCCGTTATTATTCTTTGGGGAAGGTACTCACGATGATGTGTTTCTCTCCCCATTTAGTTTGGTTGGAAAGATCGGCTTTGGAAGCGGCTTTGGCTTTTTTGATGCTCATGCCGCGTGTCATCACGGGATAGGGATCATCCTTCGTGGTGGCGGCGGCGAGGTCTTTGATTTCTTTGTGGAGAGCGTTCTCATTGGTGCAAGCGATGACTTGAACGACATCCGAGCCGAAAGGTTCGCCGATTTCGATTTCGAAACCGGACTTGAGCGTACCGGGAATGTCCACCCACTTGCCGCCCTCAATCAACGTGTCCTTGTGGAATTGATTGGGGAACAGCACCACAGAGGTGCCGTCACTCTGGTGACAAATTACCACGACGTGGCAAGTCTCCGCCGCTTTTACACGGAAGGCAACGGTGTCCCCCTCCTGATACACGCGCTCACCATCCACCGTGCGCAGCTGCAGGGGAATCTCCTGCTTCACATTCAGGAGTTTGGCATTGTTCGTCACCTCCTCGGCACCGGCCTCTACCTCAGCAATCCCCTGTTTGGACTGCTCAAAGTTCTGCGGCATCACGCGCTCGGCAGCTTCAGCGGCAGATTTACTCGGCCAGACGCGAGCGGCTACCTCATTGATACGCCACGTCACCTTGTCCTTGGTAATGCGCCCGCTCTCCAACCAGGCAATCTCCGTGTAGAGAGTCACCGTGGAACCATCCGAGGTGAAGCGACCGCGAACGATGCCCTCCACACCTTGCACGGCCACCTTAGACACCGCTGTGCCGGGCTCCACGAGATCCGTTGCCTGGAACTCTCCCTCCGTCTCCAGCTCATCCAATCCGGAGCGAGTGATGATCTGCACCTTATGCGACTTCGGCAGAGCAATTTCCAACTCCTCGCGGATGGTCGTGGAAAGCGGTGACATCATCTGCGTATCGCCGTACACAAAGTTGCCTACGCCGAGGTTGATGGGTTTATCCTTCTGCGGCAGCTGCTCCACGAGAGAGGTTGCCAATTTGGAGAAGGGATCTTCCCCCGCCTGCACCACAGAGGCACAGGCGAGGAAGAGCGGGAAAAGGAGAGAGAGTTTCATAGGGGTTCAATCAACTGACAATCGTTTGCGTGCTGATGACCTCCTCCGTCTGTCGGATCGTCTCCTTGGTTGGAGAGGCTGGCTTCGGGGTCACCTTTTTCACGGTCTTTTTCGCGGCGGATTTTACCGTCTCGGTTTGTTTCTTGACAGCGGCCTGCACAGGTGCTTTCGCGGCAGATTTTACAGCAGAAGCCGCAGGAGGAGCAGCGACCGGAGCAGGAGCGGCCGGCGGGGTCTTAGGAGCCTCAGCCTTGTCACTGCTGCAAGCGGCAAGCGTTGCTATGGCCACCACGCAGGAGAAGAAGTAAGGAGTTTTTTTCATGGTGTTTATCATTTGCTTTCACTCCACGGCAGGAGACACGGCCAGAACTGAAGAAATCACCGTATCCACTTCCTTCGAAGAAGGAGCGGACGAGCCATCGGCGCCCTCTTCTGTGGGAGCGCCATTGCCCGTTTCGGTAATCTCCATCTGTTCCGCTTTTTCTTCCACCTTCAGCACATTCCCCTGCGCCGACTTCTGCCTCACAATCGTGCGCACCAGCGGACCGATTTTCAGAGTGGCCTCCACAGAAGCCGTGCCATCGTCATTGAAGGCGATGGAAGTAATTTCCGCCGATTTGATCGTGTGGCTGAAAGAGGCGCGCAGCTTGTCGTCGCTTGCCACAAAGTCTTTCAATGTGGTCTCGCCGACAATCTGCACTCCCGCTACACGCTCCGCAAGACGGCGATACACATCCATCTCCGCCGCACGCTTGGCAAGAATGCGCTTCTGTCCGAGGGAACCGGGGATGGCGGCATTGCCCAGCGCATCCAGCGTGTCTTGCTGGTTGTCGAGGGTCACTTTCGCGGCACTGCCCTTTTTCTCGGTGATTGTGCGGACGAGCTGGTTAATCTTCACGGCGCGCACCACCTCCACGCGACCATCCTCGTGGTAGGTCGGGCCTTCCGTGGTTTTCACGCCGCGCAGCACGGCTGCCAGTTCCCCGCGCACCGTGTCACTCGTGGCAGCGAGGTCTTGCACGGTGCTTTCCTCATCGAGCGAAAGCCCGGCAATGCGCTCCGCCAGGATGCGCAGGGCATCCATCTCTGCTGCGCGCACGAGAGAGAGTCTCTGCGCCGTCGGCACATTTTGCCAAATCTCCGGCAGTTTGTTCTCAGCCGCCGCCTTAATCACCGGCTTCGGAGCTGCCGTTGCCATGGTCGCCCCGAGCAGCGATAGCCCGGCCAGTGCGTAGAATATGGGTGTAATTTTCATAGTTGTCAGGTTAGTTGGAAAGCTGTTTAATAACATTGGCTTCGTTTGTCTGAATGACCTCGTTTTTATGAAGAGCTGCCTTGTACTTGCCCTTCCCCGGCTTTAACTCCAAAGCTTTCTTCAGATATGCATTGGACTTCGCAAAATTGGAATCAGCTCGTTCTGTCATAGCCAATAGGAAATACGTCTCCGGATCCTTGGGAAACTGCTGCAAAGAAGCAAGTGCCAAGGCTCGAGC
>CANQGG010000033.1 GCA_947601655.1 uncultured Akkermansia sp.
AATACCCCGTCTACCCATTGCATATAGAACAAACGGGGACAGTATGCATAATTATGCACACGGCGAATGGGCATAAGTGGAGCAGGCTCCTCCTGTCCTTCATCAAAAGGAGATTCCGTCATCGTTCTCGTTGAGCAGTTCTTGAAGATTAGAGGTGTCTACCTCAATTTTTTTCAACATGCGCAAATTAATTTGGTGACACATCTGCCACTGGCGAGACTCAGAATTCCTCTTCCACAGCAGGTAACCGCGCGTCATTGCAAGCTTTTCTTCTTTTTGCCCTCTCAAATAACACGCGGGAGCAAGCTTGATTAATTTCGGGTGCAAGTAGAATGCCGTGAAATCCTCGCTTCCCTTTCCGTCAGAGGCAGGTTCAATTGTATCTAGGCTACATATTTTTGAGAGCGCCTTGCCGCGGATTGTCCCTTTTGCAATTTTATTTTTTTCTATCCTTACCGAATGGAGCAGCTCCACAGTTTCAGGACTGGCAAGGGCTCTCCACGCTATGTTGACCGCGGCATTCATATCCGCGTGGCGCACGCGCAGTTTCTCCTTCTTTTCCCCATAGCCGACGAAGAATTCACCGCCTTCTACCGGTATGTAGAGTGAATATTTTGAACCATTCTCGCGTTCCTGCAACTTGTTATGAATTTCCCTGTACACGCTATAAATTCGCTCGTCTTTGAGTTTTCCCCGACTCAGGATATGTTCTGAAAGACGCTCCATACGAAAACCCGCCGCCGAGTTCATACAGTCGAAACGCGAAGTGTATGAAGCGGGAGCAAAGAGAACGGGTATTCCGAAGACATCCTCAAGTAATAGCTTGACCTTATCGACCAGTTGACGGTGTGCCCAGAGCATAAGCTTGTGATTTTCATCCTTCTTTTTACCAACACTCGTCCTGTACGAGCTAAGATTCTCCAGAACAACAAAGTCCACCGGTTTCCGTCCAGGGATCCTTTCATACTCGCCGTGTATTTCATCTTTCCCCGGTGGATTTTTCCCGGCGCGCGGACTACTAAGTCGCAATCCGAGCGCTTGCGCCACAATCAGGTGCGCAATCTTGTTGACTCGATCTTCTCGCATGAGGTTATACTTCTCCAATATCTCAGGACACGGATCTTGAACTTCGATCCCGCTGACAGTTTCGTACCTTTGCCCCGGGGGTACGGAAAGTAACTTCGACATAGACTGCAATACCCGACGCAATTTCTCTATCTGAACAATGCGTTGTATCGATAAACCACCTGAATGGAAGATATGCTGCCTGCTGTGGTTCTTTCCCTCGGGCTCGAGAGTAATCGACATGATGCCACTCCCGATTTTCCCGGGCTGAATGGAGGGGGTCCATACCCATGCTCCTCGACGACGAGGGAGAATCATATTCGTCAGTTGCTCCGCCTTTCGCGGCAAATGCGCGCGCCACCTGATCAGCCATTGATCCAGGAGGTCCAGGATTGGAGCTGCTTGCCCGGTTTGACAGGCATCGACTAACCCGGGAATGTAGCTCAACCTCTGTTGCCCGTCTTTTGAGCAGAGTTCTTTCATGCTTGAGTCCGCCTTTGCCGGATCGCGCAGATCAACAGAACACGCGTGGATGAAACGGAATCTGTTCAAGAAACGTCTGAATATCCAAAGCAACCTGTTGCGCAGTTCCAAAATTGTCGGCATTTCTTCGGAATCGATTTCCTCGCAGAACCTCTCATCTATTGGAGCATTCTGATCAAGACTGAGAATAAACTCACGAGATTTCTCATGTTCTTCTTTTGTCGCGGAACGCACTTCCCGGGGAGACTGATGCTCTTCGCGACTATTGCTATTTCCTTCTCCATCAAGACGGAAGAGACCTTGTTTTTTAGGGAACCCATACCAAGCCGTGTCTTCGGCAATCCCTATGCATCTCCCGGTTAATTTTTCATAGTCCTCATGGCACTGCACATGCGTCAGGTTCCATGCCCCTGCGTACCGAAGTCCCAGATCCACGCTCAACACATCAAATCCTTTCTCTCGCACCTCAGTGCTTTGATACCACGGGATTCCTTGATTATTGTCCCATGTACTCGGCCAGTGCAAGTACATATGTTTCTCCTTCGTTCCCACAAATTGTCTATTCCAAAGGGCCTGCTTGCCTATTTGTTGAACCATGGGGCTTACGTCCAGTGTTGCAGGGAAGTTCAAGAGAGCGCTTTCTTTCCCATTTTTTACTGAGAAGGCCAAAGTAATCGCCGGGGTCTTCTTGAGGGATGCTTTTTGCTCAAGACCAAGAGCTTGCATCATAGGTTGCAACCATGGGTATACTTCATTTTTCGCGTCACTCTTTGCCGGATCAGGCCAATGCGCAGAATCAGTTCCCAACTGATCTCGGACCAAACGCGGGGCAGAGTATTTTACCCGAACCACGCATGCTCCCCACTCTTCTTGCTCGTTTCTGCTCATGACCGCCAGCTGCAATTCCGCCTCTTTCCCCTCAACAAAGCAGTAGTTGCGAATTCTGTCGGGTCCGCACAATTTGAAGTCAGAGTATGTGAAAGCCCGGGGAGAGTGTTCCGGGTGGGCTGCTGATACTCTCACCGGACGACTCAGTTGCTTGATCTTTCTCTTCCTTTCCTGGAAGGCGGAATACGCTCGTAAGATATTTTTTGCTCGTTTCTCTTTGCCGATTGGCGCTTCCTCCGCCCATATGCAACGGTTCTCAGGCTTGCACAAGGCATCGTACAATGGGAGAGACCCTTCATGAGAGTCATCGTCAGAAACTGTATTTCTTCGAGTGATCTTCATGAGTTCTCTCGTTATTTCCTCATCGTTCGCCCCTTCCCAATATGATAAGCATTTTTTCCATTCTGCAACCAATTTTTCCACGTGCTTGAGTGTGCGTTCCGTCAATGTGTATTCTCTGTCTCCTTCACGCTGCTGGAACTCTTCCAGCACCTGCAGGAGTCGCTCATGACGGGGATCACCTTTCAAAACGACAGGCTTGTCATCTTTACTCTCTTCTTCATCATCCTCTTCAGAACCACTGCTTGTTTGGATGGTATCCGTCTCTCCCTCCATGTAGCGTACCTCCGAGCGGAGGTCTTCCAATTCCTTATTTCGCTCCTCCGTTTTCAGGCGGAAACTGTGGATGACCTTCAATGCTTCCTTGAACGCGAGGATGTCCCACTCTTTTTCGTACATCTCTCCGGCTTCTACCCCTCCTTCCCACCTCCCCGAGATACCGGTAAAACCGGGATACACGTAACCCCTGCTTCCTCTGGCAAGGGGCACAGAATCCCCTGGCGAGGCTGTTGGGTCTACCGATGAAACACCCAATGTTTCCATTTGTACTCTTAATAGTGCTGCCGAGATTTTACTCGGGTAGTACATGAAAAAAACTGCCGCCGGTTTGAGGTTCTTCTTAGGTTTCGCACATTTGGCAAAAGGTCGTATGTTATCTCTCTTCTCGATATCGTCCTCCCCGAGTGCAAGCTCAATTTGCTCTTCCAAATTGATCCCTTGTTCCTGCGCCCATTTTTCCCAATTCCTATTGGTCTTACTCTGCACAATTTTTTTCAGATTCTCCATTTCCTCTTTCACTTTTTTTCTCGTGCCTTTTTCATCCCAATAGAGAACATGCTCCGGATGACCGGCCTTGGATTTAGTCGGCACACCTGCCCAGACAATATCCATATTTTCCGCCAGGTTTTTCAGTTTGCTCTGTGGGATGCTATCCGCGTTTCTCAACGTCTCGTACAGAAGTTGTCTTTTCTTGCGAGTCTCGTCGCCTTCAAACGTGCCGGTATATCCCTTCCAACACAATTTGGGCAACAAGCCGCGCCCTCCCTGCTGAATTGAATTGCTCCCCTTTTTTGTTTCTGTGAGGATACATTCCAACACGCTCGGCAGCAGGTCAGGTCTCTCACATCCGTTAAAGATGCACTGCCCTACAAATTCCTCAAAATCCATGTCTTTTTTCAGTCGGAAAGAACGGTAAAGCGAACTTTTGAGATCGCTCTCGCGTTGCTCCCATAAGCCCTCCACTTGTGCTCGGAATACACTCGTAATGTTTCCTTCTCCTGTTTTCTCCCTGTGAGCCATGCCGGCAAGCGCAACTAAGTGGTAGTTCACGGCATCCTGGAATAATGTGTGCGTTTCCTTCAAAGCTTGGATCACGGCTTTTGTGTCTTCGACCTGACCCTCAAAAGCTCCCCATGTCACACGACCCTGGTAGGTGCGGGTAACTGTCAGGTTATCCTTTTCTGTCGTAGCATTCATAGTTTGTTCAGTTGGCTGTTTTTACAATATATAAGATGTAATTCTAACTACTATGAGAATTACACGCTTTCCCGCGAATGTCAAGCTTTTTGTGGTCCTGCACGATTAAATATAGATCCCATTATAAAATCATCAATGGGAATGGGCCATATAACCGCCATTCAGCAGTATTGATATCATCGAGCATAACTTGCTTTGTGTAATATATTTGCGAAAAAACAGAAATTCAGACACCAAGCGAGCGTTCTTCGCGTACCGGAAGATGGAAAGGGCAAATCGGCTTCAATTTCGGCATCAGACAACAGAACATCTCTCGCACAATCAGGAGAGAAAAAATGCCAGCGCGCTCGATGATATCAATGTGCAGAAGACCCCACGAAGGCGGTGTGGAATCGAGGTTTTGGACAAAGCCAGGGGATGTCTAACACATAAGACGGTGAAAGTCAACTTTATTTTTTCGAAGGAGATCTCAATCCGTGGAAATCTTCGCATCGGAGGCGCATAATTTTCTTGTCTTTGCCCTCCTGTGTGCGTAGAATACCCCACGAACTATTGATGAACCGGCGTGCAACGCCTAACCTCACTACACCTATGGCTAATCTCAACAAAGTAATGCTGATCGGAAACCTCACCGCAGACCCTGAACCCCGTACGACTCCCCGTGGAGCGTCTCTCACTGAGCTGCGAATAGCTGTGAACCGCGTGGCGCCGGGACCCAATGAGGGAGAGCGCCGTGAGGAGACGACTTTCCTGGATGTGACCTGCTGGGGACGTACCGGCGAGATCGCCGCGCAGTACCTGACCAAAGGGCGTCCCGTATTCATTGAGGGACGTCTTCAGATGGATACCTGGGAAGACAGACAGACGGGGCAGAAGCGCAGCCGGATCCGCATCATCGCTGAAAATTTGCAGCTGCTCAGCGGCGGTCGCGGCGAGGGCGGTGCAGGGGCTCCGTCCTCCGGCGGCTACACCCCATCGTACCGGCAACAAAGCCAACCTCAGCCGCCTGCTGCATCGCCAACTCCGGCGCCAATGCCCATGGAAGAGGATGATGACATTCCCTTCTGATTGCGCGGGATAAAAGGGGAAAGCTGAGAAGAAGTCTCTGCCATGGCTGCGGGGCAGCGGGAGTGTTGCTCCTGTTGTTTTGTGTACACCTGCGACATTTGCCGGTGGATCTGACGCCTCGGCAAATGTTGAACTTTACCCTGCGGAGAGATTGCGTTATCGGGGGACTCAGCTATGTGTCTCCGCGCGGGGGACGGCAGCATCAGCAGAGGTCATTTGTCCCAGCACGCGACGGTATTCCATGGGGAAAACCTTCACGAAATTCGGCAGAGCATTGTCGAAATCCGCGAGGATATCCCGGGCGCGCTGCGAACCGGTAAGACTCGCATGTTCTTCAATGAGAGAGCGCAGACGTTCGATATCTTCCGTATCAGAAACGGGATCGAGGTCGATCATATCAAGATTGCAATAACGGTCAAAGAGGTGTTGCTCGTCCCAAACGTATGCGATGCCTCCGCTCATACCGGCGCCGAAATTGTGGCCGGTGGGACCGAGCACAACGACACAACCGCCGGTCATGTACTCGCAGCAGTGGTCGCCCGTACCCTCCACCACGGCACAGGCTCCGGAATTGCGGACGGCAAAGCGCTCCCCTACCTGACCACGGATGAACACCTTGCCACTGGTTGCGCCATACAGGAGTACATTCCCGGCAATGGTGTTTTCTCCGGGCACGTACGGGCTACCGGGGAAGGGAGTGATGATGATCTTACCACCGGAAAGCCCCTTGCCCACGTAATCATTCGCCTGTCCTTGCAACGCGAGAGTGACGCCATGCGCCAGGAATGCACCGAAACTCTGCCCCGCCGTGCCGGTGAGGCGCAACGTGAGGGTGTCTTCCGGAAGTCCTGCGTGGCCGTATCGGTGCGCAATGTGATAGGAGAAACGAGTGCCGACGGCACGTTGGGTGTTGCAGACGCTGCTACGAATTTCCACCGGTTGCCCCTCTTCCAAGGCAGGCCTGGCAGCTTCCATGAGAGCTTCATCGAAGGGAACGATGCGGTTGATAGCGTGCTGCATGCCGGTGACATGGAGGGCATCCGGACGCAGAATGCGGGAAAAGTCCAGATTTTGCGTTTTCCAGAAATCCAGCGCGCGGTGGACGCGCAAAAGGTCGGTGCGCCCCACGGCTTCATCCACACTGCGTAGACCGAGGGAGGCTAGGTATTCGCGAACCTCCCGCGCCACAAAGTGCATGAAGGAGACAATATTCTCCGGTTTACCCCGGAATCGCTTGCGCAGGTCAGGATCCTGGGTCGCCACGCCCACGGGGCAGGTGTTTTTGTTGCATACGCGTGCCATCACGCAACCAAGCGCGATGAGCATAGAAGTGGCGAAACCGAATTCTTCCGCTCCCAGCAGCGCGGCGATGACCACATCCCGTCCGTTAGTGAGCAACCCATCCGTTTGCAGACGGACCTTCTCGCGAAGGCCATTCAACACGAGGGTCTGGTGAGCCTCTGCCACACCGAGTTCCCAGGGCATCCCCGCGTATTTGACCGAGGTAAGAGGCGAGGCTCCGGTGCCACCGTCATGTCCGGAAATGAGAACTACATCCGCTCCACCTTTCACCACACCGGCGGCCACTGTTCCCACACCAAGCTCCGAGACGAGCTTCACGCTCACGCGAGCTTCAGGGTTGGCATTGCGCAGGTCAAAAATCAGTTCGGCGAGGTCCTCAATGGAATAAATATCGTGGTGCGGCGGCGGGGAGATCAACGTGACGCCGGGAGTAGAGTGGCGCACACGCGCAATCTCATCGTTCACTTTGCCCCCGGGGAGCTGACCGCCTTCGCCGGGCTTAGCTCCTTGCGCTACCTTGATCTGCAATTCGCGGGCGTTGGCAAGGTACTCTGCAGTGACGCCGAAACGACCGCTCGCAATCTGTTTCACCGCAGAAGAACGATTTTCACCATCCGGTTGCGGAGCGTAGCGAGAGGGATCCTCGCCGCCTTCGCCGCAGTTGCTCATGGCGCCGATTCGATTCATAGCAACAGCGATCGCTTCGTGTGCCTCTTTCGAGATGGCGCCAAAGCTCATGGCACCCGAGACAAAGCGACGCATGATGCTCTCCTCTTTTTCTACCTCGGAGAGGGGCACCGGAGTGCACTCCGAGAAATCAAACAGCCCGCGCAGTGTGCAAAGCGATTCTGACTGCTTGTTCACTATCTCCGAGAAAACCTTAAACTGCGCATAGTCGTTATTGCGCAGGGATTTTTGAAACTGGGCAATCACCTTTGAGGTCCACAAGTGCTTCTCGCCGCCTTTTTTCCACTTGTAAAGACCGGCCTCTTCCGGTTGCGGGGGCTGTTCATCAAAAAAGACGCTCTTCACACGTTGCAGGCGTGCAACAGATTCATGCGCAATCTCCGCAAGTCCGATACCGCCGATGCGCGAAGCAGTGCCGGGGAAGAAACGCTGCGTCACTTCCTGCCCCAAACCGATGGCTTCAAAGATCTGCGCGCCCCTGTAAGAACGCAGGGTGGAAATGCCCATCTTGCTCATCGTTTTAAGCAGACCGAAATCCACGGCCTTCAGATAATTTTCCGTCGCTTTGGTGGCAGAGACATTGGGATCGAGCTTGCCCAGTCGATCAAACTGCACAATACTCTCGAGAGCCAGCCATGGACACACCGCTGTGGCCCCGTAACCGAGTAACAGGGCAAAGTGCATCACCTGCCGAGGTTCTCCACTCTCGGCGATCACTGCGCAGCCTGTGCGCACACCAAGCTCTCGCAACTTACCATTGACTGCTGCCACCGCCAGAAGACATGGAATCGGCGCTTCGTTCGGCGAGAGATCGCGATCAGAAAGAATGATGATGCGGTACCCGCGATGAACAGCCTGCTCGGTCTGCTTCTCAAGCTCGGCGATAGCCTCTTTCAGTCCCTCGGCGGAGAGGGATGAAAAGCCGGTTGGCAGAGTGATACAGCGGAAATCTTCCTCCTTGTTGCTCTTGAGCGCTTCGAGATCGCTGAGCGTCAGAATGGGGCGTGCAAGTTTGATGATGCGCGCCATCTGCGGCGTCTCGTCAAGGATGTTCGCAGGATTTCCAATGAAGGTGGTAAGCGACATTACCAGCTGCTCGCGGATTGGGTCGATGGGGGGATTGGTTACCTGCGCAAACTGCTGTTTGAAGTAGTCAAAAAGCAGCTGCGGCCGCTCTGAAAGTATCGCCAGAGCGGCATCGTTTCCCATAGCGTACACCGCATCGTGCGCCGTATTCGCCATGGGTAGCAGAAAATGCTCAATCTCATCATTCGTATACCCAAAGAGCACCTGCGCGGCCGGTACACGTCGCGCCTCGCTGCGCGGGGCATCCACACTGTCGAAGATACCATGGATTTTGATGCGATTTTCCTGGCACCAGCGGCGATACGGTCTGCGGCGCGCTACCTTGGTTTTGGTTTCCGCGTTGTATGAGATACGCTTAGTAGTAAAGTCGATCCACACAATTTCGCCGGGCTTCAAACTGCCACGCTTTACAACGCGAGTCGGATCTGTCTCCAGAACACCCGCCTCACTCGCCAGAATGAAGAGTCCGTCTTCTCCCAGCTCGTAGCGTGCCGGTCGCAATCCGTTGCGATCGAGGATGGCTCCTGCTCCCAGTCCATTGGAGAAACAGACGGCGGCCGGACCATCCCACGGCGCCATGAAACCGGAATGGTAATCGTAAAATCCGCGCAGGTCTTCGCCAATGAAGTAACGTTCGCCAAAAGCTTGTGGGATGAGCATCATCATGCTGTGCGGCAAACTGCGTCCGGCGGTTGCAAGCAGCTCCAGCACGTTATCCAGACTCGCTGAATCGCTTTGTCCTTCGGGTATGATGGGAAGGATCTTTTTGATTTCTTCACCGAAGAGAGGGGAATCAAGATTTCCCTCCAAGGCGCTCATCTGGTTAAGGTTGCCGCGCAAGGTGTTGACCTCGCCATTGTGTGCGAGGTAGCGGAAGGGGTGCGCCAGCGGCCAACTGGGGAAGGTGTTGGTGGAGTAGCGCTGGTGTACGATAGCCATGCAACTTGTGAAGCGTGGATCTGCCAGATCTTTGTAAAAGCGCGGCAGCTGCGGCGCCATCAGCAGTCCCTTGTAGACGATGGTGCGCGTGGAAAGGGAAGAGATGTAGAATTTATCTCCCAAATCCGGCATTTCTGATGCCACCAGTTTTTCCATCACTCGCCGCAGCACATAGAGCCGCCGTTCCGCATCATCCCCATCCCCAACGGCAGAAAAGAAGCACTGCGCGATATGCGGCGCGCAGTTTTGCGCCGTGCTTCCTATTGCATCCTCATCCACAGGTACCTCGCGCCAACAAATCACAGCCGACCCCTCTTGTTGCGCCGCCTGTTCTACCAGGCGGCAGCAGATTGCACGCTGTTCTTCGTTTTTCGGCAGGAAAAACATACCGACTGCGTATTTCCCCGTAGCCGGAAGAGGTTCCTTCACCACAGCCCGGAAGAATTCATGCGGTATCTGCAACAGCATTCCTGCGCCGTCTCCCGTCTCCGGATCACTCCCCGTAGCTCCACGATGCAGGAGCCTTTCGAGAATTGTGATGCCTTTCTCCACGATGCTGTGGGAAGCCACGGCATTAGTATCGACGACCATTCCTACACCGCATGCATCATGCTCCTGCAAGGGGCTGTACAGTCCCTGCTCCTGCGGTAGATACGCGCTTGTCTTCACGTTGCTGTCTTCATCATTTTATGTTCCGGCGTCACAGCTCCGCCGCACGCCATTATAGCATGTTTCTCTTCCCTTGGCAATGCTGCAAGCAGCCTTTGCATGACAAATTTTCGCCCAGAAGTGGGCGAATTCATTGTCAAAGACCACCTCGGACGAAGGAGGGCGGAGGAGTCGTTAATTGCAAGTGTCAATGCGATCAGGACGGCTCGGATAATTCCCGCAGCAGCATCGAGAGAGCACGACGTACGACTTCGCGGCGGAAATCAGTGCGGGAAAGGTCAGAGAAAAAGAAAGTCTCGGCGTGTTCCCCGGTCGGCGTGGCGAGAGCGATGCACACGGTACCAACGGGAGGTTCTCCATCCGCAGCTGTAGGGCCGGCATTGCCGGAGACAGCCAGGGCATAATCTGCGCCGGAACGTTCACGCGCCCCACTCGCCATGGAGAGTACGACCGGCTCACTCACCACCGTGTATTTCTCCACGAGAACCATCGGCACGCTGAGGAGACGCTCTTTTGCTTCGTTGCAGTAGGTCACCCATCCGTAGCGGAATACCCTTGAAGCTCCCGGAATTTCCGTAATGGAGGCGGCAATGAGCCCGCCCGTGCAGCTTTCTGCCGTGGTGAGGGTGCGCCCCATGCGCGTGAGAGAAGTGACAGTTTGTTCTGCCTCCTTGAGGAGTTGTGCGTCCATCATTCGGAAGGGGAAATTGAGTTGGGAAGAAGGAGAGAAACTGTGGCGAAGGCTGCCATGCCCTCCGAGCGTCCCAGCGCGCCGAGCTGCTCATTCGTGGTGGCCTTGATGCCGACGCGGCGTGGGGAAATGCCGAGGATGGGAGCGAGTGTCTCTTTCATTTGCGGAACATGGGGGAGAATGCGCGGCGCTTCGGCAATAAGTACGCAGTCCGCATTCACGAGACGCCCTCCCTGCGACTGCAGTAATTCCACGGCTTTCTCCACAATGCGGAGCGAACAGATGCCGGCGCATGCAGGGTCGCCCGGTGGGAACCAGTGACCGATATCCGGCTCACCGATGGCGCCCAGGATGGCGTCCGCCAACGCATGGCAGAGGACATCGGCATCGCTATGCCCGTCTAACCCGCGGGAAGGGTGTACTTGCACACCGCCGAGAGTGAGCGGACGCGGGGATGTGGAAAAACGGTGGATGTCGTAACCGAGTCCTACAAGCGTGATCATGGGGGCGTAGTGGTAAGTAAGTTTTAATGAGCATCCAGCCAGTTATCCGCGGAGCGTGCATCAACTTCCAGGGGAACTCCGCCCGGCAGAGGAAGGGCGGAACGCATGGCGGCGACGATGGCCGGGGTGATTTCCTCGGCGTCCTCATGCCACAGGTCGAAGAGAAGCTCGTCGTGAACCTGCATGATCATGCGCGTGCGCCGCCCATGCAGCAGCTCCGCCACGCGCACCATGGCGAGTTTGATCATATCCGCCGCACTTCCCTGGATGGGAGTGTTGATGGCCGTACGTTCCGCCGCGGATCGTAGGTTGAAGTTTGCGCTGTTGAGATCCGGCAGAGCCCGGCGGCGTCCGCAGAGGGTTTCAGCATATCCGCAGGTGCGGGCGCGGGCGATGAGGTCATCCATGCATGCTTTAACGCGCGGAAAACGGTTGAAATAGTTGTCGATAAGAGCTGCGGCTTCAGTGCGCGAGCAGTTGAGACGCTGAGAGAGACCAAAGGAGGAAATGCCGTAGATAATGCCAAAGTTTACGGTTTTCGCACTGCGGCGCATGTCCGGCGTGACTTCATGGATCGGCACGTCGTAAATGCGTGCAGCAGTTTCGGTGTGGATGTCACGTCCGTGGACAAAGGCATCAACCATGGCAGGGTCGCCGGAGAGAGCAGCCATGATACGCAGCTCCACTTGGGAATAATCGGCCGAGAGGATGCTCCATCCCTCTCCGCGTGAGATGAAGGCGCGCCGGATGAGTTTGCCGGCAGCAGAGCGCACGGGAATGTTCTGCAGGTTGGGATTTTGAGAGGCGAGGCGTCCCGTGGCAGTGACCATCTGCAAGAGAGTGGAGTGGATGCGTCCGTCCACCGGAGAGATGAAACGCGGCAGGGCATCCAGATAAGTTCCCTTGAGTTTAGAGAGCTCGCGGTACTCCAGGATGTCTGCCACAATTGGGGCGTGGCCCACGAGTTTGCGAAGGGTTTCCTCGTCTGTGACGAATTGTCCGTTGCGGGTCTTTTTCGGTTTGGCGAGCAGTTTCATCTCGCCGAAGAGAAGCTCTCCGATCTGTTGCGGTGAGTTGAGGTTGACCGGGTGACCGGCGATGCTGATGATGCGTTCGCGCAGGGCATCGATCTGCTTACCGAGTTCAGCAGAGCTTTCTTCCAGCAGGGAGGGTTCCACTCGCATGCCTGCCAGTTCAATATCCGCCAGCACGGGCAAGAGTGGGAATTCCACACGCCGCATAAGTTCAATTTGTCCTTCGCGCTCCAATTCCGGCATAAGCGCATCCGCCAGTTGCAGAGTGATATCTGCGTCCTCCGCAGCGTAGTCGCTCATCTTTTCCGGAGGTACAGAGGCGGTGTCGCACTCTTCTCCCGCCACCTCCTCCAGCCGTACAGTGCGGTAGGAGAGCAGCGTTTCCGCCAATTCATTCATGCCGTGGCGTAGCTGTGGATGAAGCGTCGCGTGCGCCAGCATCACATCAAAAAAAGGTCCCGCCACATTTACCCCGGCGCTCTTTAGCATTTGAAGGTCGAATTTCAGGTTGAGTCCAACCTTCAGCGCTTCTCCGGCAAGCGGTGCGCGGAATGGTTCCAGGTCGGTTTCATCTCCGATGGGTACGTAGAAGGCCTCGTGCGGACTCAGACAAAAGGAGATGCCTAGCAATCGATCCTTCCCGGGCGTGAGTCCGGTGGTTTCCGTGTCAAAAGCCCAACGAGGCGAAGCAGTCAGGCGTTGAGCGAGTCTACGACGTTGCTCATCCGTTGTGACGAATTGGTAATCATGCGGTGTTGTATGGATATCTCTGAGAACGGGTACGGCAAAAAGGTTTCCCTGCACGGGTTCGGCTTCCTCTCGTTCCTCCCACTTTTTTTCAGCGAAAAGAGGTCCAATGGATTCCTCCGCCGTCACGGCAATGGTCTTTCCGAGACGCTGCAAGCGTTTTTCCAGACCGCGAAATTCGAAGAGAGCAAAGAGCTTCTGCAGGGCAACTGTGTCGAAAGACCGGCGCGTGAGATCCTCGATTTTGAGTGGAAGGGGGACATCCCTTCGTATGGTGGCGAGCTCATAGGAAAGGCGCGCACTCTCCGCATTGGCTTCCACTTTTTCACGCATTTTGCCCTTCAGTTCTTCAGTGCGTGCCAGCAGGTTTTCCACGCTGCCGAACTGTGCAATGAGCTTGCGAGCAGTAACAGCTCCCACGCCGGGGATGCCCGGGATGTTGTCCGAACTATCCCCCATGAGCGCGAGGATATCAATAATTTGTTTCGGGGAGGAGATGCCCCATTCTTCGCAGAATTGGGCAGAATCGATCACCTCAAATTCTGTGCCCTTTTTTCCGGGTTTGTAAAGTGAACAGTGAGAGGAGAGTAGTTGCCCCAGATCCTTGTCGGCCGACACCATGAAAGCTTGCATTGTTCCACCTGTCTCGTCTACCTGCCGCGTGAGCGTGCCGATGAGGTCATCTGCCTCCACTCCGGCTTCACGCAGGACAGGGATGCGCATAGCGCCCAGGATATCCAGAACCGGTTGCACGGAATCCCGAAGTTCCTGCGGCATAGCTTGCCGGGTCGCCTTGTATGCAGCATAGCGTTCGTGGCGGAAGGTAGGACCGGAGGCATCAAAGCATGCCACAATGTGCGTCGGAGTTCCTTTCTCGAGGATGGAGAGCAGGGTATTCGTGAATCCAAAGATGGCGGAGGTGTTTATTCCGGATGCCGTGCGCATGGGAGCGTTGATAAAGGCATAAAAGGCGCGGTACAGAAGCGCCATGCCATCCAGGATATAGAGGGTCTCCATCACGCTCCATCATAGCATGCTGACTTTCTGTCTGCAAGTCCCGAGAAAAAGACCATCCGAATCCTCAAGCGAATTCGGATGGTCCTTCAAGGGCTGTTGTCCGGGTATCAGAAGAGCGCACCCACGCCGATCACGATGCTGTGCTGGCCGTAGTTCGCATTGAACCTATCCTCGATGACTTTCCCATAGAACGTGCGGCTGAACTCATAACCTACTTTGACGTAAATGGACTCCGAGCACTGAATCTTGATGCCTGCATCCAGTGCGAACGTGAAGCCCCCGACGCTGTCGCTCGCCGATCCGAGGTCGTCGGCCTTGCCTTCGATTTCTCCCCACGCATAGCCGGCCTTGGCGCCGAGATCAAGCATGACATGATCCGTAAGGACAATGTTAGCATCATAGCCCAGTGTGAGAGGGATGCGGCTGAGTTCAGTCTTGAAGTCGAGATTATGGTTGGCGAAATTCCCCGTGAATGTGTCGCTGCCATACTCGTAGCCGGCACTGATGGAAAATTGGTGGCGCACGGTGCTTACAGCATTGTTGTAGAGACTGAAGTTGAGCCTCGCGCCATAAGTGTCCGGAAGGAAATCTCCATCCACAAAGTTGTAGACGCCCTCAATGGAGTAGACGGGCTGCCAATCGTAGGGCGTCAGTGCGCCGCCGACAGGTTGCGAAAGATAATAAGGGGCAGCAGAGGCAGAACCGGCTACCGTGCCCAACAGGGCTACCAGAGAAAGAATTTTTTTCATAGCGCCTCTTTTTAGCATATCTCACGCCCTCTGGCAAGTATCTTTTTCACCTTCTTGCGTATAAAATCATCTCTCGGTCCCGCTTCATTCAATCTTGCCTGACGTACCATAAAGAAACCGCCGCAGGAAATCTGCGGCGGTTTGTGAGAAAATTTGCGGTAACTGGCAGCAAATTTACTTCTTTTCGTTCTCTTCGGAGGGACTCCATTCCTCAGCTTGCAGGGAAGCCAGGTTGAAGGCTTGCTCCAGGCCCACCATGTCGCCGGCACGAACTGTCTCGAACGCTACGGTTTCACGGCGAAGCTGTTCAGCATTATAGTTCACTGCCTTGACGGAAAGGCCGATGCGACGTTCCACCTTGTCTACTTTAATCACGCGAGCCTGCACTTCATCGCCCACTTTGATGACGTCCTTGACACGCTCCACATGGCCTTCCGAAAGTTGGGAGATGTGGATAAGACCATCAATATCGCCATCTAGGTTGACAAAAGCGCCAAAGGAGGCGATTTTGGCCACCTGACCAGAGACGAGATCACCCACCTTGAAGCGGTTGTCGATGGTCTCCCACGGGTCTTCCTCAAGCTGTTTGATGCCTAGGGAGACACGCTGGTTCTCCTTGTCGATGCTGAGCACACGAGCCTCGACCACATCCCCCTTCTTGAGAACCTCCGAAGGATGGTTGATTTTGCGTGTCCAGCTCATATCCGACACGTGGATCATGCCGTCGATTCCTTCCTCCAGAGCCACGAAGGCGCCGTATGGGGTGAGATTGCGTACTGCTCCGGAGATGACTGTGCCAACCGGGAAGCGTGCCTCGATGGCATCCCATGGGTTCTCCTCCAGTTGACGAACTCCCAACGAGATCTTCTGCTCGTCCACGGAGATGTTGAGGACGACCGCTTCGATTTCCTGGTCCAGGGAGAGCACGTCGCTGGGACGCGTGATACGCTTGACCCAGGAAAGTTCGGAGACGTGCACCAGACCTTCCACGCCGCGTTCCAGTTCCACAAATGCACCGTAAGCCAGAAGTTTGGTGATGCGTCCCTTAACGTGAGAGCCGATGGGATACTTCTTCTCAATATCGGCCCAGGGATTATCCGTAAGCTGCTTGAGGCCAAGAGAAACGCGCTCTTTTTCACGGTCGACATCCAGAATCAGCACAGTGAGTTCCTGACCGATGTGCAACAACTCGGAGGGGTGATTCACCCGCCCCCAGCTCATATCCGTGATGTGCAACAGGCCATCCATGCCCGAGAGGTCCACGAAAGCGCCAAAATCCGTAAGATTTTTGACGAACCCGCGTACTTGATCGCCTACCTTGACAGTCTCCAGGAAGCGCTGACGTTGCTCGCTGCGCTCTGCTTCAATCACTTCGCGGCGGGAGAGGACAATGTTCTTGCGCTCGTCGTTCACCTTGACAATCTTGAATTCATAGGTGTTGCCGACGTATTCGTTAAGGTCCTTCGGAGGGATGATGTCCACCTGGGATCCGGGCAGGAAAGCTTCCACACCCACATTCACCATGAGACCGCCCTTCACAACGCTCTTGATTTTACCTTTGACCAGGCCACCTTCCTTAAATACGGCGACAATTTTGTCCCAATTCTGTTTGTGAGCGGCCTTTTCTTTGGAAAGAACGACGTGACCGTCTTCGTTCTCAAGGGTTTCGAGGAGTACTTCGATCTGGTCTCCTACTTCAATTTCCTCGTCCTCAAATTCGGAAATGGGGATAACTCCTTCGGATTTATAACCGATATCGACAAGGACGACTTGGGGGCGAATTTCAACGATAGTGCCATTCACGATGTCCCCTTTGCGGAATGACGGGAGCTTGGAGGCAATGAGTGCCTCAAGTTCAGGATTACTCATGAATTGTTTGGGTTAGAATGAGGTGTTTGCTTCTGTTCTCTGAGGCCCATTCTGCGGTAGTTGAGCGGGCACCTGTGAGCTACCGAGCGAAAAGAAGCCGGAGCATTCTAACGCGTGCATTCCTTGAAAGCAAGCCAATTTGCGTCGTTCAATCTCATTTTTTTGCGTCATGTTCATTTGCCTTGCTCATCTCGCTTTTTTTTGTTGCAAAACCCATGCTCGAGGGATAAGATGCATCAACGGGGAGCCGTGTTCTTGTTGAACTGTGGGGCCCTGCTTCAGACAACATGTAGAAACTGTATTGAGACGATGCCAACAAAAAACGAGACCAACATTGTAGTGACCGGTAGGCATATCGAAGTAACGGATGCCATCCGTGATTTTGCCGAGAAAAAAATTCAGGCGATTCATATTGATTATCCGCGTATTGTAGAGGCGCGTGTGATTGTGGATGTGCAGAAGGATCGTCACGTGGCAGAGATAGTTTTATTTTGTGCAGACCATATTACCATTCAGGCGTCAACAACAGGGGCGGATCTTTATGCTGCTATCGACGAGACTGTTACAAAAATTATGCGTCGCATGCGTAAGCACAAGACACGGCTCATGAAGCATTTCCGGCCTCACCGCTCCCAGAGTATCCGCAAGCTTGAGGAGAAAGTATACGAGGAGGATGTTCTGGATTATGACGTGGACATCGACGCCCCGGAGGACCCCAAACCGGTGCGTATTACTCGCGAAGGTTATGAGCTCAAAACGATGTACAAGGAAGATGCCATCATGGAGCTGGAGATTTCCGGACGTCCATTTGTGCTCTACCGCAACGCGCGGCGTAATGTGCTGCAAATAGTTTACCGCCTGCACGAGGGGGAATATTCCATCATCGAGCTGGGGAGTGAGCTCAAGGCTTGATTTGTGTTCTCTTAGGACATTCTGAAAAACGCTACGCAGGGAGAATCCTCCCTTTCTTGTCCCGTTGGGGGCGTCTCTCCATGTGCAGCGTGAAAAAGAAGGGCTTCCCGCGGTCAATGCGAGAAGCCCTGCTTGTTTATTGTTAATCTGTGTGGCGAGTTACCAAAAGTGGTTGCCTTCGAAGGTCGGCAATCAGAGGGTAACTCCCTCTTTGCTGCCGAGAGCTTTTTTAGCGAGATCCACCACCGCTTTGAAGGCCTCTGGATTGGCGATAGCAAGTTCTGAGAGCGATTTACGATCCAGCTCAATGCCTGCCGCCTTTACCCCTTCTGTAAAGCGCGAGTAGGTAATCCCCTGTTGCCGTACAGCAGCGGAGATGCGGGAAGTCCAGAGTCGGCGGAATTGTCCCTTCCTTCTCTTGCGGTCGCGGTACTCGTACTGCCATGCTTTGTATACTGCATCCTTGGCGTAGCGAAAGAGTTTGCTGCGGAAACCGCGGAACCCCTTAGCGCGCTGTAGGATGCGCTTTCTGCGGGCGCGAGAAGCCGGCCCATTTGTAGCACGTGCCATAATTTAACGAATTGTTTTGGAGAGTAACGAGCTGTTCTTCCTCACCTCCTTGCAGTCTCGCTCGTCGCTCCTCTCGTCATGGAGAGGAAGGCTGCACGAAGGCTACCCGGGAAACGGGTAGGTGTTTCGGCTGAAGCGCGGCATTTCGTCGGCTTAGGCGAAGGGCATGTTCTGCTTCACAGCCCACACCTGCGTGTCATCCACGAGAGCGGGTTTACCCAGCGCGCGTTTGCGCTTGCTGGACTTCTTTTGCAAGATGTGGCGTTTGCCTTGCTTGCGGCGCAGAACCTTGCCCGAGCCGGTGACCTTGAAACGCTTGGCTACTGCCTTACGTGTTTTGTTAATACCACCTTTGCGGGTCATGGTGGGGCAATTATATACGCCTTTTTTTGTTTGGCAAGAAAAATTTGTCGGATAGCATCCAAATATGGATTTAATTTTGCAATCTACAAAATCAGGGAGCGAGGAAAAATAAGCTTGACATATGGGGCGGCTCCCCCTACACTGACGCGCGGGTGCGTGCATCCGCTCCGTGCGTGGAGCACATCAGTCAGTGGATGCGCTTTTATCTTCTAAAAAACTAAAAGAGAATATCTGATAGAAAGAACGCGCTCACTTTCCTACTAATTTTTATCAACATGTTTCAATTTTTGAAAAAACTGGTTGGAGTGTTCTCGCACGACATAGGGATTGATCTCGGCACGGCCAACACCTTGGTTTATATCAAAAATCAGGGGATTGTGCTTCGAGAGCCATCCGTCGTTGCCATGAAGGGCAGTAAGGTAGTTGCCGTGGGAGAGGATGCCAAGCGCATGCTGGGTCGTACGCCGAGCAATGTGATGGCAATTCGCCCGCTAAAGGACGGTGTGATAGCAGATTTTGACGTAGCGGAGAACATGCTGCGCTATTTTATCCAGAAAGCTATTCAGCATCGTAGTCTGAGAGGTCCTCGCATTCTTATCGCGCACCCGTCCGGCATCACGGAAGTGGAGCGTCGCGCGATTGAAGAGTCAGCCTATAACTCCGGCGCAAGCATTGTGCAGCTCATTGAAGAACCGATGGCTGCTGCTATCGGGGCCAATCTCCCGGTGAATGATCCCGTGGGCAGTATGATTGTCGACATTGGCGGTGGTACCACAGAGGTAGCCATCATATCGCTCTCCGGCATTGTGCATAGCCAGTCGGAGAAATGCGGTGGCGACGCACTGGATGAAGCTATCGTACGCCACATGCAATCTGCTCACAACCTGCTTATCGGCACGCGCACTGCAGAGGATATCAAGATTCGCATCGGTTCTGCGCACCCACTGCCGACAGAGCTCCAAATGGATGTGCGTGGACGAGATCGTGGAACAGGTTTGCCGAAGACCGTTTCCGTGCGTTCTGAAGAAGTGCGTGAAGCGCTGCAGGATAAACTTGATGTTATCGTGAGCGCTGTGCGGCAGACGCTGGATCATTGTCCGCCAGAGCTGGCGAGCGATTTGTACGACCGTGGAATCACCGTGGCTGGCGGCGGCGCTTTGTTGCGCGGTCTCAGCGAGTTGTTGCATGAACAAACGGGGCTGCCGATTCAGATATCGGAAGATCCACTGAGCGCTGTGGCAGAGGGAACCGGCAAATGCTTGCAAGAAAGTGAAGCCCTCTTTGAACACAATGACTAAAACCGGGATAAACGGATTTAGTGGTGAGAGGGGACTTGGCGTAGCGAGCCTGACAAGGTGGCTACCGCCGGATACGCGAAGGTTGGCAGGTGTTTGTAAAGCGTTTGCCAACATTTAACCATAATAACCTGACATTGACTGTTTTTTTGAAAATGATTAAAGTAGTAAAACGCCTTCTGGTGCTTGGACAAAACAATCCCCTGGAAGGAACCACCATCGTGGTCAACTCGGAGAAGTTGGAGAGGCGCGTTGCTCTGTTGGAGGACGGAGTCCTGGAGGAGTACAGCATTGAGCGCGAAGGGGAAGATAATATTGTGGGAGGCATTTTTAAGGGAAAGGTGAAGAATATCGAACAAGGGCTGAAGGCCATGTTCGTGGATATTGGTTATGAGAAAAATGCTTTCCTGCATTTCTGGGATGCGCTTCCGCTGGCGTTGGATTCATCGCTGGAGGAGATACAGAAGGAAGGGCGTCCCCGTCGCAAGCCCAAAAAAATCACAAGCAAGGATATTCCGGACATTTACCCGGTCGGTTCGGATATCATGGTGCAGGTCACGAAGGGGCCAATTGGTACCAAGGGACCACGAGTCACCACGAATATCTCACTGGCGGGACGCTATATCGTACTCATGCCTTTCACGGATCAGTTCGGTATCTCGCGTAAGATTGATGATCCGAAAGAGCGTCAGCGACTCCGTCAAATCGTGCAGAAGCTCAACGTGCCGGATGGTATGGGTATCATCATGCGTACTGTGGCTCAAGGGCAGCGCTTCCGCCACTTTGTGCGGGATTTGGCGATGCTGCTGGAACAGTGGCACGAGGTGGAGAAAAAATTTGCTGCTGAGCAGGATCCTCATTGCGTTTATCGCGAGCCAGACCTCATTGAGCGCACAGCTCGTGATTTTCTCACTGACAACGTCGATTGCATCCTTTGCGATAATCAGGAGACGACCGCCTACATGCAGGAGATTGCTGGCAAGATTTCCCGGCGAGCCAAGCGCCATATTCAGTACCATTCTACCAGACAGCCTATTTTTGAGGAGTTGGGAATTGAAAAACAGATTAATGAGGCCTTTCAGCGACAAGTGTTGCTCCCATGCGGAGGCTACCTCGTCATTGATGAGACGGAGGCGCTCATTGCCATTGACATCAATACCGGCCGCAATAAGGGTAACAAGGACCTCGATAAAACTATTTTGGAGACCAATCTTGAATCTGCTCGCGAGATTGCTCGGCAGTTGCGTCTGCGTAACATCGGCGGTCTAGTTGTGGTGGACTTCATTGACATGCGTCATCGCAAGGATCAGCAGGCGGTGTACAAAGCGATGAAAGAGGCGTTGAAACGGGACAAGGCGAAGACGCAGGTGATGCAGATCACTCCCATCGGACTCATGGAGATGACGCGCCAGCGTATCAATGAATCTCTGTTGGATTACGTCAACGACTATTGCCCGTACTGCCACGGGCGAGGGCGGATCAAGAGTGTGATGACTATGAGCGTGGAGATTCAGCGCCAGCTGAAGGCTACGATACTCAAGTACCGCGATTCCGGTGTGGGGGATATGGTTGTGGTGGTGAACAGTAGTGTGTTGTCACGTTTCAAGAATGAGGATGCTAACTTGCTTGTGGAGCTTGAGCGTCTCTGCTCCGGACGCCTGATTTTCCGCTCAGATCCCAGTATACACCGCGAGTCCTTTGCCATCCTCGACGCCTCCAACAACAAGCCGCTCTACCAAACTCTCGCGTAGGACCAGAAAAACATCTCCTCCTATGAGATCCGAAATAAAGTCGGGAACTTCCCTCCCAGTCAACTGGAATTCTCAATTGGGAGTGATGCTTGCTGTTTCCGGCAGTGCGGTGGGGTTTGGAAACTTTCTGCGCTTCCCGGGGTTGGCGGCGCAGTTTGGCGGCGGAGCGTTCATGATCGCGTATTTTTGTGCTTTCGTGTTTCTAGGCGTTCCCCTATGCTGGGTCGAGTGGGCGATTGGTCGTCGCAGCGGCATCCTGGGGGGGCACAGCTGCGCCTCGGCGTTCATGCTCATCAGCCATTCAACCGTGTGGAAGTATCTGGGTATTGCCGGGGTGCTTGCCCCTCTTGGCATTGGCATGTATTACATGTATCTGGAGGGTTGGACACTTGGCTATTGCTACAGCATGGCCACTGGCGCTCTAAATCTTCACGGCTCAGCGGCTTTCGCAAATTTCTTTACACATTTTACCGGTAGCGCAGCCGATGGCGCGGCGTACAGCGGTGGTAGCAGTCTGCCCATTTTCTTCTTTCTTGCAATTGCGGTGAATCTGGTTGTACTTTACCGCGGGGTAACGAAGGGTATTGAGTGGTTCTGCAAGCGTAGCATGCCGTTGTTGCTGCTTACAGCTCTCATCGTCCTGGTGCGTGTTCTCACGCTTGGTACGCCGAACCCGGAATTTCCGCATCGCAGTGTGGATCAGGGACTTGGTTACATGTGGAACCCATCGAAGACTGTTCTCCTGGTAGAGGACAGGACAGTGGAGATGGTGCCAGCGAATGCAACCCCGCAGGAAAAGGGAGCGATTCTGCAGAAGGTGATGGATGATAATCCCGGCAGGGATGTGCGCTGTGAGGAGATTTCCCTCATCAAGGGGCTTATGAATCCGGAGCTATGGATCGCCGCCGCCGGGCAGATTTTCTTTTCCCTCTCTATTGGCTTCGGCACTGTACTTACTTACGCAAGCTATGTGGCGCGCCGCAAGGATATCGCTCTTGTTTCTCTCACAGCGAATGCTGCCAACGAGGTGGTGGAAGTGGGCATCGCCGGCATGATGATCGTACCGGCGGCAGTATCTCTCCTCGGCGTGGCAGCTGCCGCCGGAGCCAGCACCTTCGGACTCGGTTTCACCGTGCTTCCTGAGGTTTTTATGGCGATGCCGGGAGGACAGTTCTTTGGCGCTCTATTCTTCGCCTTGCTTTTCCTGGCAGCTGTCACGAGTTCCATCTCTATTCTTCAACCAAGTATGGCGTTTCTTGAAGAGTTCTGGCACCTTCGTCGCAGCCAAAGCGTCGTGGTTGTGGGCATGTTGATTATCGTGGGGGCTTTTTCCGTTTCCTGGTACACAGGAAACGGCATGATTGCGTTGAATACGTTGGATTTTTGGATGGGAACCATGTGTCTTTACCTCATTTCTGCGCTTTACCTTACTCTCTTCCTCGGGGTATGGGGCACGAGCAATGGGTTGCGGGAACTTTCCCGTGGTTCGCGTATCCCTCTCCCGCGAGGGCTGGGTTTTGTGATTAAATGGGTCACGCCTTCCATCCTATTGGTTATCTTTTGTTCATGGCTGTACAATAACATGTTTGTCACCACAAGTGAGCATATCCTCAACATCGCGCGTGGCTGTCCCGGTGCTGTATTTCCCCTTGCATGGATGGTTGCAATCTATGTTTTCATGGCGTTCGTAGTGCACACATCTCGAAAATTTCACAAAATCGTGAAAAAACAATCCTCTCCTGAGTTATGACCATTCCGGGCATCATCACCATGCTGCTTTCCATCGGTTTTGTATGGACTCTGCTCATTGTGTGCTTTATACGTTTGATCAAGCAGGAAAATTTGCCTCAACGTGAAAAGATAAGCAAGTCCTGATCAACGCTCCTTCATTTCAGGAAATTTTATGAAAAGAGTTATTTTTGTGTTCTTTGCGTTGTGCATTGCTGCCGGGTTATCTTGTGCAGGGCAATCGGAACTGCCCAAACCTCGCGCCATCGTCATCTTCTTTGCGGATGATCTCGGTTACCATGACACTTCTGCGTATGGCTGCGATGCTGTCCCTTGCCCGAATCTCAATTCGCTTGCTTCACAAGGACTTGTGTTTACGGATGCACACAGCAGCAGCAGTGTGTGCACTCCCTCCCGATATTCGTTGCTCACCGGTACCTATGCCTGGCGGCGGCGCGGCATGGGAATTTTGCCTGGGGATGCCAAGCTCATCCTGCCGGTGAAGGACGAGCAACTTACCTTGCCTGCTATGATGCAGCTTGCCGGTTACCGTACGGCTGCGATCGGGAAATGGCACCTCGGTCTTGGTCGCGGTAAGGGGCCTACGGATTGGAACAAGGTCATTTCTCCTTCTCCTCGCGAGGTCGGTTTTGATGAGTCATTCATCATGGCGGCCACAGGAGACCGAGTTCCTTGCGTTTTCATTCAAAATGGCCGTGTGGTAGGACTGGATCCTTCTGACCCCATCCAGGTCAACTATGAGCCTGCTTTCCGCTTCCCAGGCGAAGTAGATGCCGCAGATCTCACTGAGGAGCAGCTTGCCGGTGCCCTCAAACCATGGGGACGCAGTGCTGATAAGCAGCACGACAAAACCATTATCGACGGCATCTCTCGCATTGGTCACATGCAGGGCGGTAAGGCTGCCCTTTGGAAGGACCAGGATATAGCCGATCGCATCAACGAAGCCGCAGTGCATTTCATCAGGGAAAACGCCGACAAGCCTATTTTCCTTTACTTCTGCACGAATGATATCCACGTGCCGCGCGATCCCCACCAGCGCTGGCGAGGATCCAGCCGCCTTGGCATTCGCGGGGACGTCACCGTGCAGATGGACGGCAGCCTCGGTGTGGTTCGGAAAGCCCTGGCGGATGCCGGCTACAAGCCGGAAGAAACCCTCCTGATTTTCACCAGTGACAACGGTCCGGTCATTGCGGATGGTTATCTGGACGGAGCACCGGAGGATTGCGCCGGTCACAATCCTGCCGCTCCCTTTTCCGGCGGCAAGTACACCCTGCTCGAGGGCGGCACTCGCATGCCCTTCATTGTCCACTGGCCAGGCGTCGTTCAGCCTGGACGATCCGCCGCCCTCATCAGTCAGGTAGATCTCGCCCGATCACTTGCTCGCCTCGTCGGTTTTGACAAGATACCGGAGGGCTCCATGGATGACAGCCAGGACATGCTCCCCGCCCTCTGCGGCGAGGATGCCAAAGGACGCGACGAACTGCCTGAACATGCCAACTGGGGAAGCCTCATCGCCCTGCGTGTCGGAAATCTGAAGCTTTCTCCAACACGCCAAGGCGTCTGGCAACTTTACGACTTGGAGGAGGATCCCGAAGAGAAGAATGACATCGCCGAGCAGCACCCCGAGGTCGTTAGGGACCTCAAAGAGCGTCTCCGGCGCATTAAGGCGGCCAATGGAGGGATCAACCAGATCCTCTGGAGCGAGAAGTAGAGGGAGGGCATTTACACCTCGAAGAGGTGCGTGACAGAATCGTCGTTGTGGATATTGGCGATTGCTTGTGCGAAAAGCGGAGCGATACTGACGGTATCCACTCGCTCGCCGTAAGCCATGGGCACGGAGTCGGAGGTGAGCAGACGCTCAATGGGGCTTTCCAGTAAGCGTGTGCGCGCTGCTTCGTTAAGCACCGCATGGGAGACACCGGCGAAAATGCGCGCCGCGCCGTGTTTCTTGAGGATTCCCGCCGCCGCGCAAAGTGTGCCGCCGGACTCCGTCATGTCGTCCACGAGCAACACATCTTTGCCTTTCACATTGCCAATGAGCGCATGGGCATCTACCTCGGTGGCGGAGATACGCTGCTTGGCCACAATGGCGAGTTCAGTGCCGAGGATGTTGGCATAATTTTTTGCGGTCTTCACTCCGCCGATGTCGGGCGAAACTACAACGAGGTTGTTGATATCCTCCACATAGTGTTCTTTGAGGTGCTTGATGAGCACGGGAAGGGAGTAAAGGTGATCCACCGGGATTTCGAAGAAGCCTTGGATTTGTGCAGCGTGCAGATCCATGGTGAGCACCCGGTTCACACCGGCAGCCGTGAGAAGATTTGCCACCAGCTTGGAAGTGATAGGTACTCTGGGCTTGTCCTTGCGATCCTGACGCGCGTAGCCATAGAAGGGCATGACTGCGGTAATGCGGCTGGCGCTGGCGCGGCGCACAGCATCCACCATCACCAGAAGTTCCATCATGTTGTGGTTGGTTGGTGGGCAGGTTGGTTGCACGATAAAGACATCCGCGCCGCGAATGCTCTCCTTGATCTGCACAAAGCTCTCCCCGTCCGGAAAGGAGGTGACTTCTGTATCACAGAGAGGAAGCCCCATGACGATGGCGATATCCTGAGCAAGGTGGGGATGAGCAGTTCCGCTGATAATTTTCATAGGAGAAAGTGTATACACCCCATCCTAACATGCCGCCGAAAAATAACAAGTCCATTTACGGGTCTTTCAAGAGAAATCAGGTGGACGGAAGGGCATCCATGCTTACCCGGAAAAATTCGGCGAAGAAGAGGAGGTGCTGGAGAACGGAGCTGCGCCAGTAGGCTATGTTGTGGGTGCCTGGCTGAGAGATGTAGGTGTGCGGAACTTTCTTTTCCAGCAGGATACGGTGCAACTGTGCGTTGCCCTCATGGAAAAAGTCCTTTGTCCCGCAGTCGAAGATGTAAGCGGTTTGTGGGGTGAACAATTCCGGGTGCAGAATGATATTGTGTTCTTTCCACGTTTCTGACTGATGCTCAAAAGTTCCGAACACTTTATCCATTCCCCAGCGATTCGGGAAGGGTAGGATGTCGATTGGTCCGCTCGTGGATCCGGCTGCGCCGAAGAGGTTCGGGTGCCTTCCCGCCAGCCGGAGTGAACCATAACCGCCCATGCTCAGACCGGTGATAGCGCGACCACGGCGGTCCTTCCGCGTTGGGTAATGGGAATCAATGTATGCCACAAGCTCATGAATCATGAAACTCTCGCAGCGTTGACCCGGCGCAACGGGGCTATCGACGTACCACGTGTTTCCTACGCCGGGGCAGACGATGATGATGCCGAGACGCTGCGCGATTTGCGGGAGATCCGGGCGGATGGCGAGCCAGTCATTTTCATTTTGGTTGTAGCCATGCAGCAAGTAGATAACCGGGAGGGCTTGCTTCTCCTCCGTCGTGGGGAGGATAACGACAGCAGGGACGTCGTGCCCGAGGTGCTGACTGGGAATGGTATCGCGAATGACCTGCTGTGCATGGGCGAGGCAGCAGAGCAGAAGGAAGATGAAAGGGAAGAGCTTGTTCACGATTGAAGATGTTCAGGGTTGGCGGAAGAGGAGGTAAACTTCATTAAGGAAAGCGTCAGCGAGAATGGCTTGCGCATCAGTTTCCCCGATGCCGCGGGAACGCAGGTAAAATAATTGTTCCGGATCAATGGGGGCGCTTGCAGTGCCGTGGGAGCAGCGTACACGATCCGCCATGATTTCCAGTTGCGGCAGCGAATGCACGGTCGCTTCCGGGCTGAGCATGAGGTTCAGGTTGGAGAGGTAGGCATCCGATTCATGCGCGCCGGGTTCCACGCGGATGTTTCCTCCAAAGATGCAGGTGGAGGCATCGCGCAGCACATTTTTGTAGAGAGCACGACTTCTGGCCCCTGCAGCATGGTGCAGTTGGAGACAACGCTGGTCGATC
>CANQGG010000034.1 GCA_947601655.1 uncultured Akkermansia sp.
CGCTTATTCAGGAGCGTTGTATCCGCGTCGGCATCCAGCAAGGCGGTGGCGGCTGCCACATCGGCAGGGTCGTCCATAGCCGCATGCGCCATGAGTGGCGTATTGCCCAGTTTGTCCGCGGCATCGATAGCTGCCCCGGCCCGGAGCAGCAGCTGCACCGTGCGTGCAGAGGTTGTGATATGCAGGGGTGTTTTGCCGGAGGGCGCCGCAGTGTTGGCGTCGGCTCCGGCTCGGATGAGAGCTTCGACACGTTCAGGGGAGTTTGCGGCGAGGTGAAGCGGGGAGAGTCCTTGGTCATCCGGTGCGTTCAGCTTGGCGCCGGCGTCGGCAAGAAGTCGGATGGAATCGAGGTTTTCGGCAAGGTGAAGCGGCGTCCTGCCGTGTTTATCCGTCGCATCGACCGCCGCGCCAACCTGGATCAAAGCCTCCACGTGCTCCGGAGAATTGACGAAACGATGGAGCAGAGTCTGCCCTGCAGAGTCTTTGACATTTACATCGGCGCCGGACTTGGCCAGAAGTTTTATGGAATCAGTGTTTTCAGCAAGGCAAAGCGGCGTCCTGCCGTGTTTATCCGTCGCATCGACCGCCGCGCCAACCTGAATCAAAGCCTCCACATGCTCCGGAGAATTGACGAAACGATGGAGCAGAGTCTGCCCTTCAGAGTCTTTGACATTCACATCGGCGCCCGCCTGATTGAGCAGGCGTAGTATACCGTGCTCGTACAACAACCGGGGGTGTTTCCGCAGCAGGGAGGCAGCGGCGGGCAATTCCCCTTGCAACAGGGCGGCGGCGAATTGCTGAGCGGGGGTAAGGTCACCGGCAGGCAGTTGTAGCGCGATCGCGAGCAGCAGTCCTTCTCCTGTCATGTCTGCGGCCATTGGCAAAGCGGGTGCGCCCTCGGCTGCCTGCGGGGCGAGGCGGACATGGAGCGCCAGGTACTCTGCACTCCTTGCCGGGAAGGGAAGAAGCGTCGGTTGATCCGGAATTGCTGTATGCTCATTCACAAAGCGCAAAAATTTGAGGATTCGTGCATCAGTGGTGTAGTCGAGAGCCGATTTCCCCTTTTCACTCACGAGTTTGACATCGGCTCCCTTCGCCACAAGCCAGCAGACGACTAAAAAATTGTCGGAGGCTGCGGCGTACATGAGGGCGGTTTGTCTGTGCTTGTTTGTGGCATCCACATCCCCACCCTTTTCGATGGCTTTGATCTTCTTGATCAAATCAGCTGTGCGTTTCTCTTTTTTGCTGAGTTTAGTCCCTTCCGCATGCTTTTCCATGTCTGCCGGTATGAGAACCATCACCCCCTGTTGCGGAGGGGCGGACTCCGGCTCCTTTTCCTGTCCGCTCGCTACGCCAAAGCAAATCAGTATGCCGGCGAATAAGTACGCCACATAGCGCTCACAAGAAGCAGATACATCAAAGTTTTCTGACCGAGGCGGCATCGGAATTCAGCGTAACGTTTTGTCCGGAAATCGATGGCAATTTATCATGATTTGTTAGACAAGGCAAGGGAAATAACAAAAAATCTCATGAAGTAGGAGTCTGACCCCGACTCATTCCTTCGAGCTGTATTTTTTGAGAAGAGTTGCATAATGTAGTTTTTCCGGCTTGTTGAGCTTCTGATTTGCTGACTCTGAAGGAATGATATGCGGCGTTGCCATGATTGTCTTGAGGTTGATACCTGAGCCTGTCTTGATGAGCGAGGGTGATTGTCTGTCGAGTTTTTTTGTCATACGCATGGCATTGAAGAGAGGGGGCTATCCGTCATTATTCCTTTCGGGTATTGAAAATTGCAGCGCGATTTTGCGGTTCCTATTTTCTGCGGCGTAGGCGGAGACAAACGCAGCCGATGAGGAGAACGAGCAATACGCCTCCGATAATGTACCACCACGGGTGACCGGAGGAGGCGGCGGGGAAACGCTCGTTCAACAGTTTGATGCAGGCGTTGCGGTGGTTCTCCGAAGCTATGTCGAGCATGGTCTTGCCCTCGCCGTTTTTGTGATCCGGCTTCGCTCCGGCGTCCAGCAGCATGCGCAGCGTATCCGGGTCATCATGGTGGAGCAGCAGGTGCATGGCAGCCGTGTTCCCCATTTTTGCTGCGGCATTGACATTGGCCCTGGCACCGATGAGACGCTGCACACGGAAGCGACGCTTGGCGGTATCCTTGTAGCAGACGGCAGCCATGAGCGGGGTGAAGCCGTTGGAATCGCCGAGATTGACATCGGCTTTGGCGTTGAGGAGCTCCTGCACGCGGTCGTTGATATCGCCATCCTGCCCCAAGAGCAGGCGCAGGGCAGTACATCCTTTGTTGTCGCGTGCGTTCACATCTTCTTTTCGGGCGATGCATTCCCTGAGGCGGTCGAGACCGTTGGGGTCGAGAGCAGCCCGCATCAGCGCCGTGCGCCCTTCGGAATCACGCGCCTTGGAGGCAGTTTTCGAGCCGGGGTTTTTGCGCTCGTTCAGCAGCTTGATGCAGGCGCTCCGGTGGTTTTCCATAGCCAGGTCGAGCATGGTCTTGCCTTCGCCGTTTTTGTGATCCGGTTTCGCTCCGGCGTCCAGCAGCATGCGCAGCGTGTCCGGGTCATCATAGTGGAGCAGCAGGTGCATGGCAGCCGTGTTTCCCGCTTTTCCTGCAGCATTGACATTAACCTTGGCATTGATGAGACGCTGCACGCGAAAGCGACGCTTGGCGGTATCCTTGTAGCAGGCGGCAGTCATGAGCGGGGTGAAGTCGTTGGAATCGCCGAGATTGACATCGGCTTTGGCGTTGAGGAGTTCCTGCACGCGGTCGTTGATATCGCCATCCTGCCCCAAGAGCAGGCGCAGGGCAGTACATCCTTTGTTGTCCCGTGCGTTCACATCCCCTTTTTGGGCGATGCATTCCTTGAGGCGGCTGAGACCGTCGGGGTCGAGTGCAGCCTGCATCAGCGGGGTGCGTCCCTCCTTGTCCTTCGCGTTGGGGTCGACCTTTTTCTCGTTCGCTTCGTGCTTTTGGAGAACCTTGACGATATCGTTCAGTTTTTTCTCTCTGGCAATTTGCAAGGCGGTCTTGCCCGCTTTGTTCTTGATGTTCGGATCTGCCCCGGCTTTCAGCAAAGCTTGAATAGTTGTCTCTGAGGGCCTGATGTCCTCATCCCCATTACCATTCATGAGGGCGGTGTTGCCATTGTTGTCTTGAGTATTGATATCAAGTCCATGGCGGGCGAAGGTTTCGATGTCCTCAAGAGAACGTCCTCCACTTATTTTCGGGAAGATTGGTGTGCGTCCCCTTTCGTCCCTGACATGGACATCTGCCCCGGCATTGATGAGTAGGGTGATGACCTCCCCTCCGACATAAAAGAGAGGAGTTTGTCCTGAATTGTTTTTAGCATTGACATCTGCACCCGCTTGAATGAGGGCAGTAGCTTCTGAGGGGGCCTTTGCATAGAAGAGAGGAGTGTTCCCCTGACTGTCTCGGGCATTTACGTCGGCGCCGTCTTGAATAAGGGCTTGAACCACCGCTATGCCTTTCGCCCAGTGGAGAGGAGTTATCCCATTTTTGTTGCGGGCATTCACATCGGCGCCGTCTCGGATCATCGCATGGACGAGTTCGGGGTCCGTCACCCAGCTGTCGCAAAGGCGGTGTAGAGGCGTATTGCCGTATTTATCCGAGATATCGACACGGGCCTTATACTTGCGAAGCACGGCGTACAGGCGGGCAGGGTCGTTCGATTCTTCCAGTCGGAACATGGGGGCGTCTTGAGGCAAGTTCGGATTGGCTCCTCGTTGAAGCAAAAACTCGGCTACTACAGGGTGAAGAGCGATATCGCTTTGCAGGTCGTTAGGCATCTCGACGCCGGAGTCAGCGAGGAATTTGAGAATTTTGTACACGACGGCATCTGGCAGACCGGTTTTTATCCTCATATGAGAGAGGAAATCCTTGGGAGGCTTGCTGTTTTTGAGCAGGATCCGCAATGCGTCTTTGGCGGCCTTGAGATGAGCCTCCATAGGCAGATCTTCACAGTTTGCCAGTGAGAAAAGGGATGCTCCCAATTCGTACCACGTGCCTCCTTCGCCTTCGGTGACCCTGGCTCCGGCGTTGAGAAGCACCTCCAGCATGTGCGGCATTTTCAGGAAGCTATCTTGTCGCTCTCTCCAGTCGGACGACTTCTTAAAACCTCCGTAATTCATTTGAGATTGAGAGGGAGTAGGTGACGTATATGTTACACCTTCGTTCAGCTTGTTGAGGATGTTCTCCGTTAACTCTGCGCCGTGAGCTATCAGGCATTCAGCTGTTTCCCAGTGATGCTTCCCGAGAGCCGTGCTCAGAGCCGTTCTGCCCCGCTTGTCTTTTCCATTTGGGGATTGCCCCGCGGCTATCAAAACCTCTACTGTAGCGGCATCGCGGGCTAGTCCGATTTCCGGCCTCCAACGGTCATCCGGGACCGCCCCGGCATCGATAAGAACCTTGATGACAGGAGCCGGAGTGCCGCAGAGGACGGCGCAGGGCCGTGTTTTGCATACGCCTCCGTTATACCAACATTCCTTATAATCAGCCCCGGCGTCAATGAGGGCGTGCGCCATTTCTGCTGAGCGGGCGCTCAGTATGATGCTTGAGCGCACTTTCTTTGCGAGGTCAGGGTGGCTTGTTGTGAGGGCCTTCACTTTGTCGCAGTCATTGGTATAAACGGCTGACAGAAAAGATGCCGGAAGTTCAGTAGGCTTTGTTTCATCGGCCTTGAGTCCGAGACTCAGCAGCAAAAGCGCGACGTCGTCGGGGGTATTTCCCACGAGAACCGGTTCGCCTTTTCCATTACGTTTGTGCACGTCGGCCCCATGACGGATACAGTAAGCGGCGCTTTCCGCTGAGATGTCTTTGTAGGCGAGCACGAGCGCCCCGTCGATATCGGGCGCATTCAGGTCCACCTTTCCGAGCTTGAGGAGTACCGCGGCATCTGAGACATACGGAATGGCGCGCTTGAGCTCGGCGTGCAGCCCGGCGTCGCTCCGGTCCTTGACGAGTTCATATTCCTTATCTTGTTCTTTTGTGAGGGTGGTTTTTTCAGTAGCCGTCAGACGCAGCAGCTCCCGCACAGCAATGGTGGTGGAGTAGTCCCGCGCTGTCTTGCCCTTTTTGCTCTTGAGTGTTACATCGGCGCCTTTGGCTACGAGCCAGCAAACGGCGAGGCGGTTATCCGCCGCCGCGGCATACATGAGGGCGGTTTGACCGCGCTTATCCACGGCATTGATGTCACCGCCCTTTTCGATGGCTTTCAGCTTCTTGAGCAGAGCATCGGCAAGATTCTCTTCTTTGCTGAGCTTGGCGCCTTTCGCGTGCTTCCCCGTGCCTACCGGGAAGAGTAATTCCACCCCCTGCTGCGGTGCGTCCTGCGTTGTTGCCTCTTCCTCTGCTCCCGTCGCCCCGGCGAGTATCAGCACACTTGTCAGGACAAGAATTATAAAACGCTTACAATAAGCTAATAACGAAAAATCGGGGGGGGGTAGCGGCGATGCTTGACATAATGAACTTGTTATGAGACAGTGGGCAATCTACCAAATTTTACTCCGAAGAACAAGCAAATAGTACACCATGGACACTCATGGCATGTAGAACCTGGAGCTATTTTAGAAAACGGCAAGTTCTTTTTATCCTGAAGGTCATGAATTCAAAAGAGAAGCCATGAGAAGTGCGGGCGTTGCCGCAGTTTGAAAGGGTGATGAACGGTTCGCTGCAGGGCCCGAATCTTGACATTTACGTGACAGAGAGTAACTCAAGCTTTCTCGCGCGAGACGTCGTGACAGAGTTTCGGGAGCGTGTCGATGAGGTATGTGCAGTGTATCCCCTCAGCTTAGCCATATTTAACGTATGCGGGAAGATTCTTTAGAGCCGTCATCATGATGAGGAGTTTTCTTGCAAGCGCAGTCTTGCCCTATGACCGATGCAGGAGTACAGCGTTTGCTCTTCGGGGTAGTACTCCAGCCACAACAATAGATCTTTCCGTCCATCCTCCTGTACCTGAAGGATATACCCGTGTCCGCAGCGTTTCCAGCCTGCTGACTCCAAGGCACGATCGAATTGCTCCGTAGGCGGGGTCTCCAGCCGTACCTCCAGTTCATTAGAGTCGATATCGAAAATCGCATCCTTCACCTGCAAAGATCCACAGGGGATGCGGTAATTCTTCTCCACCCACTCCGGCGTTTCCCGCACATGATCGGTGTACTCCATCACCATTCCTGCTGACACAATGAAGAGCAGGAAAAGCGTTAAAAGCCCCGGAAAAATGCCCCCTACCACATAGATAATTACGATCCACGCAGAGGGTTTGCTTCGACCGCGTGTTTTCATACATAGCATTTTACATAACGAGCACATGCATGACAAGAAGAAGGCGGCAGAAGTTTAAGAAAACGAAAGGAGAAAAATTCGTGTTGCTAGTTGCGCGCGGGCATGGTAGAATGAGAGTACCATGAAAATCACTGGTACAACACACAAGAAGGCCGCTGAGTGGGTGGAGCAAGTCCGCCAGCTCTGCAAGCCCGATTCCGTTTATTGGTGCGACGGATCGGAGGAAGAAAACACCCAGCTTTGTGATATGCTGGTGGAAAGAGGCACCTACATCCGCTTGAACCCCGAGAAACGCCCGGGATGCTTCTTGGCACGCTCCACTCCTTCGGATGTGGCTCGCGTGGAGGAACGCACGTTCATCTGCTCTGAAAAACAGGAAGACGCCGGCCCCACCAACAACTGGAAGGCCCCGGCTGAAATGAAGGCCATCCTCAACAAATTCCTGGACGGCTGCATGAAGGGCCGCACCATGTACGTGATCCCCTTCTGCATGGGCCCATTGGATTCCCCGCTTGCCAAGATCGGCATCGAGATCACTGATTCCGCCTACGTCGTCACCAATATGCGCATCATGACCATCATGGGCGCCGATGTGCTCAAGCGCCTTGAGGACGAGACCCAGGGCGGCGGCAATCCGAAGCGCGACGGCTACGGCGATTTCGTGCCCTGCCTGCACACCGTGGGCGCTCCTCTTGAGCCCGGACAGAAGGATGTTGCCTGGCCTTGCAACAACGAGGAGAAATACATCTGCCACTTCCCCGAGACCGGCGAGATCATCTCCTACGGCTCCGGTTACGGTGGCAACGCTCTTCTTGGCAAGAAGTGCCTGGCGCTGCGCATCGCTACCACCATTGCCCGCAAGAGTGGCTGGATGGCGGAGCACATGCTCATCCTCGGCATCACGGACCCACAGGGCCGTAAGTCTTATGTGACCGGCGCATTCCCCTCCGCCTGCGGCAAGACGAACCTCGCCATGCTTGTGCCGCCGCCCGCTCTGCGCGAGAAGGGCTGGAAGACCAGCATCATCGGCGACGATATCGCCTGGATCTGGCCGCATGAGGACGGCACTTTCCACGCCATCAACCCGGAGAACGGCTACTTCGGCGTGGCTCCCGGCACCTCCTACAAGACCAACCCCATCGCCATGGATACCATCAAGAAGAACGTCATCTTCACCAACGTCGGTCTTACCGATGACGGTGATGTGTGGTGGGAAGGTATGGACGGCGAGCCGCCGGCACATGCCATCGACTGGCAGGGCAACGACTGGACGCCGGACTGCGGACGCAAGTGCGCTCACCCCAACAGCCGCTTCACCGCTCCCGCTTCCCAGTGCCCGACGCTGGATCCGGAGTACTACAACCCCGAGGGTGTCTCCATCAGCGCGTTCCTCTTCGGCGGACGCCGCGCCACCACCATGCCGCTCGTCTACCAGTCCCGCGATTGGAAGCACGGCGTGTACGTGGGCGCCACGATGGGCTCGGAGATGACCGCCGCCGCCTTTGGCAAGATCGGTCAGGTGCGTCGCGACCCGATGGCCATGAAACCCTTCATCGGCTACAACGTGGGCGACTACTGGCAGCACTGGCTGGATATGGGCGAGAAGACCTGCGCTTGCAAACTTCCCAAGATTTTCAACGTGAACTGGTTCCGTAAGGACGAGGAAGGTCACTTCCTGTGGCCCGGCTACGGTGACAACATGCGCGTGCTCGACTGGGTGCTGCGCCGCTGCCACGGTGAGGTTGAGGGTGTGGAAACCAAACTCGGCATCTCCCCTGCCTACAGCGAGCTGGACCTCGACGGCCTCACGGATTACTCCGAGGAGCAGTTCAACAAGAACATGGCGCTTACTCCCTCCGAGTGGCAGGCTGAGCTGGAAAGCCAGACCGAGCTCTTCGACTCCGTCGGCTCCAAGCTTCCCGCTGAGCTGGAAAGCCAGCGCAAGACGCTCATCGCCAAGTTCAGCTGAAGCTGATCCGCAACGCTGTTTTTCAACCTGCCGCCTCGATAAGGGACGGCAGGTTTTGCTTGGTACGGATGGGGAGGGGATGCTACTATATTGGACGTATGGAATAGGAGATAAACAGATGCCGTCTCTGGCGTATTCCAGCCGGAAGAATTTGGGCGATATCCTTCTGTTTTACCTGTTGTGCCTCTTGTTGTGTGCAATCATTTACCTTATCCTTCTGGATTACGGCCCATGGTTTTCCTTGTATGTGGTAATGGTACTTGGAGTCATCTACATGATGGCATTGCCCTGCGCATTTGTTATATGGTCATTTCTGCCTTCGCGTATGCACCGCGTCGCATGCACGATTCTCAGTACGGCGCCTCCTGCCGTGGTATTGAGCTTCCTCTCGTGCTCATTCAGCGTTTCCTTCTTATTAGTTTTCTTTTTTGCATCCTACTTGTTACCGTTGGCGTTGTACCTGCTCATCTGGCTGTTTCGTAGATACCGCCAGATGAGGAAGATAACGCCGTCGATATGATCGGATATTCGCTTCAGAGAATACCATGTTTACCTGGGTTCATTACTTTTATGGAAGAAGCGAGCGCCAGGGAGTGAGGAGACCGCGTTTCTCCCTTTGTCATGTAACTTGTGAGTGGATAATAGTGAAAAAATGACCGCCACGGAAAAACCGAGGCGGTCGGGAAAGGGATATGGCGAGGCGGAAGGTTAACCGAGTACTTCGGCACGTTCCTCAAGGAGCTCCTTGCAGGAGGCATCGATTTTCTCGCGCGAGAAAGCATCCAGAGGCAAACCTTCCACAATGGTGTGGGTGCCATCCGGATTCGTGCGCGTGGGTTGGGAGCAGATGATGCCCTCCGGTAAGCCATATTTGGAGCCATCTGAGTAACTGGCCACAGAGAACCAATCGCCCTCCGGTGTCGGGGTAACAAGGTTCTTCACAGTCATGAGCGCAGCATTGGCCGCAGAAGCGGCGGAAGAAGCGCCACGAGCCTGGATAATGGCGGCGCCGCGTTGCTGCACCGTTTTGATGAATTCGCCTTTCAGCCAATCCGTGTCAGAAATGACTTCAGTCACCGCTTTGCCATTGATTCTGGCATTCGTGAAGTCCGGGTACTGAGTGGAAGAGTGATTGCCCCAGATCGTCATGTTGGTGACGGCAGAAACAGGTACACCTGCCTTGGCTGCGAGCTGGCTCTTGGCGCGGAATTCATCCAGCATCGTCATGGCAAAGAAATTCTGCTTCGGAAGACCGGTCGCGTTATGCAGGGCGATGAGGCAGTTCGTATTGCAGGGATTGCCCACCACGAACACCTTGCAATCCGGCGCGGCATTCTCCGCAATGGCTTTGCCCTGACCCACAAAAACCTTGCCGTTGATGCTCAGCAAATCCTTGCGCTCCATACCCGCTTTACGTGGCACCGAGCCCACGAGCATGCACCAGTTGGCATCTTTGAAAGCCACAGAGGGATCGTCCGTAGCCACGATTTCCTTCACGAGCGGGAAGGCGCAGTCATCCAGCTCCATCACCACACCGTGCAGCTTGTCCAAACAGGGAGTGATTTCCAAAAGCTTCAGTACAACCGGCTGATCTGCCCCCAGCATTTCACCCGCGGCAATGCGGAAGAGCAGGGAGTACGCAATATTGCCGGCCGCGCCGGTCACAGTCACAGTGATAGGGGTCTTCATACGCGGGTCATTATGCCCTCTTCGCACGGGAGGGTCAATCCAAATGTAGCTTGCGATGGTATTTTTTTCGCTCGTGAACACATTTTGCAGTTGACCTTACGGATGCATCTCGCTATACTCCGCGCGGTGAGCTGGAGCGGTGGCTGAGAGGCTGAAAGCACCCGTTTGCTAAACGGGCGTACGGGCATAAACCCGTACCGGGGGTTCGAATCCCCCCCGCTCCGTGTTCTGAAAAGTTTGGAAAATAAAAACCTGATTTGAGGGTCAATCCATGCGGATTGACCCATCATTTTTGAGCAAAAAGAGCTGTTTTTTCCTGAAGGTTGTGTTATGCTGCGTGCGGAGAAGAGTGATGATTCTCTTCCTTTTATCCGCCCGCGTATGAGCAGATTACCTTCCCCATCTCCGGTATACAGGATTCTTTTCGTTTGCCTTGGCAATATTTGCCGGAGTCCGGCGGCAGAAATTATATGCCGAGATATCCTGCAAAGGTGTGGAGTGCAAGCGCAGGTGGACTCCTGCGGCACGGCGAGTTACCACGTGGGAAGTCGTCCGGATGTTCGCATGCTCTCTGCGTTGAGACGGGCAGGTTACGAATACGCCGGACACCGCGCACGCACACTGTGTAGCAAGGACGGAGAGCTTTTTGATTTCATTATCCCGCAGGATGCAGAGAACGAGCGGGATGTGCTTCGCATTATTTCTCCTTCTGCAGCGGCGCGTGTGTTGCCAATGAGTCGATGGTTCCCAGCCGGATGCAAGTACCGCGAGGTACCTGACCCCTACTATGGTGGGGATAAGGATTTCGATGAGGTCGTCGCATTGCTGACGGAAAGCATGACCGCTCTTGTGAGGGAGCTTTTCGCGGTTGACTACTCCCCACGATCGGTATGCCGCATGGATGGAGGCGTATCCAGGTCATCCTCGCGGTAGCTGTGAGCAGTGCCCATTGCCCTGCGTGGCGATGCAGTTTCGGGTCGGTCATATCCCGATCGTTTCCCGAGTCTGGGACTTGAGGGCTCCGCTGGCTCCACCGCTGTGCGTGTCATGCTGACAGAGGAAGCGGGGCGGGCACGGCGTGAATCGCTGGGGCCGGTTGGTAGGTCATCCACACGCGGCGAGTCGCCAAAGAGATCCATCTGGCGGGGAATAGACGGAAGGGGAGAGGAGGGGGATGCTTGCCGTGGGGCTAATTCATTCTCCGGTTCCGGCGTTTTATCCTCTTCCTCTACCTCCTGTGTCACCTCCTCCGCCGGAAGTTCATTCACCGGTACGTCTTCCTCAGGAGTGGTTCCCTGTTCTCCTGGTTCTCCTTCTGGTTCTTCCTCTGCCTCTTCGTCTGTGGCCTCCTCGTCGCCATTGTCCTCCTCCGGGGTATCCCCGATTTCATCTGGCGTGGGTTCCTCCTCGGGAATATCTTCTTCCATTGGACGCATCGTGGTTTCTGCCTGCGTGAGCGCATTACGGAATTCGACGGAGTCGATGGAGGCGACGAGAGTAATGCGCAGTTCATCGCCCAGGTTCGGTTTTACCGCGGCTCCGAAGAATATTTGCACGTCGTCATCAGCCAATGCTCCTCGCAACGCATCCATCGCACGTCGTATTTCGGAAATGGAAAGAGAGTCGCCTCCGGCGATGTGGACGATCACTGTGCGAGCGAAACGCAGTGCTCCATGGTAGGTGACCAGAGGGCTTTCCAGCACCGCACGGACCGCCTGTTCCGCGCGGTTTGGCCCATACCCCGATCCGGACCCGAAGATGCAGCGCGAATCATTGTTCTGCAAGGCGGCCGCAAGCTCGTCGAGCCCGAGATTGATCAGTCCGGGAGAGCTGGCCATCATCGGTACGGATGCCGTGGCTTTTGCCAGCAGGCGATCCACCTCCTCAAAGACCGCGCGCGCTCCGTTACGATTGCGGAAGAGTTCTTCCATGTAATCGTTTTCAAAGCAGAAGACGATGTCAGAGAGTCGGGCAATTTCCTCGTGTGCGCGCTCAGCCTGTTCTCGGCGGCGCTTGCCTTCAAATGTGAAGGGAAGCATAATGACACTCACGAGAAAAACGCCAGCTTCGTGAGCCATACGCGCCAGAACTGGCGCTGCGCCTGAGCCTGTCCCCCCCCCAAGTCCCACGACCATCACCAGGAGCTTGCAGTCTTCCAGTATCGCGCTCACTCGCTTTTCCGTTTCCTCCATCGCGTTGCGCCCAACTTCCGGGTCGCCGCCGGAACCCAATCCACGGCTTATCCCCTCTCCCAGTTGGATGAACTGCACATTTCCGCAGGCCTGTCCCACCCGTTCATCCAGCGAAAGGGTATAGAGACTCACGTTTTCCGCGCTGGACGCCGCGAAGCAGCGTAAGACGTTTGCACCGGCGCCGCCAATGCCGGCAATGGCGATGCCACCGGTCTTCGGAGTTGGAGTAGGATAAGAAAGCATTTCGTTGAGGAGGAAGAGTTAATGGGAGAGGCTCCGATTGTGACACGTGATTATGAGTTGCCAAATCCGAGAAGGGAGAGCAACCATGAGACAAGGGGAGAGGATTTTTTCTGCCGATCTGTGTCATCCTCCAGCTTCTGGGCATAACGAATGAGACCGATTGCTGTGCAGAAACGTGGATTAGCAAGATAGGTATTGCGCTCCGATTCTGTGGGAGGAATGGGCTGGAATACATCACAGCCGAAGATGCCGTCGGCAAGTCCTTCCAACCCACGCATTACGCTTGTGCCGCCTGAAAAATACACGCTGATTCCTCTGTTGCGCAGCAGATCGGCGGGGATTTCGTCCCGTACATGCAGCAGGATGTCCTCCATGCGCTCACGAATAATCCTGTTGAGTTCGCCGCGAGGGATCGCTGTGTCGTGCAGTCCGATATCCGTACGGTATTGTGCGATGGAGCGATCGTTGAGGTTGCCCATCACGTTACCTTCCGTACATTTGAGAACTTCTGCTGCTTCATTGGAGACACGTCCGCCCGTGAGGGTAACGATGTCCTGATTGATGGTATTGCCGCCTGCAGGTATGCAACCGCTTGCGATGATCTCTCCGCCCTTAAAGCAGATAAAATCCGCCGTGCCTGCGCCGATGTCGATGAGCAGAGCCCCGGCTTCCTTTTGCTGGCGTGTGAGCGCCACCTGGGACGCAGCGAGTGGAGCAAAAACCATGTTTTCTACCTCCAGCGGGACCTCGCGTACGCAGTGCAGGGAATTCTGCAGCCGCGTGCTGAATCCATGGATTACGTGACAATTCACATCCACTGTGCGTCCGGTGAGACCTTCCGGGTAACGCGTGGGCTCTCGTCCGTCGATGGAGTATCCGCCTTGCTCACTGTTGAAAGGAAAACGATCTGGAGACAGGTCGATGTTGTAAGCTTTCTCACGTGCTGCTTCCACATGTGATTCATCGATGATGGTTTCATCATCCGGCAGGCGGAAGGATCCCGTATTATTCTGCCCGTAAATGTGAGACCCTGTCACGCTCAGGTAGACGCGCACGATGTCAGCATCAGCACTCTCCTGAGCCAGGTCCAGCGCGTCGCGCACGCATTGGCGAGCCATACTTGGGCTGTTGATTTCGCCCCTGCGCACACCAGCGCTGGGCACACAACCAACGCCGATAATGGTGGCGGAAGCATCCGGGCGCACCTCGCCGACGACAATGCAAGTCTTTGAGGTGCCGATTTCAAGTCCGGCATATATCTTTGATTGAGCCATTGGAAAAAACAGAAGGGTGAGATCTGTGCAGGAAGCCCTCCTGCGCCCATCCTATCACACCCAACCCCTCCCATGCGAGAATTTTTTTTCCTGACATGAAAATCCCGACACAATCGATTGTTTGAGAGAACGTAAGCCCTCGGATCCGCCTCCTGCTACTATTTTTTTCGTTCCCGAGAGGCTACACTGTGCCGGGATGGGCGTCGGGATGGCGCATCTTCTCGCTGTCGGACGATGACGGTGCATTTGAGCTTGTCTCAATTGCCGCCGGCAACTGCGCATGGTGGGCTGAGAGAACGCAGTCATCTACGGCGTCCAGAAAAGCCGTTGCAAAAGAACCGGGGTGGTGTGCACACATCGCTGCATGGGTTCCGGAATGGGAGAAAATCTGCGAACATGTCACAGCAGCATGCAGCGCATTGTCAGAAACAGCGCACAGCGCCGCTGCCAGTGCCCCCATGGCACAGCCAACGCCGGTGACGCGTGTCATCAATTCGTGACCGCCGGTGATTGCGTAGGTATGGCTTCCATCTGTGGCATAGTCAGTGGGGCCGGTGACGAGAACGGCAGCGCCGGTAGCTTTCGCCAGATCTCGCGCTGCGGGAAGAGCCGTCTCGCAAACGTCTGTAGACTCCGGCCCCCGCGCAACCGCGGGGTGACCCGACAGGGCGAGGATTTCGGAGGCGTTGCCCCGAATGATAGCCGGGGGGTAGAGCGCAATAAGTTCGTGGCAAAAAGCTGTGCGAGGCGAGAGCAGCCCCACGGCCACCGGATCCAGAACCCAGGGGAGAGAAAATGAGTGTGCGACGGATACGGCGGCACGCATGGTGTCCGCCTGAGTTTGCGAATAGGTGCCGACATTCACCAAAAGGGCATTTGCACAGGTTTGCAGCATTTCTTCTGCCTCTTTATCATTTTCCAGCATGGCCGGTACGGCGTGCGCAGCAAGCAGCAAATTGGCCGTGAAGTTGCGAACAACCCCATTTGTCAGGCAGAGTACAAGAGGTCGGCTGGTTCGCAGTCGCCGGATGAGAGAAGAGCTTTCGTTTACCACGGTATGGAAGAAATTAGAGAAGTGAATGGGCGGTTTCCTTCGGGGTTGACGATGAACAAATAGACGATACGACGGCAATGCCGGCACAGAGACCGGTGGCGCGAATGGCGCGAGCCCGCACAGCGTCGATTCCCCCGATTGCCACCACCGGTACAGGGGACAGACGCGCGAGCTTTGCCCAACCCTCTATACCCAGGTCTTTTGGGGCATTTAGCTTTGAAATAGTGGGGAAAACAGGTCCGCACCCCACATAATCTATCACGCTCGCATCCACTGCACGCATTTGATCTTCAGTGGATACTGACAAGCCAAGTATCTTGTTCACGCCCAGGAGACGGCGCGCATCTGTCGGTGGCATATCAGATTGACCGATGTGAGCGCCTTCAGCATTGATTTCAAGCGCAAGATCGATGCGATTGTTGATGATGAGAGGGACTCCCACAGAGCGCAGGAAATTGTGCAGGATGGTCGCTTCTTCCAGAATCGTGGCGTAATGAGTGCATGTGCTGCGGTATTGCACGATGGTAACGCCACCGGCAACGGCTTGCCGCACAGTTGGCAGCAAGCCGTTAGCACATTTGCATGCTTCATCCGTGACGAGATAGAGATGGAGAGGAAGATCTCGCGGACGACTCATATAAACAGCGGGGTGGAGTAGTAGCGGTCGGCAGAGTCCGGCAGAATGGCCACGATGGTCTTGCCGGCAAATTCACCTCTCTGTGCCAACTGCGTAGCGGCCCACAGGGCGGCGCCGGCAGAAATTCCGACCAGAACGCCATCCCTGCGTCCCAGTTCCCTGGCTGCCTCAAAGGGGACATCATTATCCACGGCGATGACCTCGTCGTATACGCTCGTATCAAGCGTGGCCGGTACAAAACCGGCGCCGATGCCCTGGATTTTGTGGCTACCGGGGGTACCCGTAGAGAGGACGGCCGATGTAGCGGGCTCAACGGCTACCACATACACACTCGGCTTTTTATCCTTCAGGAATTTTCCGACGCCGGAGACTGTGCCGCCGGTACCGACACCGGCCACGAGCGCATCCACACTCCCCTCCGTGTCCTCCCAGATTTCCGGACCGGTGGTGGCGTAGTGGGTGGCGGGATTCACGGAATTATCGAACTGTCCGGCAATGATGGAACCCGGAGTTTGTTCATGTAGCTCTTGGGCCTTGGCGATAGCGCCTTTCATGCCCTTGCTTCCTTCGGTAAGCACAATCTCCGCGCCATAAGCCTTCAGGATGTTTCGGCGTTCTACGCTCATGGTATCCGGCATCGTCAGGATGGTGCGATAGCCCTTGGCAGCAGCGACCGCCGCCAGACCGATGCCCGTGTTGCCGCTGGTGGGTTCAATGATGGTGCCTCCGGGCTGTAAGCGACCTGTTTTTTCAGCATCTTCAATGATGGCTTTAGCGATACGATCCTTCACGCTGCCGGCGGGATTGAAATACTCCAGTTTCACGAGCAGGCGCGCTTTTAGTTCATGGGCACGATTGTAGTGCACAGGTTCCAGCAGCGGCGTATGCCCGACAAGTTCAGTAGCTGATTGATATATTTTTCCCATAGTTCGTTTTATTGGATAGATTGGAAGCTTGCCTCCAAGTCATCGATGATGTCCTGCACATTTTCGATGCCGATGGAGAGACGGACGGTGGAAGGGGTGATGCCTCCGGAGAGCAGCTCCTCCTCGCTGAGCTGAGAATGCGTCGTCGAGGCCGGGTGAATTACGAGGCTTTTGGCATCCGCCACGTTGGCCAGAAGGGAGAAGAGTTTGAGATTCTCGCAGAACTGCTGCGCCTTTTGCTTGCCGCCCTTGATTTCGAAGGTGAAGATGCTGGCACCTCCGTTGGGGTAGTATCTCTCGTAGAGCTCGTGGTCGCGGTGACTGGGCAGAACGGGGTGATTCACCCTCTCCACTTGCGGATGATGATTCAGGTAATCCACGACGGCGAGCGCGTTCTGCACGTGCCGCTCAACGCGCAGCGAGAGCGTCTCCAGCCCCTGAAGCAGGAGGAAGGAATTGAATGGACTGATGGCCGCCCCCTGGTCGCGCAGCAGGGTGGTGCGTATCTTTGTGATGTACGCTGCCGCACCGGCCGCCTCCGTGAACACGAGTCCGTGGTAACTGGGATTCGGCTTGGAGAGACCGGGGAACTTATCGTTTTGCATCCAGTTGAATTTCCCGCCGTCGATGATGAGACCGCCCATCACCGTTCCGTGACCGCCGATGAATTTCGTCGCGCTGTGGACCACCACGTCCGCACCGTGTTCAATCGGACGCAGAAGGTAGGGCGTCGCGAAGGTGTTGTCCACCACCAGCGGGATCCCGTGCTTGTGCGCGATGGCGGCAATGGCTTCGATATCCGCCACGTCGCCGTTCGGGTTGCCCAGACTCTCCACGTAGAGCAGCTTCGTATTCGGACGTATTGCTGTTTCGTAATTGCCCGGCTCCGCCGCGTCCACAAAGGTGACGTCGATTCCCAACTCCTTGAACAGATGCGCAAAGAGGTTGTAGGTGCCGCCATAGAGAGTCGTTGAGGAGACGATGTGGTCTCCCACGCCCGTGATATTGCGCACCGCGTAGTCCACCGCTGCCGTGCCCGATGCTACGGCTAGCGCGCCAACGCCGCCTTCCAATGCTGCTATGCGTTTTTCCAGTACATCGCTCGTCGGGTTCATCAACCGCGTGTAGATGTTGCCGGGGCGCGTCAACGCAAAACGTCCTGCCGCCTCCTCACTATCCTTGAACACGTACGATGTCGTTGCATAAATGGGCACTGCACGGGAATCCGTCGTGGGGTCCGCTTGCTCCTGTCCAACATGCACTTGCAGTGTCTCGAATCGATATTTTTGATTCATGGTCTTCTTATGGTGATAAATGATAAATCCTATTAAATCGGTAGGAATACAGAGAATTTAGCACTTCTCTATGAGAAGTCAACACAAAAAGCGAAATTTTTTTGAGAAATGATAGCGCCGGCATGCGGCAAGCTTGAACTATCCGTAATGACCGGGTTGAAAAATCTCCACGGAAAAGGGAAAATTATCCTTTTACGAGGAGAGTATTTATCTGTTTCTTTCTTTCGATCATGTTTCAGGCAAATTGAAAGCACGTTTTTTTAATTGGATCCGCGGTGGGCATAGTACTTCACGCTTGACAATGCGGGATGTTGGGGGTAAGGTGCGCGGGCGATGGAGAGGGATGCAAAGCTGGAGGAATTGGAAAAGCGGAAGGTCTGGCCCTTGCTGGTGAGCTATTCTTTACCGGCAATTGTTGGAATGGTGGCTACATCTCTCTACAACATCGTGGACGCAATCTATGTGGGACAGTGGTGCGGGGCGTATGCGATCGCGGCGATAGCGTTGGTGTTTCCCGCGATGAATCTGACGGTGGCCGTGGGTACCCTGGTAGGGCTGGGGAGTGCGGCAACTGCTTCCATCACGCTGGGACAGGGGAAGTTTGAGCGGGCAAACCGCGTTTTAGGGCACTGCGTGGTTCTCAGTGCGCTGTTTGGGGTTATCGTGGGATGGCTGCCGCTGCCGTGGTTGAGGGAAATTCTGTCGGCGTTCGGGGCGGGGGGTGAGACACTGGATCCGGCATATGATTTTATGCTGGTGATCATGTTGGGATTCCCGTTCAGTAGCGGGTTCATGAATCTGAATCATTTGATGCGTGCGAGTGGGTATCCGCACAAAGCAATGGTGAGCTTACTTATCTCCATGGTGGTGAATGTGGCAGTGGCGCCGGTGCTGATCTACACGATGGATTGGGGAATGACAGGAGCAGCTCTGGCGACGGTGCTGGCGCAGCTCGTGGGCATGGTATGGGTGCTGGAGCATTTTTCGCGGACGCGGCATGTGCTGCATTTTCAGCATGGAATTTTTCTGCTGCGGGGAGTAATTACGCGGCGTATTTGCACGGTAGGGCTGCCGCCATGTCTGCTGAACATCGTGGGATGCGTGGTTGTGATGTTTTTCAACTATCGTTTCCTGCAATACAGCGGAGAAATGGGGGTGGGAGCATACGGTGTGGTAAATCGTGTGCTATTTTTCTTTGCCATGATCGTGCTGGGTATTACGCAGGGAATGCAACCGATCGTTGGGTACAATTTCGGCCTCGGGAACTATAGGCGGGTGCGCCGGACGCTTTTCTATGCCATCGGCGCGGCGAGTGTGATTACCTTTGTGGGCGCGGTGGGAATGGAGATTTTTGCGCGAGAAATTGTGAGCCTCTTTGCCAGAGCAGAGGATGAAGATTCACGCAGGCTTATTGAGATCGCCACGCGGGGTATCCGCATCATGGGCATTTGCTTCTCTCTCGTCGGCTCGCAAATCGTCATCGGTAATTTCTTCCAGGCTATAGGACGCCCCGTGATGAGCATCTTCCTGAATCTTACCCGACAGCTTTTTTTCCTTATTCCGGCGATTTGGATACTGCCGTCGTTGCTGGGAGAATCGGGCATATGGCTTTCGCAGACCACCGCAGATTTCCTGGCAGCTCTTCTCGGCTTTGCCGTTCTCTTCCTCTTCTTCAAGCGCGTTTTCCCTAAGAATAATACGGAGCTGGATCAACCATTGCACAATCATCTTTCCCTACAGTCAAATCCATGACAGATCTCATTCTCGCTACAAATAATTCTCACAAGATTCATGAAATCGCCGCCATCCTGCCCCCGGGGTGTCGCTTGCGCACGCTCGCAGATTTCCCCCCGATGGAAGAAATTTGCGAAACCGGGCGGACTTTTGCCGAGAACGCTGCCATCAAAGCGAAGGCCGTTTCTGCCAAACTTGGGGGGTGGGCCCTGGCAGATGATTCAGGCCTCTGTGTGGAGGCGCTCTCCGGCATGCCCGGTGTGTTATCTGCGCGCTATGCCGGGGTGCACGGTGATGATGTGGGCAACAACCGCAAACTGATGCAGGAGCTTGGCGCACTGCCCGCGCTTGCTCCGTACAAAGCTCGATTTGTCTGCTCTCTCTGTCTGGCAAAAAATGGAGAGGTGCAGGGAACTTTCGAGGGATGCTTGAATGGGAAGATCATCCTCACCCCGCGCGGCGTGTACGGTTTCGGCTACGATCCGCTTTTTGTGCCGGAAGGACACACTTGTACGCTGGCTGAGATGCCGACAGAGCAAAAAAATTCCCTCTCTCACCGTGCGAGGGTGCTCGAACAATTTGCCACCGCCTGGCGGAAGATCTGCCGTGGGGCGTGAGCTTTAAAGCTCGCGTCCAAAAACCTCTGAACGTCGCCCGCTGGATTCAAGGACGGTCAAGCGCTGCGGCGGAAGAACGGAGCGAGGAAGAGTGGCATAGTGCAGGCGGTTGCGGAAGTAGTCTACGGCACTCTGAGAGATAGCGAAAATACTGCGGAATCCTTGCCGGCGGGCTTTATCCTCCACGAAATGGCAGAGTGCGCGACCATAGCCATGCCCCTCGTAATCGCGGCGTATAAACAGACAGCCGAGTTCGGCGCAGGCGTAATCAGGGTAGGGGTAGAGAGCGACGCAGCCCACGATGGTATCATCCAGGGTGTAGACATAGTAGCTCTCCATCTCGGAATGGATGGATTCATAAGTGCGCTGCACAAGTTTCTCGTCCATTACACAGCGGGCGATCATGGAGAGCAACTCCGGAATGTCTTCCTCTTTCAGGGAACGAATCTCGCGGTAGGAATCCGTATGTACCATGCTTCCCACACCTTCCTCGGAGAAAATTTCATCCAGCAGCACGCCTCTTCGGCGACCGTCCAGCAGATGCACGCGCGGAATGCCGCGGCGGCAGACGCGCGCAGCAGCTTGTAATTCATTCGTTTGTGCATCATCATCACAGGCGCAGGAGGTATCCACCTCACTTTCTGCGATAGCGAAAACAGGCACGGCACCGCGGGAAGGCACGGGATCAGATTGCAAACAGATATACTTGGCGGCGCCGGCGGAGACGGCAAGAGCGATGCTTCCCTCATCAAAGCGACCGAATACGCCGGAAGCGACGATGACCACCTGGCGACGCTCAATGATTTCACAGACTCGGTCGAGAGCTGGCTTCCCGGCAGTGAGAGGCAACTCTGCCTCGGCAGCGTGGACTTCGCACTCTGCAGCACGACGCGTCAGTGCTGAGGCATCATTTCCCTCTGCTACGAGAACGAGCCGCACACCCAGCTCATGCAGAGCATCGGCATCCAGCAGGGTATCTACAAGTTCCTCCGCTTGCAGCAATGAGGAAGCAATATGCAGCACAAAGAGACGCCCCTGAAAGTAGGGCACGTATTCCAGCACTGAGCGAATGTTGTTTGCCATGCCGGGGAGGGGAGGAGGAATCAGAGGGAAGGTTTGGCATCATCCGGGTTGTATACCGGGGCTTTGCTCCTTTCGGCAGTCTGTTTCTTGCCGGGACCGATACTCACGATTTTCTTTTTGCCGCGTGGAAGCTTAGCTTTCCTCTCGGAAATTACCGCACCCTCTGGCAAGGCGCCGGAGACGGCGGAATCCATCTCGTCAGCGGGAGCCTGCTGTTCTCGTTCGTGGAGAAGTCGTAGCTGGTCGCGCAGGGCAGAGAGGAGGTCCTGGTTGTTGAGCAGGGCAGCGCCCTCGGGATCTGTTTCGTTGTCCATGGGAGGCAGCGAAGCTAGAAAATCTTCGAACGCACTGAGATTTGTCGTAGTGCGAAAGAGCTGGGAAATAATTTCCAGTTGAATTTCCTGCATGAGCGTTTCAAAAAGCCCATATGCTTCGCGCTTGTATTCCACGAGAGGATCGCGCTGTCCCTGGGCGCGCAGGCGCACTCCCTCGCGCAGGGCATCCATGTCGTTGATATGCCTTTGCCACATCTTGTCGATGGCTTGCAGCATGAGAGAACGCTCCGTACGATCCACGTAATCTGGTCGCTCGCCGGAGGTCTTCTTTTCGTAGAGTTCCTTCACGCGGGAGCAGATGAGTTCAGCGGCCTCCGCGGCAGTTTTACCCTCCAGAGGGGTGTCCGCGGCGGTCCAACCTGTCGGGAAGGTGGTGTTTACCCATTGCAGCAGGTTTGTGGCGTGAACAGTGCCATCGTGCTCATCGGCGATCGTGTCGTCACATTTGGTGCGAACAGCCTCATCGAGGATCTCGTAAATCATGATGCGTGGTTCCTCGCAGAGCAGAGCATCGTTGCGCATGGCGTACACAATGGTACGCTGCTGGTTCATGACGTCGTCGTAATCCAGAACATGCTTACGCCAGATATAGTTGCGTTGTTCCACACGCTTCTGAGCCCCCTCAATCACCTTGTTCATGAGGCGATTCTCCACAGCCTCTCCTTCCTCCATGCCGAAACGATCCATGATGCGCGTCATGCGTTCGCTGCCGCCAAAGTTGCGCATGAGGTCATCTTCAAACGAGAGGAAGAACTGAGAGGCGCCGGGGTCGCCCTGACGGGAGCAGCGCCCGCGTAGCTGGCGATCAATGCGGCGAGATTCATACCTCTCAGTACCCAGTACAAAGAGTCCCCCGATTTCCGCCACGCCCTCGCCGAGCTTGATGTCCGTGCCGCGACCGGCCATGTTGGTGGAGACGGTAACGGCGCCGCGCTGTCCTGCGAGGGCGATGATTTCTGCCTCGCGCTGGTGATTCTTTGCGTTGAGTACCTCGTGAGGGATTTTGCTCATCTTGAGCATGCGCGAAAGCGTCTCTGAGGCATCCACACTCGCCGTCCCCACAAGCACGGGCTGACCTTTCTTGTGCAGTTCCACAATCTTCGCTACTACAGCGTTGAATTTCTCACGACGACTCTTGAAGATAAGATCGTTGAAATCCTCACGAATACATGGCTTGTTCGTGGGGATGGGGAGTACATCCAGGCGGTAGATGTCATGGAATTCCGCCGCTTCAGTCTCGGCTGTACCGGTCATGCCGGCAAGGCGTGTGTACAGGCGGAAGTAGTTCTGAATGGTGATGGTAGCGTAAGTCATGTTCTCCGCTTCCACCTCCACATTCTCTTTTGCCTCCACCGCCTGGTGCAATCCCTCGCTCCAGCGGCGACCAGGCATCTCTCGTCCGGTATTCTGGTCGATAATGATGATCTTTCCCTCCTTCACCACGTACTCCTTGTCCTTCTCGTAGATGGTGTAGGCTTTCAGAAGTTGACTGGTGGTATGCAGGCGCACGCTCGTTTCCTCCAATTTTTTGATGAGCGCTTGCTTTTTCTTTTCTTTTTCGAGGTCGGAGAGTTGCTCGTTTTCGTCGATGTTGACGAACTCCGTGCCGATGTCAGGCAGCACAAAGTCTTCCGGGTGCCCGGGGCTGATAAGTTGCCGCCCCATCTCCATGAGATCCGCATCGTGGGTCTTTTCGTCCACGCTGAAGTAAAGCTCTTCTTTCAGCTTGAAGAGTTCGAGCTTGCGCGGATCCTGCAAGGTCACGAGCTCATATTTCTCGACCATGCGGCGGTACTCCGGATCCTGCTGCGAGCGCAGATAGGCACGGTTTCTTGGCATGCCGAGCTTGACCTTGTAGAGACAGCGTCCGGCGGCGTTTGTGTCCCCTTGCTTCGCATACTCCATGGCCTGGCTCATGAGGTTGTTACAGAGCTCCACCTGAGCCTTTACGACTTTTTCAATGACTGGTTTGAGCTTGTCGTATTGCTGCTCTGTTTCTACCACGGCAGGACCGGAGATGATGAGCGGCGTGCGGGCTTCATCGATGAGGATGGAGTCCACCTCGTCAATGATAGCAAAGTAGTGCCCGCGCTGCACCTGCGCCTCGCGTGTAGAAGCCATACCATTGTCACGCAGGTAGTCGAAACCGAATTCGGCATTGGTGCCATAGGTGATGTCGCAGGCGTATTGGGATCGACGCAGGTCACTGGGCATCATGCTCTGAATGCAGCCCACCGTGAGTCCCAGAAAATTGAAGAGGGCGCCCATCCACATGGAGTCTCGGCGCGCCAGATAATCGTTCACGGTGACCACGTGTACCCCAAGTCCGGTAAGCGCATTGAGATATACCGGCAGTGTCGCCACCAGCGTCTTGCCTTCACCCGTCGCCATCTCCGCGATGAATCCGCGATGCAGAGCCACGCCGCCAAGCAGCTGTACGTCAAAATGCACCATGTTCCACTCCACCGGTGTACCGCAGACGTCGATGGTGCGTCCGCAGAGCAGCCTCGATGCGAGTTTGACGGCCGCAAAAGCTTGTGGCAGGATACTTTCCAGATATTTCGCGCGCAGCTTGTCGAACTTCGGTTCAATCTCCAAAAATGCTTTCTTTCCTGCTTCAATGGATTCGGGAGCTGCTTCCACGTGTGGCAGTTTCGGAAATAAATCCTTCAGGCCCTCAAAGCGTTTGTTGAGCGTGTCCGCGTATTTCTTGAGATCATCTGCTCCTGCTGCCAGAATGATGCCGCGCGGTGGCATATCCAGCGGCGTAAAGCGATGCAGGTACTCCTGCCATTCCCTCGTCCTGTCTTTCAGGAAAGTCTCATCCTTGTCTTTCCATGCTCCCTCCTGCTCCAGAATTTTCTTCACGACCGGCCGCAGACGCCGTAATTCGCGTTGGTTCTTCGATCCGACGATCTTGTTGAGTATCCACTTGATCATACCTTTTCGCTGCTAGATTCCCGTGCCTGCGGGCACGCGCTCTTTTACCACATTCGCTATTCCTTTGCAAGGCGAAATAGTGAAGCTTCGGTATTGTATCATTCGGACATGAATGCGTGTACCGAAAAAAGAGAAGGCGTTCAGATATCATTAGTGCGCTGCCATTGCGGTTTTCGTGTTCGGAAATAGTCGTGATCATCCGACTGGAAAGTTTCTTCTGCTTTTTGACTTCCTCCAAATGCGTTTGCCTGGGGGGCTTCACGAGCCCTTTTTGGGGAGTTTGAGATCGCGCAGCAGGTAGTAGAGGCTGAGGGCGTTGGTGTTCCCCTGCATCACGCGCATGAAGTCAGCTTCCAGGTGGTCCGTCTTATAGCGACTTTTTCCAATGATATCGTTGGCGGATCCCCAAACATACAATCCGGGCTCGAACATGGGGGTGGCCATGCAGAGAGGACCACAGTCCATCCCCGCGTGGTTGAGAGTTTCCAGGGCAGTCTTCCTTTTATCCTTGCCGCTGCCTTTGGCAAAGTATGCGGCAAAACCCAGCTCGTATCGGCTACAGATGTCACACAATGCCGCCGCTTCCGTAAAAAGAGACTGAGCGCGCTGCATGTTTTTCTTGACGCCGCCTTTCCCTTTCATGTAGCAAAGCCCAAGCATATACTTCGCCACCACGTTCCCCTGCTTTGCAGCCGAGTCAAACCATTTGTTAGCTTCCTTGGCAGCCTTCCCGCCACGCCGCAGGAACAGCTGTCCCAGACGCAACGCCGCTATGTCGAGTTTCTGTTCTGCCGCTTTACGGTACAACTCTTCCGCCTTTTTCTCATCGCGCTCCGTCCCGCGACCGAGTTCATAGCAGTTCGCCAATCTGTACATAGCGAGGATATGCCCGCCTTCGGCTGCCTTGCTGTACAATTTCACCGCCTTGGGCAAATCCTGTGGCACGTCGAAGTACACGAGTTTATCATGATCGTATCCGAAGGCGTCACGGTAGTCCTTTTCAGTCTCCGTGGCGGTCATATTCGAGAGCGCCTGCACGGCAAACAGATCACCGCCCTCAGAAGCCAGGGTAAGCCACTTGGTCTCGTTCATCCGGTCTCCTCTCCGTCGGCAGATATCTACCATCCCTGCGTTCATGCGAAAAGACGAGCCCGACTCCGCAAACTCCTTCATATGTTCTTCATTGAAGTCGACGATATTGCCCGCCGCCTGCACACACCCGGCTTTCCACGCAACCAAACCCTTCTTACTACGTTCCACAATATCACCTAAACTGTCACCGACAGTAACAATGCAAAAGGCACGATACATTCCGTAAGAATTTCCCTGCTCCGCCGCTTTCTCGGCATATTTTGCTGCCGTGGCCTTCGCCTCTTTGTCGTTGGATTTGTAGCTGAATTCTGCATAAGCGGTTTGCGCGCCATGGTGGCCCTGATCTGCTGCATCTTTGAGGAGCGATGCAATCCGCTCTTTATTCCCATTTCGCGTCGTCTCATCATAAGCCAGCAACCACTGCGCATCCGCATCTCCCTCCGCCGCCAGAGGCTCCAGAAGCTTGCGTGCCTCATCATGATTCTGCTCTCCGCTGAAACCTCCGGCCAACCGGAGCGCCAACACCAGGCCCGCTTTCTTATTGCCCTTTTCCTGCTCCGCCTTCAGCAGCTCTTGCAGTTCTTTCTCGGTCTCCGGTTTTTCTTTGCGTATCAGGCGCACCGCCTGCAGCTCCCACGGCAAAGCAGTCTTCTTCTGTTCCTTGCTGAGCTTCGTCCCCGGCTCGTGCTTCCCCGTGCCTGCCGGGAGGAGCTGCTCCTCCTTCTGCTGCGGTATACTCCCTGACGCATCCTCTTTCGCTCCTGCCGCTCGGGCGAGCATGAGAACGCTCACCAGAAAAGAAAATATAAAACGCTTAAAATAAGCTAATAACAAATTCGGGGGGGGGTAATACCGGTCTTCATATTAGTAAGTTGCACGACGTGACGGCGAAGTCATCCTATCATATTTGACGAGAGATGCAAGAAAAAGCATTTATTTTCTGCATCTACGCAATCGGACAAAAATGAGTGTACCGAACGGGGGAAAAGAGGGCAAGAGATTTATCGTCCGGACAAAAATAGCGTACCATAACGTCTGTATGGTAAACACAGACAAAGGACAAGAAGGTATTGCGAACATTATTGAGGCACGCAATAAGTACAGAATGCTACGCACTCGCAAGGAGCGAAGTGCTTTTATCACGAAAGTAGCAAGGATATTCAGGTACAGTCGCAAGTACGTCATCATGCTGCTAGGGAAGGGCAAGCCGGAGCGAAAGGGGAGAAGAGGAGCGCCCAGGAAGTTGAAAGAGGGGGATGTGAAAATCATTCGGCAGTTATGGGTACTATCCGACTATATGAATGCGGAGTATTTTCATGCAGGGATAGCACGCTGGATAGCCGATCTGGAGAGCAAGGAAGGGTTCGTATTGTCACGGAGGCAGAAAGAGCGCATAGAGGGAGTAAGCTACAAGACGATAGAGCGGGCGCTCAAACCGTGGAGGCCGGTAGTAGTGCCGGCAAGGATGGGGAACATAGGTTGCTTGAGCAGGGAATATGGAGTAGAGTTTGTGGAAAGGATACGGCACGTAACACGGCCGGGCTACATCTGCATGGATACAGTGCTGCATGGGGGAAGGAG
>CANQGG010000035.1 GCA_947601655.1 uncultured Akkermansia sp.
TTGTCCTCTTTCCCTACCCCAAAATATTAATTCCTTCCCGCCTCATAATTATAGTTGACTTGGTACATGGTACATCTACATGCCTTTCTACGCGTCACGCACGCCGAGTTCCTCCGCCAGACGACGTATGCGCCAACGGGCCTGAGCGTACAGCAGGGAGTGAGTCTTCTTCTTCAGCCACTTGGAGAAAGTAAACCCGGGCAAGCCGTTCTTCCCGAGCAAGCCGGCGCGAGCCATGCATTCCTCGTAGCGCTTTGCCTCGAAGCGATAGTTGTAGAACCACGGTTTATGCTGCCCCTTGAAATGCAGGATTCCCGGATAAAGAGCCGCCTGCACGCTGTCCGCCAGGGTGTATCCTTTCCACGTTTTCTCATCGCTCCGCACAAAACCGAGACGGCGTGTCAAGCCGTCGCTCCAGTTCCAACGCGGATGGATGGGAAGAATCCTGTCGAAGAGAGCGCCGTTGATCGAATCCTGATCCAGCGCGTAGGCGACTTCGCGATGGCTTTCGTAAAACTTCAGGCACAGGGCGTCCAGATTTTCCTCGCGGAAACGAGCAAGATCCATCAGCATCACCCCGGCATTGATGTAGCCCGGGCACGAGAGGGGCATATCCAGACGCTCGTTGAAAAAAGAACCCTGGTGCGAAGCATCCTCCAGAACACCCGCCACGACGGCTCCCTTCATATCCATCTCAAAGAGGGCGGATGGGTCTGCACAGAACATCACATCGATATCCACGTACAGCGCGCGATCCACATCCGGCAGCATGCGACCAAGGAAAAGGCGGGTCCACGTGGAACGGGGGAAGCGTTCCGTCACCTTGACATCACCCGGGATCACATCACCGAGTTCAAGGAAACGCAGGCTGCATTTTTTCCCCGCCCGCTGAGCGAGCTGACGGATGGAATCCCGGGCCTCTTCCGGAATTCCGTCGCCGATCACATTGATCTGCCAGGCAGCCCCCTCTGCGGAGTTTTCAAGGAGAGACCACACTGCCACGGACAACGGAAGGACGCCCCTGGCATCACTCGCAAAAACAACTGACCTTTTCCCCTTCATGAGATTCAAAATGAGTGTTTTTACTGATTATCAACAATTTTTCTCATGTGTTCCCACACCTGATTCGGCGTAATCAACTCCACCCCGGCCTCGGAAATAAGGTTCACCGAGTTCGGGCCGCGCAGGGCGCCGCACGCATTGCGGCAATCGTACACGGCGATGGTGTAAGCCCCCGCCAGGGAAGCCATGTGCGAGGGACCGGTATCATTCCCGAAAACGGCAAGGGCCCGGCGAGCCACCTGGGGCACATCCGCCAGCGAGGTGAGACCGATCATATTGACCGCCGTCGGGAATCCCCGGCAAATTGCCAGAGCCTCCTGCTCCTCCGCCCTGGTGCCGAGGAGCACGACGGGGATTCCATGCTCATGGAGACGGCGAACGATCTCGCGAAAGTTTTCGACAGGCCAACGCTTATAGCTGTTTTTCGGGGAGCAGCCGGGAATCAGCAGCACATAGCGCGGCGGCAGCATGTCAAAATGCTTCCCCTCCCCGTGCATCCCGCTGAGGTCTGTCAAGTTTTTCGGAACGTCCCCCGGCTCAGTCGTGTCACTGCCCGGACCAAGCCGGAAGTTTTTTCTTACCACGTGACAGAGATCCGTCAGGCTGTCGTACCACCGCCACTCCCCTGCCGGGGAACACCAGCGCAACAAGCGGAAATAGCCGCGCGTCCGCTGCGAATGCTGCAGATCATATATTTCGCTGTATCGACCGCGCAGAATGGAGGAAATCACCCCTCCCGTCGCCCGGGGATTGACGAAAGCGCGACGATTGTCGATGATGAAATCGTCAAACACACCGACCCCGCGGACAAATGAGACAAAGGCTTCCATCGTCAGCAAGGTTATCCGCGCCCCGGGATTGCGACGCCGTATCTCCTGCATCGCCCCCATGGCAAGCACGACGTCCCCGAGCGCGCCGTGTTTGATGATAAGGATATTCCCTGACATATTCCGCCGTAGTTCCCCGAAGAAATACCATATCTCGCCCCCTATGTAAAGATTCAAATAAACGACGGCAGGGCAAACGCATTTGAGATGTACCATGTACCGATGGACCATGTACCATGTAGCAAAGCCGTTTCCCTGGCCTCGCTTATCCACAAACCTTTCTAATCAGCAACCGCTTATGTTTAACCCACCACCTCAGCTAAAGCTTCGCAGCTTCGCGCGCTAGCGCGCTGACTTAGTACAGTTTAACCGTTTTTACGGGAGGTACCAGCACCATCGCAGCTTCGCGCGCAGGCGCGCTAACTTCATACATGGTCCATGGTACATCGTACGATGTATTGATAATGTGCGCGTCGAGCAGTTTTTCGAATTGTGAAGCCCGCGAGACGGCTCAGCATATCCAAAAACCTTTCCTGACACAAAAAGCGCATCGATTCAGAAATTCGGCTTGCTTTCGCTTCGCAACTTCGCGAGCAAAGCTCGCCAAATTTCCTACATGGTACATGGTCCATCGGTACATGGTACATAGGCAAACGCATTTCCTAATGCGTTTGAGCTGCCCCCTCATTCTCGTCTTTCAGCAGAAGTTTTTTTTACCTCACAAGCGTTTCCACGGGAGGGCGGAGAGGAGGTCATCAAAGCCGAGACCGGTGCCTGCGGGGCGTGTGTCAAAATATATTTTGGCACAGCCAATTCTTGATATGCTCTATGCAGGGAAGTGGGTACTTAGTCAAAAAATATCCGGTAAGAACGGAGACAAAAAGGGAAGCAAGCCAAGATAATGGCTTTTTAAAAATCCCGAATGAAGAATAAGGAGACACCCATGATGCCATGGTCATCACTTCAACCATTAGAGAGAATATTTCGATACATGCTTTGTATGTACGTTCATATAAGAACATACATTCTTCACATATTTTAGGATATCGCCCGTATTTCTGCCTTACTGTTCTCAGATTGCCGTTTATTTCACTTTTAAGTTGATTATATCTTCGTTCAACTCCTGCAATAACGCGTTTACTCGGGTCGCATCTCTTATCAAAGTCATCTAGTTTTCTCTTGATTTCTTTTACTATGAGGAAATATGCTGCTATCTTGATTTTCGTAATCAACCAAACGGCCTGTTGTCTATCTTTATCTGACAGACTACTGGATGGGTTATTTTCGGCAATAATATTAAACAAGTCTGCGACATCTTTGTTGTGATCTCGATAATCCTTCTCAATATATGCATGCATCTCTGCCATCAAAGGGATTATCTCCTTTTGATAGATTCGATATATGTCCTCATCCGTACGCATATTACCTGCAGGTGATACATGAAAGGATTATGGCGCCGAGTAATACCGCCAACGAAGTTGAGAGAAACATCCCCAATATAGCAAGAAATTTGCCTACCATATATTTCAACTTCTGGCTACGCATGGCTGACTCGTGTTGAGACAAATAGTCCATCATCTTGTGATAAAAAGCATACATCTTCTCGTATGCCAATAGTGAGTCTTTCTTATTTATGCTCTCCTGTTTCCTTGCTTCCAACAGATACTTCTTCCCCTGGCAGCTGAGCCTGGAATACGTTTCATAAAAGCCGTGATTATCAATCATAGACAAGTCAACCCATTTATAGGTCTCTTCATAGTCAGATTCTATCTCTGTAAAATACAGAGCGTAGACTTTGTATGTATCCAAAGTCAACCGATCAAGATGTCCTAGTGCCTTGCGGATCTCTTCTGAGACACTACGACGCTTCTCCTCATAACAGCGGGATAAATGCCCCATTATGGCACGCACTTCATTGTGCAGCGGACTAACATCATAACCTTGTACATGCTCCAAATCCTCCACCAGAGGAGCCACCTTCTCTACGTACGCCTTTTGTATGCGAGCTATTTCCTCAATCTGTTTTGGCGTAGGCATCCCGTTCTCTCAAAGTAGGGGTTACTTTGTATACTTGAAATCTACAAATCTCCCTTGCGTAAGAAATACGGAACCGCGTCCCACTAATCGCATTACTTTTTCACGGAAAGAAGGATTTCTATGACGAAACTTAAGCGTTCTCTCACCTTTTCTGATCCGATCAATAATAGACTCCACGTCAGAAACAAGCTCAACAGAGGACACCAAAGGATCGGGGAAGATCTCCTCCTCACCATTCGGAGCGGACGCTTCTACTGGCTCGGCGACGTTCATGACTACATGCATCATACTAATGGGAGTTGTTTTTGATTAGGAGCGAATGATACTGGAGACCCGCCCAGCATCTGTGAGACACCGAGCCACGCCAAGGAAGCGGGACACTCACCCGCCGGAACAAGCTGTCCGCAGCGATGCACGCATTATATACATGAAAATGTGCGTTTGTCAAGAGGGCATGACGGGTTACCAGGGCAAACGCATTTGAGATGTACCATGTACCGATGTACCATGGACCATGTAGCAGAGCGGTGGCCACGGCTCCGCTTATCCACAAACCTTTCTAACTAATCACCACGCATGTTGAACCCACCACCTCAGCTAAAGCTTCGCAGCTTCGCGCGCAAGCGCGCTAACTTCATACATGGTCCATGGTACATCGGTACATGGTACATGAAAGGGTCCATGGTACGATGTGAGCAAGATGAAAACCTATACATGACAACAAAACGAGAAAAAATCTCCTTTTGTTCTTGACAAGAAAAGGTGTGCCATTTATCTTTCGAGAGAAGTTATGCTTGTCAATTTTGCCTTCAGTAATTTCTACTCCTTTCGCGACAAAACGGAATTTTCGATGATTGCATCGAAAATCCAGGCCGACAAGGAATCGCTCATTCCCGTGCCATCCAACAAGCACATGAAACTTCTGCCTCTCAGCGCTATATATGGCGGCAATGCCTCGGGCAAGACCAACTTTGTGCGGGCATTACTTGCCGTAAGGGAGACAGTTCTTGGAGGGAAATTTCCTTCTCTCCCCTTCTTGCTGGACGCGAAATGCCATGAAACCCCGACAAGCTTTACGCTGACGATTCTTGTGGGCGATGAAATGTGGGAATATCACATTTCTTTACTGCATGAAAAAGTGCAACGAGAAACGCTTACACAGCTGCGTATGCATGGGGAACCGCGCATCATCTTTGACCGAAAACCGGAGGAAGGATTTTTCGTGACGGATGAGACTCTGTACAGAAAAGACGAGGCAGGAGCATACACCTTTGCGCAGCAATTTGGAAAATCGCTGACGGCGGACGCCCTCCTCCTTACCGCCTGCAAAACCCTTGATATCCCCGGTCTGAAACCCTATACCACACGCATCATTCACTGGCTGAAACACACTCTCAAAATTGCGCCTGCGGATGCTGAACGCAAGTTCATAGGTCTTGATCTGCTCAATAATCAAGATGCTTATTCCCGAGCGCTCAGCGCCGCTGATACAGGGATTCGAAAATTGGTGCGTACCCCCGTACCGCTCGAGCAAACGGGGCTCTCCCGGGAAGAAATTGAGAAGTTTCGTTTATCCAAGCTTGATGCACTTATCCCTCCATCCGGGTTCAACTGCCACCTCATCAAAGAAGCCGGTGTTGTGAAAGCCTACAAATGGGGGACGCAGCACGCTGATACAGAGGGGAAAAATACTGTCCCCTCCTTTCCCCTTGAACTTGAATCTGACGGAACTGTGCGCCTCATGAACTTGCTTCCCATCTTGCTGGAGAAACAAGAAACCGAGAGCGTATACGTCATGGACGAATTGGACCGCAGCATGCACCCGAATCTTACGCGGTTTCTTATTGAGCAGTACCTCAGAAAAGCTCGACGGGGACAGCCGTGCCAGCTCATCTTCACCACGCATGATGCTATGCTGTTGGATCAAAATCTACTGCGCCGCGATGAATTTTGGGTTGCCGAGAGAACGCTACAGAATGTCTCACAGCTTATTCCCTTCTCAGACTACAGTGAGGTGCGCAAGGATAAAGATCTGCGCAAGAGCTACCTGCAGGGACGACTAGGAGGAGTCCCGGATCTTCAAGACTTCATTGACTGATGAAGAAAATCCCGCAGAGACCCCGCCGAGCACGGCACTACCGCGCGATTTTCACGACTGTGGCGGAGGGCAGTTTGACAGAGTATTCGTACATTAAGGCGGTGCTGCGTTGTCTGCAAAAGCAGTATGGCACAACTTGAAAGATTTCTCCCATCAAACCACGCAATTCTTCGGTCAGGGAGCTGATCCGAGCGGCGGATGAAAACGCGACGGATTTGCGAAAAAATGACCAGGTGTGGATTTTGGTGGATCATGACCCCGAATCTCACACGGAAGATGACATGCAAGCCCTCATGCTATGGGAGCAATCTTCGCCTTGCTACCATGTGGCAATTAGCAATCCGCGTTTTGAATACTGGTTGCTCCGGCATTTTGAAGAAGCGCCAACGGAAAGAAATGCGCTGGATGACTTCTACGTGGCAAGATACCTGCCGGGCTACGACACGCGCAAAGATGTAGAACGATCTGCAAGAATCGCGTACAGGGCAATTGAATTTGCCATGCGTCATGCAGGCAATTCTCCCTACCCGACTTGCGAGCAGCCGAACATTATTGGCTCAGGGATGTATCTTCTTGTACATGAGCTAATTAATGCAGTGGACGCAAGTATCTCGTCAAAGAGAGCTGAATGAACCTTGGAAAGTCGCTGATCGAGCCAGGAACAACTTCGACCGGTCAGCCTCAGGTCCAAACAGCAGCCGTCCCTCAGCGGAAAGGGAGGCTCATACCTCTCAAGCTGCGGGTTTGGAGCGCCGGCCCCTCCCTTCTCTGCGCCGGTGACCTGTTGCGCTTAGTTCTGCGATCCGCAGATGTGGTTGTCGTGGGGATTGGTGCTTGACAAGGAGGAGGGGAGATGATAGTAACGTAGAGTTGCTTGTATGTTCATATCATCGCTGCATTTGAGGAACTTTCGCATGTTTGGGGAGGTGGATTTGAAGCTGAACCGCGAACTTTGCGTGTTCGTAGGCGACAACGGGAGTGGAAAGACTACATTGCTGGATGCTCTCTCTCTCCTGGTTTCGCGAATCTTCCCTTACTGCGATTACGTGCCCCGCATAGGCGCGATCCCATACTCATCTCTTAACCCTCGTAAATACGTGGAGATAAAAAACGGACGCGTACAAGAGAGGACGGCGCGGGATAGTTTTATCCTCGCGGAGATCAGTCCCCTTGATGAAGTCGGCAACTACAGTAAGACTGGTTCCTCTTACGCCTTGTACGCCGGGAAGTCTCCCAACAGGCTGAATGTCCACCACCAATTTGGTATTAAGCATAACCGTACGGAAAGCGATCTGGCCGAAGAGATGAATCACCTTGCCGAGGAGGGCAAGTCCATACCGGCTCTGGCGTATTATGGTCCGCACAGAGGCGCTCAACAGGACGATCGAAAGAGATTTGGCCGCAGGAAAAGGAATTACACCGATCCTTTTTCTGCCTATCTGAACGCACTCCAGCCAAGTTTGGATTTTGACAGCTTCCTGGATTGGTTTAATGCCGAGGAGGCGAATGAGTTGCGAGAACAACGAAAGGATAGAAAGTTCTTCAGTCGGGAATTGGGGGCGGTTCGTGAAGCTTTGGAGCGAGTGTTCCAAAACGTGGAATTGAAGCTGACTAATCCACGTTTTGAAATGAATCCGAAGCGTTTTGTGATGGATCAGCATATGCCGGATGGGAGTGTCAAGGAGATGAGGTTTGACCAGTTTTCGGATGGCTATCGAGGGATAGTAGCGTTAGTAGCCGATTTTGCGCGTCGATTGGCTCTTTGCAATCGCTTTACGATGGAAAATCCGCTGGAAGCGGGTGGAATCCTCCTCATTGACGAGGTGGATGTGCATCTGCATCCCAAGTGGCAGTATCGGGTTGTAGGGGATCTGCGCAGGACATTCCCCAATGTGCAACTCATCGTGACGACTCACTCGGCGGAGGTGTTGTCTTCCGTCAAAAAAGAGCATATTTACATTCTTCGCGTCGATCAAAATGGTGTCCTCAGGGAAGAACATCCCCACGATGAGACAATGGGCTATTATCCGGATAGTATAGCGGCGGAAGTGATGAATACTCCGGAATTGTATCGGGAAACGCCGGGTTTTAAGGCATACTTAGACTGCTTGGCGGAGTTGCAGACCGGACAAATAGACGGACAGAACTACAAAAAGGCCTACGAAGTAGTTGTCGATCAGTACGGACAAGGATCCCCGTTGTGCGAAGAGCTCCGCTTCCGCGAAGAAGGTGTCCGCCGGGCTCGTAAACTCAGAGAGAGGCTTGAAGGCAAAGCAAACGATGAAACACATCAAGCTCAGACCGACTGACTTTCCGGAGGCTCAAAAAATCTTGCATGATTGCGAGAAAGAAGGAAAAGAAAAAGCGGAAAAAGGAGGCAAAAAGTGGGATTTAGGGCTCCGACAGAGAGAAGTTCTTTCCAAGGCGAAGCTTGAAGAGCAGGACGGATTTTGCGGCTATTGCGAGTGTGAGCTCGAGGCACCCCACTGGCACATCGATCATTTCTATCAGCGTTCAAAATGCCCTCAGCGCACGTGGGATTGGAACAACATGGTTTTATCATGCGTGAGTGATGACCATTGCGGGCGGTACAAGGATGCAAAGGGAAAAATTTCGTCCGAGAAACTCATCGATCCCCATTCTGAAGTGGAGGATCCTCGGAATCTTATCACCTTCGTCCTTGAGGAACGATCGAGCGGGAAAAATAGTCGGGTCATCGCCAGACCTGTGGGAGGAAATCAGCGCGCCAATAACACAATTCAGGCTCTCAATTTAAATGATCGCAAATTGTCGGAAACAAGGCGCAATTACCTGAGAACGTACGAAGGGGAGATAAATGAGCTCAGGAAACAAAGGAGAGAGGGACAAGATCTCAGTCGCGTGCGAGGGGAAGCAGAAAGACTGTTCGAGAAGATTCAAAAAGGTCCCTTCAGTTCTTCATTGCTTTGTTGCGCGAAGTTTTTGCTGGATTTGGAGTGATTTTTGCCGTGCCCGTGCGCCCCTGATAAAGACAGAGCAAATTCCTTAGAGTATCCGTTTGCTGTTTCGTAGATCATTTTACCAAGACTCTCGCATCAACGGGGAATGCCTTGCTGACGGAATGGAACCTCGTCTCCCCCTTCCGCTCTTCACTAGTCCCTCTCCCCTGTGCTGGTGACCTGTTGCATTTAATTTTGCGATCTACATTGCTGGTTAGAAAGGTTTGTGGATAAGCGGAGCCGTGGCCATCGCTCTGCTACATGGTACATGAAAGGGTCCATCGGTACATGGTACACTTAGGCAAACGCATTTCCTAATGCGTTCGCCCTGCCCCCTCATTCTCGTCTTTCAGCAGAAAGTTTTTTACCTCACAAGCGTTTCCACGGGAGGACGGAGAGGAGGTCATCAAAGCCGAGACCGGTGCCTGCGGGGACACAGAAGTCCGGGGTGATATCCAATCCGATGGCTTCGGAGAAGGGGTTGGGACGGTACACATGCTGGGTGACAAGGCCACAGAGGGGAACCTGGTCGGCAGGTTTGCCGGTGTAGAAGAGAGCGGCGCAGTAAGCGGCCCAGCACTGCCCGAGTGGATGATCCAGATTGCTGGTGAAGACGGGGAGCCCGGCTGTGCTGTGGTGACGAGCGGGTTTGACGATACGCATCATGGGCTTGCGGGTGCGCTGCGGGATAATTTTCTCATTGTGCAGCGGGGTGTCGTAGCCCAGAGGCATGCCGACATCCTGCAAGGTCTGCCACTCGTCGACGTTGTAATAGCAGGGATCCTCCACGAAGTCGATGCGATCCTTGAGCGCCTGCGGGAGCATCTCCCAGAACTTCAGCGCTTCCTCCAGCGAAAGCGTGCAATCAAAGTCGACACGCCATTTCCACTCCGGCACCATGGCGGCAAGATTCACGAGACGCTCCACCGTGCTCGCAAGCTTGGGAATCACCTTGATCTTGCCTACACGAAAGCCCTTCTGGTGGAGGTTGTACACCTGCGAGGGAGTCACGCTCACGGGAAGGGTCGCATGGCTGCGCGGCACACTCAGCCCCGCAAACAGAGACACGCCTTTCGCCCGTGCCTCGCCGTCAATCTCTATGCATTTCAGGGCGCGCTCCCCCAGCAGCAACGGCGTACCATCCCTCAGGGCATCCAGCTCGTACTCCAACGGAGAATCCCCAAGCTCCGGCCACGCCTGCAAACAGGCGTAACCGCCGTTGTCTCCCTTCAGCAAAACACCTTCCCGCGGCTGCGCCGCTGCGCGCGCACTCAGCGCCCCCACAGGTTGTAGCGTGTAGCTCGAATAAAACATGTCGCCCCACATTTAATCACATTTTCCCTTTTTGTCACGCCCTTTTCCTCCCCTTTTCCCCTTACCTCTCAAAAATTTCTCTTGACGAGCGTATCAATCCGCTTTATTATACATCTACGTTTGCTTTATTGTTCAATTATAAACTAAACTATGAAACAGCAATATGAGATCGAAGTGGACTGCGCAAATTGCGCAGACAAAATGGAACAAGCAGCCAACAAAGTGAGCGGAGTGCGGAAAGCATGGGTGAACTTCATCCGGCAGACAATGCTCGTGGAGTTTGAGGAGGGGGAGGATCCGCGGACGGTGATGAGAGGCGTGCTGAAGGCGTGCCGACGCGTGGAGCCGGGCTGCGAGATTGCCCTGTGAGCGAAAGGGAGGCGGGAGAAAGGGACGGTAAAACGTACTTTCACCTTGAGTCGGTGGTGATAAAGAGTATGATAGCCGGGAGAGAGTACGCATGGAAGCAGGCAACATGAAGAAGGGAGTCTTCGTTCTCCTGACCGCCCTGGCGATCAGCAGCTGTATGACGTACCGACCGCAGACGATAGACCTGAGGCGGGATACGGCGCAGTGGCTGGTGATTTCGCAGGAGGTGCTGCCGAGGGGATGCGTGCTCGACCAGCAACGCATGCGGCTCATCGGGCTTCTTTTCAATCCGCAGCTGACGGAAGCCAGGCTCGGCTGGCTCAACAAGCGGAAAGCGGCGCGCTATGCGGGATTGTGGGAAGACCCGGGACTTGAGCTGGGCGGCGAGAGGGACATTACCGAGCATCTGTACAACTTCTCCGTGGCACCCACGCTGAGCCTGCCGGTGACCGGCGTGCCGCGGCTTGCCAAGAGGGTGGCAGAGATGTACAGCATCAAAGATTTGCAGGAGCTCGGGGCCATGGAGCTGGATTACCTCGTGCGGCTTGACACCCTGGCAAATCTCATCCGCACCTCACACGCCAAACTGACCATCATGAGGGAGAGGGAGAAAATGGCGACGGCAGAGCTGGAAAGCCTCAGGCGCCTGCAGGGGATGGGCGAAATCACCCCCGCCGATCTCTATGAAGCGGAGCAGCGCTCCATCTCCGTCGTCAAAGAACGGCAGGAGGAGGAAACGAATCACCAACAGCGGCACCTGGAACTCATCTCGATGCTGGGGCTGCACCCGGCTGTCGGCGAAATCGAAATCGGCGGGGAACTGCCGGCCGCACCTCCCGACCCCGTGCCGATGCCGAGTGAAGATGAACTGCTGCGGCACCCGCGAATCTGCGCGGCTCTCGCGGCGCACAAAGCGAGTGAGGAAGAGCTGCGCATGGAAATCCGCAAGCAGTACCCCAATCTCGAGCTTTCCCCGGGATACACGCGAGAGGACGGCGACAAAAAGCTTACCTTCTCAGTCGGTTTTACCCTACCCCTCTGGAACCGGAACCGCGAGGCAATCGTACGCGCGGCCGGCGGGCGCCAGTTAGCCGGGATGAGCGCCATCCGACAGTGGCGAGAGCTGCTGCAGGAGGCGCATGCACTCTCGGCGCGTCAAAAGCTGCTCACCGAGCATTGCCGCGCCGTGCACGAACGACTCATGAGCCTGCAACAAAATGCAGAAAGCCAGGAAAAGCTCTACTCACTCGGGGAAGTCGACCTGACTATTCTGGCCGCCACGAGGCACGAAACTTACACGAGCCGTCTCGCCTATCTGGATTGTCTCGCTCAGCTTCTGGAAGTACGCACCGCCCTGCTTTTCCTCCGCGTCGGTTCCCTTTGGGGAGAGCCATCCTCACTTCTCAATCACTAAAGCCCCTGAAATTATGGACGAAGAACTGAAACAACTGGGCGAACGCCTGCGCGGCCTGCGCGATGTACTTGACATCCCAATGAGCGAGATCGCTGAGATAATCGGCATCGACGTGGAAAAATACGCAAAGATTGAAAAAGGTGAGCTGGACATCACCATTTCCAACCTGATGAAGATTGCCCACAAGTACGGTATGTCTGCGGAAGAACTGATGTTCGCCGAGACCCCGCACATGAACTCGTACTCTGTCGTGCGCAAGGGACAGGGCGTATCAGTGAAACGCCCGAACGCCTACAACTATAGCAGCCTCGTGAGCGGGTTCAGGAACCACAAAGCGGACGTTTTCCTCGTCACTGTGGAGCCAAAACCGACGGCACGCATCATCTACAAGAGCTCGCACGCCGGGCAGGAGTTCAACTACGTCCTCGAGGGGAAAATGAACTTTTACATCGGCAATAAGACAATTGAGCTGGACGAGGGCGACAGCATCTATTTCGACGCAACCAAGCCGCATGGCATGCTTGCCATCGGAGATAAGGCGGCGAAAATTCTCACCTTCTCCGTCGAGTAAACGTGAAACCAACACCGAACCAAAGGTATGATCGAACGATTTTTAAGGCAGACCAGCTTTGAGTCTGTGGAAGATTACAACCGGCATCTCGAGTTCATCATCCCGGAAAACTTCAACTTTGCCTATGACGTCATGGACGCATGGGCTGAAGAGGCCCCGAAGAAACTTGCTCTCCTCTGGACCAATGACCATGGAGAAGAGATCCGCACGACGTTCAGCGCATTGAAGGAACAGACCGACCAGGCCGCCGGTTACCTGATGTCGCTCGGCATCGGCAAGGGCGATCCCGTGATGATCATTCTGAAGCGCCGCTACGAATGGTGGGTGGTGATGCTGGCGCTGCATAAGATCGGCGCTGTCGTAATCCCCGCTACCCATATGCTCACCAAACACGATATCGTGTACCGCAACACGCGGGCCTCGGTGAAGGCCATCATCTGTGTGGATGATCCCTACGTGGTGGAACAGATTCAGGAAGCGCGAGCTGAAAGCCCGACGGTGGAGCACTACATCACCATCACTGACCACGGCAAACCCATCCCTCCCGGATTCCGCGACTGGCAATCAGAATGGCGCAAGGCCCCCAGGTTCGTGAAGCCGGATTTTGTGAACAGCAACGACGACACCATGCTGATGTATTTCACCAGCGGAACGAGCGGCGAGCCGAACATGGTAGCCCATGACTACCTCTACGCCCTCGGGCACCTGACCACGGGCGTCTTCTGGCACAATTTGCACGAGGGATCCCTGCACCTCACTGTGGCGGATACCGGCTGGGGCAAAGCCGTCTGGGGCAAATTCTACGGGCAATGGTTCGCCGGGGCAACCGTGTTTGTGTTCGACCACGAAAAATTTAACGCCGACACCCTGCTGCGGCAGATTGAGAGGTACAAGGTGACGAGTTTCTGCGCACCACCGACCATCTATCGCTTCATGATTCGCGAGGATTTGTCGAAATACGACCTCTCAAGCCTCGAATACTGCACGACCGCCGGCGAAGCTCTCAATCCCGCCGTCTTCGAAAAATTCAAAGAAAAGACGGGCATCAGCATGATGGAGGGGTTCGGGCAAACGGAAACCACCATGACGCTGGGAACCTTCCCCTGGATGCAGCCCAAACCCGGCTCCATGGGCATCCCCAACGCTCAATACGACATCGACCTGCTGCGCCCGGACGGCACCCCCTGCGAGGACGGAGAAAGGGGGGAGATTGTCGTTCGCGTGGGCGCAGGGAAGCCGATCGGCCTGTTCAAGGAATACTACCGTGACCCCGACCTGACCCACCGGGCCTGGCATGACGGGATCTACCACACGGGCGACATGGCATGGCGCGACGAGGACGGCTACTACTGGTTCGTGGGGCGCATGGACGACATCATCAAATCCAGTGGCTACCGCATCGGTCCTTTCGAGGTGGAGAGCGCTCTGATGACCCATCCTGCCGTGGTCGAGTGCGCCATCACGGGGGTCCCGGACGACATACGCGGCATGGTGGTGAAAGCCACCGTGGTTCTCGGCAAAGAATGGAAGGACAAGGCGGGCGAGGCTCTCGTCAAGGAACTCCAGCAGCACGTCAAACGCGAAACGGCTCCGTACAAGTACCCCCGCATCGTGGAGTTTGTCGATGAGCTTCCCAAAACCATCAGCGGCAAGATTCGCCGCGTGGAAATCCGGCAAAATGACGCAAAAAATGAGTAACCGCATATTCACCTTTTTCTCAATGAAACCGGCGCACAGTTGCCTTTCCCTGCTGATTCCCTTTTTCTCCCTCGCCGCGTCTTCCCCCGGGCAGACTGCGGAACCGGCGCCGAGTGGGCACAATCACGCTGCCGAGGCAAAAATAGTGGAGGTGGATTCATACTCCCGCTACATTGTGAACCTGCAAGTGGAGACCATCCCCGCAACCACTCTGGCGCTCTCACGCTCCCTCTACGGCTACCTCACGGCGCCGGCACACGCCATGCAGACGTATTCCCTCCCGTGCAGCGGCAGAATTCACCTCATGGTGAAGAGCGCGCAAGCCGTGAAAAAGGGGGATGTGCTCTACAAACTTACTTCACCGGTCTATACGGACCAGGCGGCTGCAGTAGAAGGGGCAGAGGCGGATCTGAAACGCTGCAAAACGGAACTTTCCGCGCTGAGGGAACGTATCCTGAAACTTTCTGAAGCCGGCGCAAAAAACAGCGAATTGGAAGCGCAACTCACCTTCAAATTAGCAGAAACAGCCCGTGCTGAACGGGAGCTTTCCATCGCTCAGACGCGACTTCGCTCTCTCGCGCCGGATGCCGGGCAAACTACGGAGAACGGTCTCCCCGTCCTCCTCATCCGGGCGCAATCCGACGGCATCGTCAACAACATCGCCGCCACCCAGAATAGCTGGGGAGAACAGGGAGCGCCTGTCATCACCATGAGCGATCCCGCTGCCATGGAAATTGTCGGCTCCCTCTACGCAGCCGACACTCCGCGCATCGCGGATGTACGAGCCTTCCTGCCCGTAGGGCGCGAGAATGTCCAGCTTACAGGCACGTGGCGACTCTCCGACCAGGTGAACGCCGACACCCAGACGCGAAACCTCTACTTTACCCCGTCCGCCCTGCCGCAGGAAGCGCGCGCCGGGCAACTCTGCCGCATCGATCTGTACAACTCTCCTGCAGAGCCGGGCATGGTGAGCATCCCGGAATCTGCCCTCGTGCGCGTGGGGACGGATGATGTCGTTTTCATCGAGTTGAAGGAAGGGAAATACGCTATGGTGAAGGTGCACGCCGGGGAGAGCCATGCCGGGATGGTTTCCGTCGCAGGTCTGAAGCCGGGGCAGAAAATCGTCGTCAAGGGCGGCTATGAGCTCAAGTACAGCATCCCCTCGGCAACGGGGCTCAAAAAGGTGGGGCACTTCCACGCCGATGGCAAATTCCACGAAACGGATGAGCACGACGAACACGAAGAGGGCGAATCCGGGGACGCACATGAGCATGACCACGAACACGAGCATTGAGCCATGAATTTCCTCGTCTCCTTCTGCCTGCGCAATAGATTGACCGTCCTTCTTCTGGCTCTCGTCCTGGTCGTATGCAGCGCGCTGGTTGTATGGCGGCTTCCTGTGGATGTATTTCCGGAGTTGAAGGTTCCGCGCGTCACGATTCAAACGGAGGCCGGAGGCTTGAGCGCGGAGGAAGTGGAGCAGTACATTTCCATCCCGCTGGAATCTGCCCTGCGCGGCACTACGGGTGTGAAGGAGGTGCGCTCTTCTTCCGGTGCGGGGCTTTCTTTCGTGTGGGTGGACTTTGACTGGAACACGGATGTGTACCGCGCGCGGCAGATCGTCTCTGAACGGCTTGCCGTGGTGCGAAGCTCCCTTCCGCCCCAGGCAGAGACAGAAATCGCTCCGATCGTATCCGTGACCGGGGAAATTATGCTCATTGCCATCACCGGGGATGCTGATGCACTGGAGATGCGACGCGTTGCAGAGTACCGCCTGCGCAATCGACTGCTCGCCATCCCGGGAGTGGGGCAAGTTACGGTGCTGGGCGGACGCCTCCCGGAGTTTCAGGTTCTTTATGACCCCGAGAGGATGCGCCAATCCGGCACGATGCTCGATGATTTGCGCAATGCCCTGGAATCCGCCGGCAGCACAGCCCCGGCAGGATACCTGGAAGATGTCTCAGGGCAGGAACTCCCGGTGCAGCAAGACTCGCGAACCATGACGCCGGATCACCTGGCGCGCACTCCCATCCCGGGACGCGCAGACAGCACATTGCGCGTAGAGAATGTGGCCAGGGTTGTGGTCGAAGGAGCCCCGCGCCGCGGCAACGCCGGTTTCAATGGGCAGCAGGCCGTCATCCTCTCCGTCCAGAAGGCGCCGGGAGCCAACACGCTCAAACTCACCGAGGAATTGGAGGCAACGCTGGAGCAATTTCGCAAGAGTGAGCTGCCGAAGGACATGCAACTGCATGCGGATGCATACCGGCAGGCGGATTTCATCACGCTTTCCATGGAGAACGGGAAGCGCACGCTTCTCATTGCAGCCGGGGTAGTCATGCTGGTTATTCTGCTTACACTGCTCAACTTACGCACGGCCATCATCACCCTGCTCACCATGCCCCTGTCCGTGCTGCTCGGCATGGCGTGCTTCCCCGCATTCGATCTGGCGGTCAATATCATGACGCTTGGCGGTCTGGCCGTGGCAGTGGGCGATGTGGTTGACAACGCCATCATTTTCGTGGAAATCGCGTGGCGGAGTCTGAATGCGAATGCCGCCCTGCCCCCCGAGCAGCAGAAATCGCGCTTTGAGGTGCTGATGCAAAGCAAGGGGGAAATCATCAATTCCATCACCTATTCCTCCGTCATCATTCTGCTTGTCTTTGCCCCCCTGCTCTTCCTGAGCGGGCTGGAGGGGCAGTTCTACCGTCCCCTCGGCATTTCGTATATGCTGGCGATGGCGGTTTCCCTTCTGGTGGCGCTCACTCTTGTTCCCGCTCTTTGTACGCTTTGGTTTAAGCCCTCGCGACAAAAAGGCGGGGAATCTCAAACCGTCCGGCTCATGAAGCGCCTCTACCGGCCTGTTCTGGAGTTTTGCCTGCGCTTCCCCCGCACCGTCGTCGGTTGCCTCATGCTGTTGACCATTGCCGCCCTTTGGCTTGCCTCTACCTTCGGCACAAGTTTCCTGCCCCCCTTCAATGAGGACTGCTACACGGTCTTTGTGAATACCGTGCCGGGTACCTCGCTGGCGGAGACGCAGCGAATCTCGGACCGCGTGATGGTTGAGCTGGGGAAAATTCCCGGTGTCAAAAGCGTGGCGCAGCGAACGGGACGCGCGGAGAATGATGAGCATGCCGAGCCTGTAAGCGCCTCTGAGCTGTTGGTGCGCGTGGACCTCTCCCGCGACCAGGAGACGCTGCAAGGGGATATCCGCCGCGTGATCCACGGCATTCCGGGCGCCGGCGGCATGATTGGCTTTCCTCTCGCCCACCGCATCAGCTCGGCTCTCTCGGGCTCGAACTCCGAAATAGCCATCAATATCTACGGCACTGAGCTGGAACAAATCCGCAAGGCGGCTGAACGCGCCGCGCAGATTCTCTCTTCCATGCCGGAGGTGGCGGATGCCCGCGCGAATCGCGAGGTGCTCGTGGACTCCGTCCGTATCAATTACAACCGCGAGGCGCTTGCTGCCTACGGTCTCTCCATGGCCGACGCCGCGCAGCAGGTCTCTGCCGCGCTGAATGGGCTCGTCGTCGGCTCTATCACCCGCAATCTCGACCACTGGAATGTCGTGCTGCGCCTTGACCCCGCTTTACGCCGCAGTGTGGACGACATCCGCAATCTTCAACTCGTCGCCCCCGGCGGACGTGCCCTTCGCCTCGGCGATGCTGCGCAGGTGTACCGCGAGGAGGTCACCAACCTCATTCTACGCGATAATTCCCTGCGAAAGGCAATGATCTCCTGCAACCCCGCCCCGAACTCCAACACGGGCGACCTGGCACGCGCCTGCCGCGAGAAGCTTGAACCCGCCATGCATGAACTCGGCTGTAGTGTGGATTACTCCGGCACCATCAAGAGCCGCGAGCAAGCCCAGATGCGGCTGCTCATCGTCGGCGGCATCGTCTGCGTGCTCATCGTGATGCTTCTGGCCGGTTCATTGGGAGGCATGCGGCGCGCGCTCATTACGCTCATCAACATTCCGCTCTGTCTCGTGGGCGGCATTGCGGCGGTGTTTCTCGCCTCGCCGGATACCCTTTCCTCGCTTCTGCACGGCTCCGCCTACATCCCACCCATCCTCTCCGTGAGCTCCCTCGTCGGCTTTGTGACGGTGATCGGCTTTGCCATCCGCTCCGGGCTTATCCTGCTGAACCGTTACCGCTCGCTGGAAAGGGAGGGCAATGCCCCTGAGACGGCTATCCGCATCGGCTCCCTTGAGCGGGTGGTGCCCATCATGATGACGTCCCTCACCACCATCCTCGGTCTCCTCCCCCTCGTCTTTGCAGGGAACCAACCCGGAGGTGAACTTCTCGCCCCCCTCGCCGTTGTTCAGCTCGGAGGCCTCATCAGCGCCACTATCCTCAACCTCCTCGTCCTGCCTGCCGTCTATAAAATCTCTGCTCCCTACCTCAGGGAGAGCCAATAATCGTGGAAAAAGAAGGGCTCCTCGAACGCTCCTATCGGCGAACGATTAATGCCTCCCTCAAACAGCATATCATCATCGCATCCCGAAAGAAAGCAGGCGAGGCTTCGCGAAACCCCGCCTGCTTTGTGATTTTTGCTGACTGCTTCCTCAGAACTGGCAGCTGTAACCCAGCCGCACGCCGAGGGTGAGCTGAGAATTAGGTCTTCCCGCAAGCACCTGATTAAACGTCGGACGTCCGTATAATCCCTGCATTTGGAGGGCGAGAGTTACGGAGCTGGTGCTCGTTATCTCCTGCGCCACGCCAATTTCCGCGTTCCACGCGAATCCCCATTTGTCCTTGCTCTCGCTCAATGTCTTCCCATAAGCACTTGCCTCCAGCTTACCCTTCGTCTGAGCAACACCGACATTGGCGCCCCCGAAGAAATTCAGGGAATCGGTCAGAGGCATCGTCAGGCGATACCCGGGCATGATGTAGATATTTTCCAACTCAGCTTTTACATTAGCCGGGACAACAAAATAATCGCCGTTCATATATCCGTCATAATACACCGTATTAGCATCATCGCCCGTTGTGTAACCGAAGCGGATGTTCACGGTATGATGCTTGTTGAAAGCGTAAAAGGCGGTCAAATCCACCCCATACGTATCCACCGAATAGGCAGGCACCTCTTCACTACCTTCTGAAAGATCTCTCAGCGCGAAGTTGTAGGCGGCGTTCACCTCAAGACCGAATCCTCTCTTTTGCTGCTCCTCCTGTCCGTATGCGACGCCGAGCGCAGCACACGCCAATAATGTCATAGCTGTCTTTTTCATAGGATCCTTGTCCACTTGAACAAGGTGAGTATAAAGCTCTCAGAATACGCATGTCAAGCCCATCGATTCGGCAAGCGGAGATAAAAAAGGCGAGGCATATTATGCCTCGCCTGCTTGTTGATCATGATATAAAGACCATCAGAACTGGCAGCTGTAGCCGAGACGCACGCCGAGGTAGAGCTGATTCTCCGGTTTTCCGTCGTACAGCTCTTCATACGTCGGACGTCCGCAGAGCCCTTGCAACTGGAGGGCGAGAGTCACGGAGCCGGTCTTAGCCACTTTCTGACTCAACCCGATTTCCGCGCTCCATGCGAAACCCCACTTGCTCTTGCTCTCGGTGTAAGTTTCTCCCATGTAATTATCCTCGATCTTGCCCTTTGTCCGAGCAAGACCCACATTGACACCACCGAAGAAACTGAGGGAGTCATTCAGAGAAGTTGTCAGACGATACCCAGGCATGATGTAGATATTTTCCAATTCCACCTTAATCCTCTCTGAGACAAATTCGTCGTCGTAGTCATAACCATACAAAGTATGCTCATCATCTCCCGTTGTATAGCCGAAGCGGATGTTCACGGCATGATGCTTGTTGAAGGCGTACACAGCGGTCAAATCCACCCCATACGTATCTACTGAATAAGCCGGTACCCCTTCCTCGGCTTTCACGATATCCTTCAACGCGAAGTTATAAGCAGCGTTCAGCTCGAGACCGAACCCGCTCTTCTGCTGCTCGTCCTGTCCGTATGCGACGCCAAGCGCGGCACACGCCAATAATGTCATAGCTGTCTTTTTCATAGGATAGTGGTCCACTTGGACGAGGCAAGTGTAGCGTATTTGCAATACGCTGAGCAACACCTTCAAAAGACAGATTATGAATATATTGCGAATCACGCAATACAATAATTTTCCTCATATACGGACACATTTTCACACTTCGTATCCGTTGAAAAACACGAAAACAACTAGCTAAAAATTAGGCTTGACATACGTATTGCAAATACGTGACGCTGAACATCAAATAAGAAATTCCCTTTCTCACTGCACACGCTCCAACATCGCTGCACGCAGCCGCAGAGCTCTCTCTTTGCGGAGGGGCGTCAAGGTTGCTCCTTTTTCTTGCAGCGTTCCTCCAGTTCCAACAGGTAGCGGTCGTAGTCCGAAAGGTACTCGCGATCCTGAATCACCCGGTACTTCTCAAACTCGCTCTCGGCGTGCAACCCGTAGTGATTCACGTTGTACTTTTCCCATCCGGGGCAGTTATCCGAATATTTCGGATAACTGAATCTTCCTGAAGCTCAGCGTCTTCAAAGCGTCCACCGGCGCCCCTGCCCCTCCACCGCAATCTCGATATCCAATACCTCCCCTCCCCAAACAAAGCCATATTCTCCTTTTGCTCCAACCACGTTCTTCATCATCCTTTTTCGCCTTAATCAATTTGTGCAAGCAAATAGTGAAAAATCTTGCGCACATGCGGCATGCGGTGCTACACTGCACGCATGTCAATTGATGAAAGTATGCTTTTGGAGGCCTATCGGACAACGGGTAGGCATCTTCAAAAGAAGCTTGATGAAATAAAGAATCGTCCGTGCGGATGGGTCAAGGTTCGTCCGAGTATGCCTTCTTTTGCTGATCTCGTCTTTTCAGTAGGTAATCGCATATATGCCGTTCTCATTGTCAAGTTGGAGAATGCGTCGTCTCGGAACGGGAAAGGCATTACCGTTAATTTTCAGGTGATGCCACACGAACTCAATCTCCTGCTAGAAGAATGCAAACATTACAGATTAGAACCGGCTTTCTTTCCCCTTTGGGTGAATTCTGCAACGCCCCGAGTGAACGTCGGATGGGATGTTGAAGAGATCATCAAACAAAATCGTCAAGTCGGCACAATGATGCCAATGGTACACAATGGCTGGAATCTCATCGATCCTCAGTCTCAAAAAATGCTCAATCCTGCCGAAATGAAAGATATTCCCGGCGAGGTTTTCATGAGTGAGTGGGAACAGCAGAATATGAGGGTAAATTATGTGGTTGAGCATATTGAAAAACGGGGGCTGCAGATGCTTTCAGCTCAGGATATTCCGGGGATGATGCCCAATATATGGTTCCGTAACGAAAAAGGCGTGCCAAGTTGGGTCGCGGTTCTTCCGGATAGAAGCAGCAAACCAGACATTGATCTGCAAGAATTGAGGCAGATGGTAAAGCAATCGCACGCTGCAAGAGGCGATAAAGATAGGCAACCTCCGCAAACCTTGTGGTCAAGACTGCCAGCTTCGGAAGAACCGTACGGGGAATACGTGGCATATGTGAAACTGAAAAGTGCAGAACATCCTGAGCGCCCTATTCTCCGCGGCGAAAGAATCTCCTTAGATTTTGATAAACTCGAATCGCTCTCATCGCTCTAAGGGATAGTTTGGTTGTTTCCTTTGCATTAACAATTCACCTATTGGCTTATGAGTCGTATCGTCTCCAACTTTGTTCTGTGGCTGGGAGCGTTATCATTTTATGCTGCCGGGATCTTTGCACACGCTGATAGTGTCTTTGACAGCACACCGTCGTCATCTGAGCTACAGAGTATTTCTCGCTCTGTATTTCGTGTTTTCTCGATCAATTCCAAGACAAATTCTGTAGCAAAAGGCAGTGGCTTTTTTATCTTGGAAAAAGGAGCTTTGCTAACCAACTACCATGTTATTGAGGGCGGTGACGCTTTTGCGATCTTTGTTGTCAACTCATCTGGAACTGGCGCAGCCATGTTGGATGCTATTCCGGTGGCAGTTGACAAAGAAAACGATTTAGCACTTTTGCACGTGGATGGAGATAATCTACCGAAACCATTTCAAATAAGTAAAAAAGAGCCGCAAATCTTGCAAAAAGTTATTGCTGTCGGCTTTCCTGGCGGAGTGGATATATACAAAGCAGCTCCCAACAGCAGCCTTGTTAACCGACTCACCGGCGGTATAGACAACCTGATCCCCAATGTGACACAGGGAAACATCAGTAAGATCACAAGTGAAATGATTGTCCATGATTGTAAGATAGGTCCCGGCAGCAGTGGCGGTCCATTACTTGATGCGGAAACCGGAGAAATTATCGGCGTGAACTTCGCTGGTAAAACGGATCAAGCTCTTGTTACATTTTTCTTTGCCATTCCGGCACACAAAATCCAATCCTTTTTGACCGGCGAAACGGGAGAAAAATACATTACTCCTCAGCCCTCCCTTGGGGAAGAGTCCAGCTCTACGAATCTGAGTAGAACGACATTGAACGGAGATGAGATCATTTCCTATATTGTTGAAGAACACATAAAAGGGGGATCGGCTTCCAATCCGATTTCTGAAGATTTGTATGAAGATATTATATACTACGGCGCCGAATCCAAGCAGATGACCAAGTATGACTACGTCAAAGACAGCTTGATCTATAACCGAAATTGGCCTGATCGAGAGTATAAGATTATCTCGGTTTCTAGAGACGGAAACACTGTTTCCATTATTTTCCAGTACAAATGTCGCTCCAAGAAAGGCAAGTTAGCCCAAGGTTTTTCTCGCCTGAACTTGTACATCACGAGAAATATGAAAATTGGTGTCATTGAGGAAAAAACATCCCCCCATCTTCCTGTGGAGGATCCTCGATATGTGCCCGTTAACTACAGGGGCAAGAGATTTTTCTCAACCAGAATGCCAATTTCCCCTCGATAGACCGTTGCGGTATTACGAGCCCTTTACGTTCCTTGCCCTACCTGCAGAGACGTGTTACGTGGTGGAGTAATACAAAATGTTGAGCAGGGAGAGATTTAGTAGTAATCCGAGTTGTCGCTACATTCTTCCGATGATTCCTCCGCTTTTTGTGCAGCTTCTTCCGCATCATCAGCATGTCTCTCTGCCTTGCTTGCGTACTCCTCAGCACTTGACGCGCTGGAAGAAGCATCGTCAGCGTGTTCTTCCGCATCGTCAGCGTACCTTTCCGCTTTGTTCGAGTATTCTTCAGCCGTTGATGCGTATGACGAAGCAGAACTGGCGGAAGATGAGGCATCATCTGCATACCCTTCAGCTTTGGAGGCGTACCGTTTGGATTCTTCAGCTTTTGTCTCCGCCGTATGAGCATATTCCTCCGCCCGTCCCACTTCATAGCTTGCCTCACTCTCCATACGTGACACCCGTTTTGCTGTCAGGCAGATATCAACCCATATGTACAACGAGGAGAAGAAAAATGCTATGAATAGCAGTTGATAAACTCGCGAAAGCTTTCTAAATAGTTTATTTCTCTCCATTTGATTAAAGTAATGTTTTCTAAATCTCTGCTCCTCTATATCCCCTTGCTCTTACCATGAAAGGACGAAAGTACTCAAGCGGGAACCTGCCAGAACCTTATTCTAACGGGAAAACGATGACGATTCAAGCGAGAAAAGCGAATCGTCAGGTAAAATGTAAAAGGAATGTAGTTGACACGGGAGGAGATGGGCCGTGTTCTGTTTGTAACAAAGAGCAACAAATATGGTAGAAAAGGAGATTTAACTGAGAGACAACGTGAGTTTGCACGACTGATTGTGTCAAATGAACGACAGACGGCTTCCTACCGCAAAGCTTTTGATTGCAATGAAAAGAGTGAGACTGCGGTAAGGTCCAATGCGAGTCGACTTGCGAGAAATGCTAACGTTGTCAAATTGATTAAAAAGTTGCAGGCACAGGCTGATTCTGTGGCAGTGATGACACGGGAGCGGAGGATGGAGTTGTTGAACGAGCAAGCGGAAGGAGAAGCGAAGAGAGGCAACTGGAGCGAACTCATCAGGATTGTTGATATGCTCAATGGGTGAGGGACGGTTCTTACTTACCGACGTGCTCAATAATGGACGCTGAACGGATGTCGAGCTCACCCCACGCTAGCAGTTCGCCCGACATCCGGGGCGAACTCCCGAACCGGCAAGGTGATTCTATCCCCTCACGCCCATTTCAGCAGACTTTTTAATTAAGAGGGACGAAACCTACGAGACAAGGAAGATGGAGGCGGATCTGGAGAAGACAGCGGCGGAGGAGGAGAAGGAGTGAATTGGAAGCAACAGAATTATATATAATATACTTATAATAAATGTATAGTATAAAAATATCAACACCCCTGTTATTACTCACACTTTTTGCATGCCAAGAAGGGCGTTTATCTGATGAAAGGCACTCACAAAGCGCAATTTGTCGACGCGACGGACAAAGGAAGCAAAGTGCTCCTGTCGTTCAATAGGTGAAATTATGACTGGTAGCTTCTTGACAATTTCTCTGTTAAGATTATTCACCACACTACCAGCAACCATCGATTCAAACATTGCGTATACGACAGGAAGCTCTAAATATGCCTGCAAATATAATGCATTAAATACCGCATGATCAAAGTGCAGAACGAGCCAACCGTCATGAATACAACCATTGATTTTAAGTATATACGGGTGTCCAAAACTCATAGAATTTGAAAGGAGTAAATCTCCAGCATATACCATCCTAGATTTCCTGGTTCCTTCTTGAATTATTTTTTCCGCAGTAGTACTAATGTATTTTGTGCCGTCGGTGTCACCGATTTTTATCCAATTAATCCCCTCTTCAGAATCTGTGATGTATTTTGAAATAGGTCGCGGGGAACTGCCTCGTCCAACAGTACAAAGTTCACCAAGTGGTTTTATCGGAAGTTGTTTATGATTGTTACTCGGCTCTCCGAACATCTCGATAAATCGGCATTTGACGAGCTCATCTAATTCCTCAAGCTGCTTATATCGACAGTCGACAACTTTTTGAAGTCTTGATA
>CANQGG010000036.1 GCA_947601655.1 uncultured Akkermansia sp.
AAAAGCCTCCGTAGCTCAGTTGGTAGAGCAGCTGACTCTTAATCAGTTTGTCCACGGTTCGAGCCCGTGCGGGGGTATGTCGGGCGCGGTCTGGTTTATTGGGACAGGCTTGCTTTTGATGGGCAGGGAGCGCGATAGATGGGAGGAGTTCGCAGGAAGCAGCGCTCTTGTCACTTGAAATAACATACGGAGAGTGGGCATGGGTGGCCCTGGTCCATATCTTGAGGATCACAACCCTTTTCGAGACACGTCTTATGCCGCACCTAATTTTGCAAGGCACAGAGCGGTTGATACAGCATTTTTTGATTGCATAGCGTGGTGTAGGATGGTAGGATAAGGAAAATGGGTGTGAGAGGCACCTGATCCAGTTTTTTGGTTTATGATTTTTCGTTTACCCTTCCAAAAACAGGCAGGCTTGCGCAGGCAGGTCCACACGAGGCGTGGGTTCGCGTTGGTGGCAAGTCTTACCTTGATGATGTTGCTTGGACTCATCGCTGTAGGAATTCTGGCCGTTGCATCCTCGCAGAACCGCGTAGCGGCCCAGAGTATTTTGCAGGATGAAGCGCGGCAGCAAGCACTCATGGGATTGCACGCTGCGATTTCTGATCTGCAAATGGAATTGGGACCGGACCAGCGAGTAAGCGCTAGTTCCGGCATTCTTAGCGCCAGCAATGACATGCCCCAACACATCCTCGGCGTGTGGGACAGCTGGAAGGCTCCTCTCTACGGCTCGAGTGAGGGGAAGAAGATTCAGAGTACTTACACTACGGGGCGTGCGAGTATGTTTCGCCGCTGGCTTATTTCCAGCGCTAATCCGGATAGTCTTCGTGATATGAGTGGTGTCAAGGATATTGCTTCCCGGCGTCCGGGAAGCCGCATCTGCCTCGTGGGGGAGGGTACGTTGGGGCCCCGTGTCGACAAGCAGCAGTACGTGTATGCGGATATGGTGACGACCCCATCTTCTGGACGCAATGAGACTTGTTTTGCCTGGTGGGTAGGAGGAGAGAATCAGAAAGCCAATATAGCCATTGCTCCCCGAGAGAAGACCAGCGATCCCGGTGAGATTTTACGTCGTACGTGGGATACTCCTCCTCCCTCCTTCAAGGAGAGCAACGTTCTTTCTTTCCTGCCCGATGAGATAGAAAATCCCGAGAAGCTGCTTACCCTTGGTACGCTGCCCATGGCGGAGCGCGGAGCAACGGAAGTAGGGAAGCCGTACTTCTTTGACGTCACAACCTATTCTTACTCGCTGCTCACGAATGCGCGTGACGGAGGATTGAAGCTGGATCTGAATCTCCTGCTCAACAAGGAAAAGCTCGCCGGCACCGGATTGGAGGCGCGTGCGGATCAGGATTGTCCACTGGCAGAAGGAGAGGACTTACCTGTCGGCACTGAGCAAATTTTCCCCATCGGTTCATGGCAAACTCTGCATGCCTACTACAATACCTGGCCGGATGGCTCCGGAAAGGAGGAGGACTTTTCAGGGAAAAGACTCACCGGAAATGTCAACAATGCCGTTACCCGCATGAATGGCGATATGGTTAGCGATAGCAAGAGCACAATTTCCGGTAAAAACTATGCTGTCACATATTATGATGAGCACGCCCGTGAGGATTCTGATTCTGCCGGCTACGCGCGTGTTCCGGTGCTCCTTTCCTTCATCGCTAAATATGGCATTGTAGTTAGTGAACCGCCATACAACCAGGGAGTTTGGGAATATTACAAAAAAGACCAATGGAAGGACCAGGGGTACCATAGCATCGGCGCTGCTTACGCACCGATGGCGCTCTGGTGGAATCCTTACAACGTACCTATGCGGGTATCGGCAAAGAAGCTCTGGTTTTGCAGCTTGCCATACAGAACAACAGCTCTCATGTTCCGATACAGTGCTGCTACCCAGTGGCAGCGTTCTATGATGTTCCAACCCTTCGAGACTGAAAAATATATAGATGGTATCGGGGTTGTGGGACAACGCAACACGTTCGGCAACGATTGGGGAAACTATTGCGTTTTCTCGGAGCAGGATCAGAGTACGGACATATACTTTGAGCCTGGTGAGATTCTCATGTTTTCCATGAGCAACGGATTTGACAATCTAAACGTCGAAAGGCGATACACCGAGAGTGGTGTTATGACGGGCAAGTTGGAGAATAAGTGGACTTTCTCGCTGCCTCAGGATGTTCCCATGGTGCAGGGAGACCAGGCTGGCTACCTCCACAACTATTTCATCGCTCTTGGGCAGCATATCAAGCCCGAAACATACAGCGGTAAGTATATGATGGAAATTGCTTTGGAGACACAGGACGGCTACAACAGTGTCACGCGCAACAATCAGGATTACAACGCTTACTACGGTACGTTGAGCGGGAAGAAATACCTGCATGATACCGTCGGGGAGGACCTTGGACCAAGCGAGCGCGAACTCTTCGTGGTGCCTCACGGGTTTAATGGTGTTGATACCTCTCGTGACGAGTACGTCGTGAAACAAAGTACAACGCTACCCCAGGCACGTCCGACTGCTACGCTGGATGCTTACCCCGGAGCAGAGGGTATCTCACCGTATAACTTCTCGTTGGGATGGTATGATTACAGCACAACGCCGATTGATCAGGTAACCTTTATGGGAGGGAATGGCAATCAGGAAGCTATTTTCAACTCCCAGATGTACACTGAAGGTGAGAAGGAGCCACAGTATTTCGCGGCGATGGGTGTTGCGCCGAAAAGTTTTAACCCCGGCTTGCAACAGGCTCTTCCAATGTTCCGAGGCAAGGATTATCGCACGAGGAACTGGATGCATTCCAACCCTGCCATGGGAGGTGGGCATCTCTACCGTCCGGATGATCAACTGCGACAGTACCATCCCTTCCAGCTTGCGGCTTATCCGTTGGATAGCCGGGTGGGCATGGAAACCGTGAACGCCAAAAACGGTATGTACGGCATCACCAGTCTTGGGCTGGGAGGGGGAGAGACGGTGTCATTTATCTCCGCGCTGGAGCTGCCGGTGCATCCTCCGTTTTCTATTGCCGGTTTTTCGGGTATGCGCCTCAAGCCCGGTTGGTATCGGGAGCGCGACAGCGGTAAGGAAGCATCCATCGCCCGTATGAGGCGCATGCAGTATCAGGCTGGTGTACCCGGCGTGGGTATCGGTAATTCTTTTGCAGATCCCTGCCTGCCGCCGGATGATGTGTATACCTACCACGAGACAAATATCAATACGGATCTTTCCACGAACGGCCAGCTCTTCTCGGACTTTTATGATCACGGCTTCATCATCAATGACGCCTTGTGGGATCGCTGGTTCTGCTCCTCCGTCTCCGATATGCCGGAAAATAATGGAGGGTCCCGTAAAGCGCAGAACACGCTGCAAGAGTTTGTGGAGGGAGAACAGCCTCTCCCTGTCTCGCGCTACAAGCTTGCGCACAGCGCTGCGAGCAAGAGTGAAATCATCAATCGTATCATGAAGGATGATGGATGGAAGCAGATTGCTCGCTACCTCATGATTGAGGGTGGTTTTAATGTGAACTCCGTTTCAGAGGAGGCGTGGACTGCAACCCTGCTGGGGCTGGCTCGCAGAGATGTTGTGAGTAACACCATGGGGCGCCTGCATGCTGTGAACCGCGGGGATACTTCCAGCGTGCTATTTTCACGTTTCATGGTGGCCTCCGGAGATCGAACGGTGGACAATGGCGGGGGATACAGTCCCCTTTTGGGAGCTGCTTTCCTGCGACCCAGTATGCGCATGGCAACAGCCTGGGGCGATGTACGCGAGCTGGATTCCGGCACCATTCGTGAACTGGCCAGGCGCATTGTGGAAAAGGTGCGTGAGCGCGGACCTTTCCTGAATATGGCGGACTTTATCAACCGTCGCTTGGACGGTGGGTCGGACGCCGCTCTCACGGGCGCTTTGCAGGCGGCCATAGACGCTACGGATATCAACCGCATTTTTACCGATCCGGAGTTCAATGTGACTCCCCAGAGTGGTGGTTCGCTCTACAAGTACCCTAAAGCAGAAGAAGGTTCCATGTTTACCGCCGCTCCCGGCTACCTCATCCAAAGCGACGTGCTGACAGTTCTCGGCAATATTCTCACCGTGCGCGATGATACCTTCACCGTACGTGCATACGGTTGTGTGCGCAGCAAGGCCAAGGCCATCCTTTCTCAGGCCTGGTGTGAGGCCACTGTACAGCGTACGATTGATTATGTGGATCCCACCGATACACCGGACAAAGGCAGCTACTCCCCCGGGGCAGGCAGCGCTGCCGCTGATGCGGCGAACAGACTCAATGACGTCAACCGAGTCATGGGTCGTAAGATGCGCATTGTTTCCTTCCGCTGGCTAGACGCCTGGGATATCTGATATCCCCATTTTAGAAATGCTGTTACTGCGTCGTACAAAGTACATTTTCTTGCCCGGCGATGCGGCTTGGTGTACAATCGAAGAACAGATATGATTGAAGTACCACGGGAGCTCAAAAATACCGTCGGGGGGCCGTTGCGCGTGCTGTTTCTGGCGCCGTACGCTCCGGATGCGCCGGACTACACCACGAAGCCGTACAAAGGTAACGGCGGGTATCCGCAGTACCATCACAGCATCTTTCGATTGTTGAAAGAGATCGGGTGTCAGGTCGAATCCAGCTCCAAACCGTATGCGATTTTGCACGCGCGAGGAAATGTGGATTATGTTTTTTCGTTGCTCAACCGTTTTCCCATTGAAAATCCGGAGATTTTCATCTCTTCGTACTGCGAGTTTGCTGGCGTACCATACTTGGGAGCTTCGCCGAATATTCGCGCTGTGGCCGAGGATAAATGGCTGCTGAAGCTGAGCTTTCGAGGGCTTGGACTGCCTGCAGCGCGCGGGATCGTGGTGGGCAGGGATGCGTGTTTCCCTGCTCAGGCTCCGGAAGAGCTTGCTGGTGTTTCCACCTTTTTCGTGAAAAAGCGTTTTGGAGCCGCTTCGGATTGTATCACTGAAGCGAATATCGCCTCAAATTGGGAGGCTGCTGCTTCTCGAGCCAGAGAGATTATGGCGCTTGGGCACGATGTGCTTGTCGAGGAATTTTGCCCGGGAGTTGATTACACCGTGCCGGTTCTGGGAGGGCTGGAGCCGCTTCTCCTTGGCTTCGTACGACCGGGATCAGACAGAAAGGAGGGTATCATTACCGGGGATCTTAAGCTGCACGATCATTTGGGCTATGCCTGGGCAGAGGATGAGATCGCACCGGCGGTGCAGGCAGATATTCGGAACGATGTGAGCACACTTTGGCGTGCGTTTGGTCCCATTGATTACTTTCGCCTGGATTACCGTATTGATCCTGTAGCCGGTGTTCGCAAGCTCATTGAGATGAACATCTGCTGTTATATCGGCAAATCCGGACCCTTTGCCATGGGGGCGCAGCGTCTCGGCATTTCCCATGGAGATCTTATGAAAAGCATCCTGAATTACAGCTACGGGAGGCAGATTGAGCGCTGTAAGAACCATGCTTCGCTGATTTGATGCACGAAGCAAGAGATTTCGCATGTTTATTGCGCCCGGATTCGTGTTGTTTTTCAGTGGCGATTTTCGGGAGATGAGAGCTGAGACAGGAAGATTTTTTCATCTCAAGGGAAGGAATATGAGAAAAAATGGAATGAAGCGGCATTTTTTAGTTGCAATGCTTCAGCATCTGGTATAAAAAGGTACCGTACAGCTTCAATTTACTCTCGCGATGTGGAAATATCTTACTCTCGTTTCTCTCGTACTGGTCGCAGCGGCAGCTTTTGTGTTCCGCAATACGCACACGGGAATGTCCGCCGCCCAAGGTGAGGTGGCTTCGCTTCAGGCGCTTGTTGACGCTGCTGCAGCCAAGAATAAAGAGGCTTACATGGATCGAACCATTGCGGCGTATGCCAAGCTGCGCGGCGCGTGGTTGCAGGAACGTAAGTCAGAGGTTGTTTCAGAAAAGGCGAAGTACGAGCAAGCGCTGACTGATGGTAAGAGTGAAATTGAGCGCCTCACCAATGAATTGCACAGCCTCGGCGGTGAATCCGAGGACGGCAAGAAAAAGCTTCGTCAAGCCCTGCAGGACCTGGCTACCAGCGAGGACTTGAACAATGCCCTGGATGCCGCACGGGAAAAGGATGGTCTTGAGGTGTTGGATATGGATCCTGAGGATCCGGGTTTCCTGGAGAATTTGGCTGCGAACCTGAGAAATCTGGAGGCAAAGAAGATGGAGCTGGCAGAGGAGAATACGCGTGCCGAAAGCGAGATCGATTTGCTATCAAAGAGGAAAACGGACGTGTCAGAGCAGATTGAAGCAGCTGATGCTCTGGCAAAAGAGCGGCAAGCTCGTGTATCCCCGAAGGAGTTGAATTGCAGCGTGGCTGTGTCGGATCCAAATTGGGACTATGTGATTGTGGATGCAGGATTGAATGATGGCGTTATCATCGGTTCTCATCTGGCCGTGATGCGCAGTGGAGAAAAGGTTTGCGAGTTGACTGTCACCCTCGTTGAGCAGTCGCGTTCCAGCTGTGACGTCGTTGCCAGCACGCTTAAAGCCGGTGAACGTGTGAAGGTGGGAGACAGGGTCGTATCTGTTCGCAATGAGAATAAACAATAACTCTTCAACTATTTTAACCAGACATGAAAGTTACATCGTACCTGTTGCCCGTGCTTGTGCTGGCGCTCTCCATCGTGGGATACATCGTTGCCCGTGATCAGTCTGCCACGCTCAGGATGTTGGTGGGAGCCCGCAGCGGGCTGGATGCCGAGACGGGTGGCATGGAGCTCTCCAACAAGGACCTTAATACGGAGGCGACGGCTGTCGCGAAGAATCGATCGAATGCTCTCAAAGGCAATGAGACTTTGGCGCTCGAATTTACGAATGCGCGTGAGGAGATGGAGGGGGTGAAGAAAGCAGCGGATGAGCAGGCAGCCGAAATAGAAAAGCTCCGTGAGAACGTGCGGGACGCAGAGAGTGGATGTGATTCTGTCGCCTCGGAGCGCGCACGGCTTGAGGAGCTGTTGCATTCTGTTCCCGGTTTGGAGAACTCAGATTTCTCATCGGCTGCGGATGATTTGCGATCGATGGTCCAAAAGAACTCCGCTGAGTACGCTTCCTTCCTGGAGGATCGGGAGAAGTTTGAGGCCCGACGGACTGAACTGAAGAAGGAAGTTGCCGACAAGGAGACGGAGCTGGCCGGTAAGAAGAAGGCCAATGACGAGTTCATGCAGACGTATCGTCGCAACGGCGAGGATTTTTCTATTTCCGCCGTGGATCCTCAGTGGCATTTCATCGTGTTTCGCGCACCGGCGGACAGTGGCATTTTCCCCGGAGACGCCAATACTCTGATTGTGCAGCGCAATGGGGTGGCAATCACCACTCTGCGCGTTGTTAGTGTGAACAATGGTCAAGTGGTGGCGGAGTATGACGAGCAGAAGCTGCCGAGTGGTGTGGTGCCAGAGGTGGGCGACCGTGTCTTCCGCAAGGCCGTGCAGGGCTCTTGATCGTTTCTCCGGTCGTTTTGCTTGTTGAAAACATCATTTTCACAAACGTGATGAAAAGGTGCATGTCGGGTTTGTTCGCAAGTGTACTTCCTTGCGCGCTTTTTTGGGGGGCTGCATCGTTCTTGAGCGGTTGTCAGCGTTCCGTTCCTCCCGTCCCTCAATCCAACCGCCAGGTGGTGCCTCCCAGGGGCAGCACGGATGTTACTAAGCCGTGGAACCACCTCAATAAGCTGGAGGGCGACTCTGTACTTGGTCCGCTCAGCGAGATGCGCCGATAAGTCGATTTGCTTTCCCTGACGGGCAGGAGGTTTGTTGATTCTATTTATTAATCAACATTCTTTGCTTTATGCAAAAGAGGGAACGAGCAGCAGTTGTGGCGGAAGAGTTGGAGCGTGAAATACCGAATCCAGAGGTGCCGCTGCGGCATCATGACCCGTTTACTCTTCTGGTGGCAGTGGTGCTTTCTGCGCGCTGCACGGATGCACGTGTGAATCTGGTGACTCCTGCGCTTTTTTCTGCCGCCCCCACGCCGCAGGCGCTCGCTGCCAGGCAGCCCCATGAGGTGAGAGAGTTAATTGCAACCTGTGGGCTGGCGGATTCCAAGGCAGAGCACCTCGTGGAGCTTTCCCGCATCCTTTGTGAGCAGTATGGCGGGCGTGTTCCCTCCACCTTCGAAGAGCTGGAGGCTCTTCCGGGAGTAGGGCACAAAACTGCAAGCGTGGTGATGAATCAGGCATTCGGTTTTCCAGCTTTCCCGGTCGATACGCATATCTTTCGTCTCGCTCGCCGTTGGAAATTGAGCGCTGGCAGCACAGTGCAGCAGGTGGAGCGAGATCTCAAGAAGCTTTTCCCTCGTAAGGCATGGGGAAAGCTTCACCTGCAAATGATTCTTTGGGGACGCACGCGTTGTCCCGCTCGCGGGTGTCATCCGCAGTGTCCGATATGCGCTCGACTGATTTAAAGCTTTACAGACTTGTCAGGCATGACCGCGGTGTGGTAGACTGTCCGCATGCAAAGAGAAGGTCAACGCGCAGCGAATGCCCTGCGTCCATATAATTTCGTGCCAGATGTCGCACCGCATGCTCTGGCTTCCGTTCTCGTCTCATCCGGGCGCACACAGGTGATTTGCGCGGTGAGTTTGGATGATTCTCAGCCGCAGTGGAAAAAGGTACAGGGAATCCCCGGAGGTTGGGTGACGGCAGAGTACAGCATGCTGCCCTATTGCACCGCTCCACGCAAGAAGAGAGGAGTGGCGGGGAAGGTGGACGGACGGTCTGTGGAGATTCAGCGTCTCATAGGGCGTTCGCTGCGAGCTGTGGTGGACATGGATGCGCTTGGTGAGCGTACGCTTTGGGTAGATTGCGATGTGCTTTGCGCCGATGGTGGCACCCGTACGGCTAGCATCACCGGGTCGGCTGTCGCTCTTGCGATCGCCATGCGTCGTCTCATACGGCAGGGTGTGCTGGAAACCAATCCTATGCGCCAGCTCGTTGCTGCCGTTTCCGTGGGAAAGCTGGGGGGTGAGGCTTTGTTGGATCTGTGTTATGTAGAAGATCGTGACGCAGAAGTGGACATGAACGTCGTTATGACGGAGCAGGGGGAATACGTGGAGGTGCAGGGAAGTGGGGAGGAGGCAGTGTTTACCGCGGCAGAGATGAATGAGATGCTCGGTTTCGCCTCTGCCGGTATCCGTGAACTGATTGAGACACAGCGCAGATTGATTGAGGATGTGTGCTCAGAGGAAATGTGAAATGAGCTGCCTGTAGCTCTTGGTGTATATCACGGAATCAGTTTCCAGCAACGGCAAGCTGCAAGGAATCCGACAACCTGTCAGCTGACTCGCACAGGGCTATCAGTTCGGCCTCTGTCAGACTTTTTCTCCAGCGGGCCAGCCGCGAGAGCAGGAGCAAGTGCATCTCCGGGTTCTCCCACGGTACGATGAGCAAGATGATGACGTGAACTTCTTCGCCTGACCACGCTAGTCCGTTGCGGCTGTAAGCGATGTAGAGTCCTGCGCGGTTGAGACCCTGCACGCGCGCATGAGGTACGGCAAGATCCATGCCGAGGCAGGTGGATTCCTGCTGCTCGCGTTTCCATGCGTCTTCAAAGATTTCCTGAGCCGTTCCACAATCCGGCATCTGCTCGGCAGCCTGCTCTGCCAGATAGCGCAAGGTCTGCTCAAGTCCCATGGGCTCAAGCTCGGCGGGATGCACCTTCAGGAGGAGTTGACCCGTTTGTTCATCCATGGCGTGGGTGTTCCGCGTCCTTCGTGGATTTCTCCTTCCTTTGTCTGGTTCCCTCAGCCCCCCTCCGCCGGTGCGGGAGCGGGTGTCTCCGTTGACGCGGGCGCTGGAGCCTCAGCGGGAGCTTCTGCCGGCGCGGGCGCTTCCGATGGCACGGGAGCCTCAGTCGGCTGTGGCGCCTTAGTTTCGACAGCGGCAGCGTCCTGAGAGATGTTTGTGCGACTCTGTTTGTACTGCGCATTCATAAGCACGGCCAGCACGAAGGAAAGAAGCATGAAAAGCGTTCCAAAAAATACAGTCCCTTTCTTGAGCACATCGGTGGTTTGTGCACCAAAAGCCTGGTCAGTCATCTGCGCACCGAAAGCAGCACCGAGTCCTTCCTGTTTCGGACGCTGCATAAGCACCACCAGCAACAGCAGGGCGCTCACGATGAGTAGAGAGGCAAATACGATGTAGATAGAGGCTTGCAGTATCATGTCGCGGGGAATTGTAGCTTATTGTTCGAGTTTTGTAAAGAGAAGGATGCTTGCTGATCATCACGCGATGATTTCATTGCGCTCGTTGCATACGATACGGCACGGAGTAATCGGCTTATCATCCAGCGCAAAGCTCATGATGACCACGCGTTCGCCTGCTTTGATCAAATGCGCCGCTCCGCCGTTCACGACAATTTGTCCCGTTTTCGGTGGACCGACAAGAACATAGGTTTCAAATCGATTTCCCGTTGTGATGGAGGCTACCAGCACTTTCTCTCCGGGCCACAATCCCGCTGCTTCCACGAGATCCTGCGGTATCTCAATACTGCCCTCGTAGGCAACGTCCCCGCGGGTCACTTTCGCGCGGTGTATTTTAGATTTGAGCTGCGATACGAGCATGGTTCGTCGATGTCGGGTTCATATCAAACTACTTTTCTCCCGAAAGGTCAAGCAGAATCATTTACAATGTGAGATTTACCTATATTCTTTTCCCTGTTCTCCGCTGCGCGTCCGAGCTGGTTGGATACGACACGATGCGGTGAATTGTCGATACACACAAAACCGAGAGAAAGACACACTTTCCGTGAATAATGCGCGAATCACGTCTCCGCTGATAATAAATACATTATAAATTAAAAACAAGTGAGGACACACTCGGTATGTTTCAGAAACGGAGTAGAAGCAAAGCTCTGATACCGGAGTGGAAGCGGAGGAGCGAATTTACTCAACCCAAGTAAGTACCACCTTGCCGGAGTTACCGGAGCGCATGGCCTCAAAACCCTCACGGAAGCTGGTATAGGGGAGGCGGTGTGTGATGATAGGGGAGACATCGAGACCGGAGTGCAGCATGGCGTCCATTTTCTGCCACGTGCCGAACATTTCACGCCCATAGATGCCCTTCATCTTGAGTCCCTTCCAGACAAAAGTGTTCCAATCAATACCGGAGCCGCCGGGCTGGATGCCGAGCAAGGAGATGTTTGCACCATAGGCAGAATGCTTGACAATGTCCTTCAGACAGGAGGGAGCTCCGCTCATCTCGAGACATACGCCGTACCCTTCAGAGATATTGAGATCATGCCGTGCGGCATCCAGACTATCGCCCTGGGCTACGTTCACCGTGCGGTCTGCGCCCATGATTTTGGCGAGGCTGAGACGATAGTCACTCAGATCAGTGATGGTAACGCTCTTTGCTCCGGCTTTTTTGCAGACAGCGGCGGCCATAGAGCCGATGAGACCCGCTCCTGTAATGAGTACATCTTCTCCTACGAGATCCCATGAAAGGGCGGTGTGCGTCGCATTGCCAAGAGGGTCGAGAATGGAAGCAATCTCCATGGGCAAGTCTTTGATGCGGATGACGTTGCTCTGGGGGATGGAAAGGTATTCTGCGAAGCAGCCGGGACGATTAACACCAACCCCCTTTGTGTTCGGGCAGAGGTGGAAGTTGCCTTTGCGGCAATTGTGGCAATGCCCGCAGACGATGTGTCCCTCGCCGGAGACCACTTCACCCGGTTTGAATTCCGTGACGGCGGGGCCAACTTTTTCGATGATGCCGCAAAATTCATGCCCCACATGCATGCCGACCGGAATAGTTTGCTGAGCCCAGGCATCCCAGTTCCAGATGTGGAGATCTGTGCCGCATATGGCTGTTTTATAGATTTTGATGAGCACATCATTCGGTCCCACCTCAGGCATGGGAACATCCACGAGCTCAAGTCCGCAATCGGCTTTTGTCTTGACGAGCGCTTTCATGAGCGGCATCATACGCCGCCTGATAGAAAAATCAAGCCCAATTTGCCAAAAATACTATGGTCAAAAAGGGAGAAAAAGGGCGCATCGACTCAGAGTCGGTGCGCCCTCCATAAAAGGGGAGAATAGGTAAGATCAACCCTTGCTCTTGGCAGCAGCCTCCTTGAGGGTCTTACCGACCTTGAACTTCACTACCTTGCGGGCAGGAATGGGTACATCCTTGGCGGGATCCTTCGGGTTGCGACCCACTTTAGCCTTTACTTCCTTGACTGCAAAGGTTCCAAAGTTGCGCAGCACGACGCGGTTACCCTCGCCCAGCGAAGCAGTGATAACATCGACAGCCTTTTGGATAACCTCTAGGACATCGCTCTGAGTAAGATTGCTATCGAGTTCGACGCAGATCTTGTTGACCAGTTCTCGTTTGGTGATCGTGTTAGCCATAATGGTGTTGCTTTTAATGAGTGAAGCTGTGCGTAAGATACACTAAAGAAACGAGTTTGTCACACCAAAAAATGCATTTGCGAGAATTTTTTTTGTCAACAAGCTGTTTTTTTTAAGGAAGATGGAGAATTTGGAGTTGACAGGTGCACCGTAACCGGGAGAATAGCGAGAGGATGGCCGGTTCCTACAGCTTGTTGATGACGAGCGAGACTGCTCGCGCTTTGCAGCGTCGCCTTGCCGGGGAGCCGGCGTTCCGCGAGATGTCCCGTCCTTACGCGCTTTTTTGCTATGAGGGAATGGAAGCATCGGTCACTTATTATGAAAAGAGAGGGCGTTTGGTGCTTCAAGGACGCGGTGCAGAGGATCTGATAAACGTGCTCGGTCTGTCGGAACAAGAGCAGACGAAACCACAGAAGAAAACGTCGCCGCATGCGTACCCGGAGGAGAGTCTTCCCCATATCGGGGTGGATGAAAGCGGAAAGGGAGATTATTTTGGTCCGCTCGTCGTGGCGGGAGTATATGCGGATGAGTCTGGTATGAAAAAACTCGCTGAGTTGGGGTGTCGGGACAGCAAACAGATCCACAGTGATGAGCAAGTAGCGCGTATTGCTGCTGCTGTGGAGGGCGTCTCTGGAATAGAGATAGAGCTTCTTTGCATCGGACCTCAGCGTTATAATGATCTTTACGAACGAATAGGAAACTTGAACCGTTTGCTGGCGTGGGGGCACGCCCGAGTCATATCCGCTCTGCATGCGCGCGTGCCTTCCTGCTCCCAGGCCCTGAGCGATCAATTCGCATCCAATGAGATGGTGCTGAGTCGCGCATTGGCTGCTACGGGGGTGAGCATCCATTTGCACCAGCGGCCTCGAGCAGAGGAAGATATCGTCGTTGCCGCCGCTTCTATCATCGCTCGCTCGCACTTTGTGGGGTGGATGAGACGAGCAGCTCGTGCCGCGCAGTGCGAGTTTCCTCTCGGCTGTGCTCCGCATGTGCTTTCTGCCGCACGTGTATTTGTGCAAAAGCACGGTCGTGATCGACTTCGCGACGTCGCAAAACTTCATTTCAAACTCACTGCACAACTCTGAGCGGGTCTCCCCTAATCATTCTTTCTCCGGTACTTGTCGGGATGGACGAGTTGGTGGAGATTATCGGCGCTCCTACTCATTTCAGAGCTCAATATCGATGCCGAAAGTTTTTTCGAGAGATGCGGGATCGAGGGGAGAGAGATCGGCGGCGGAAGTTGTGGGCGGTGCGATGAGGAGGGAGGGATCCAGTGAGCGCAGCGTGAAAAGGAGGGAGGGATCGCGATCGATGAGGACACCGGCGGCGTAGATGGCCGCGGCGGCGTGAGGGCAGGGGGTGGACCAATCCGGGCAGGAGCAGCTCATTTTCCAATCCAGAGGATCGGGAAGAAGACCGGTTTCCGGATCACAAAGAGTGTGCAGAAGATCGGTATTCGCCTTTCCCTCCAGTAAGGCAACGAGCGAACCAACGTTGCCCGCGCAGGCGGCGCGGAGCGCCTCTGCCTGCTCTTCGGAGAGAGGGGAAAGAGAAAGCTGTACTTCGTAAAGATCCTGAGCTGAGATGAGGGCGCGGATAGAGCCGGGAGCTATGTGCAGATCCAGCACGCAGCTGTGACGTAGAAGAGCGCGGCCTGGTGCGAGAGTGAGTCCACCCTCTTCGCAGAGCGCAAGATGCCGCATCCATGCGCTGCCCCAGAAGTTTTCCGCAAGCTTGCGGGTGGAACAGACAACAGGAGATATTTCTCCTCCCTCAGCGCGAAGCTGAGCAGCGCGTTCAGAAGCGAGACGGGCGAGATCCGCCGCCCGAAGGGGTTTTGAATCCTCGCCCGCGTAACTGCACATAGCAGGGGAATTATTTGGTGACGCTGCGGAAGTACTCCAGCGTGGTCTTGAGCCCTTCCTCCAGGGAGTGCTGCGGTTTCCAGCCGGCAGCGAGCAGTTTATCGGCGCACGCGCGGGAGTGCTTTACATCTCCGGGACGCTCAGGAAGATGCACAATTTTGCTCTTTGAGCCGGCGGCCGCCACGATGATTTCTGCGAGCCTGTTGATCGTGATCTGACCGCCGTAGCCCACGTTGTTCACGCCTGTGACCTCCGGATGCTCGGCCACGTAGGTGAGCGCTCCCACGATGTCCTTCACGTAAATGAAATCGCGCGTCTGTTCTCCGTCACCGTAGACGGTAATATCTTCGCCCTTGAGGGCTCTCTCCATGAAAATGGGGACGGCGGCGGCGTAGGCACCTTTCGGATCCTGGCGAGGCCCGAAAACGTTGAAGAAGCGGCAGCAGCCCGTGTTGATTTTGCCGGTGGTGCGGAACATTTCCATGTAGTATTCGCCGTCCAGTTTCGTGATGCCGTACGGACTCTTCGGTTCCGGATACATGGTCTCCACCTTCGGCACGATTGGGTTGTCCCCGTAAATGGCAGCAGAGGACGCCAAAACTACCTTTTTCACTCCCGCGGCGGAAGCTTCCTCCAACACCGTGAGCAAACCATTCACATTCAGATCGATTGTTTCGCGAATCTTGCTCATGCTTTCCGGCACTGACACGAGCGCGGCCATGTGGAAGATGTAGTCCACCCCTTGCACGGCTTGGCGCACGAGGTCGCGGTCGGTGATGCTGCCTTCCATGAAGGTCACGCGCAGACCATCGAGGTTCTTTTTGTAACCTGTGCGCAGGTTGTCGAGTACGCGAATTTCTTCCGCCGTGTCCTGGTAGTGCTCCGCAATGTGAGAACCGATGAATCCGGCGCCGCCGGTGATGAGTATTTTCATAGTATGTGTGGTGAGTTGAATGGGTGAAAGGTTTTACGATTCCTTTTTTTTTGCGGCCTTTGCAGCGGCCCTGGCTGCCATCTTTGCTTTCTCTTCTTCAGTGAGTATGCGAGGGAACACCGGGCTCGGCGCCTGTACTTCATGTCCCTCTTTCAGCACCCCCCACGCCAGCGTTTGCGGGGTGAGGACGGTAGCATCTACTTGCAGCTGCGCCAGCAAGCGCGCCGAGGCATCCGGGAGCACACAGCCGAGAAGGTAACTCACGTGCGTTACGCTTTCCAGCAGGTGATAGAGCACACGCTGCAGCTCATCTACTTTCTCCGGCGCTTTCGCAAGAGCCCACGGCTGCTTTTGCTCGATGTATGCGTTGCACAACCCCACGTGGGCATTCAGAGCGCCGAGGGCGTCGGCGGTGTTGTAGGCATCCATCTGTTCGGCGAAAGTTTTTTCTGCCGTGGCAAGACTCTTACGCAGGTCAGCGGAGAGTTCATCATCTCCGTTGGGAGTATGAACCACTGCGGCACAGTAGCGCGCACACATATTGAGCGAGCGATTCGCAAGGTTGCCGAGGTCGTTGGCAAGCTCTGTGTTGTAGAGCATGCGCAGGCGTTCTACATCATAATCGCTGTCGTAACCGGTCTTCGTGTCGCGCACAATGTAGTAGCGCAGAGCCTCCGCGCCGAAGTGGTCGCACAGGTCGTTGGGATCCACAATGTTGCCGAGAGACTTGCTCATCTTCTCGCCCTTGATGTTCAGCCAGCCATGCACCAGCAAGCGCGGCATCTGGTCATCCGGGAAGCCCATGGCGTGCAGCATGCAGAGCCAGTAGATGCCGTGCGCAGGAATGAGGATATCCTTGCCGATGACCTCACACGCTGCCGGCCAGAGCTTCGAGAAGTTCGGCAGTGTGTTGTCCTCTTCCGCCAGGTATCCGGCGAAGGAGATGTAGTTGATGAGCGCATCGAACCACACGTAGGTCACGAAATCCGGATCAAAGGGCAGGGGAATGCCCCATGCCAGCCTTTCTTTCGGACGAGAGATGCACAGATCATTCGTCGCGCGATCAATGGCCATGAGGAGGTCCTGCCTCCGGAATTCGGGGGTGACCACCTCCGGGTGAGTCGTCACGTACTGCTTGAGCCAGGGGATGTGCGCAGTGAGGTTGAAGTACCAGTTCTCCTCCTCCAGCTCGATTACTTCTCCCCATTCTGGGCCAAAGGATCCATCTTCCCCGCGTTCCTTGTCGGTGAGGAACTGTTCCTGCCGCACAGAATAGAAACCCTTGTAAGCTTTCTTGTACAGGCATCCTTTATCGCGCAGGTCAGAAAGAATTTTTTGCACACAGTGCTCATGGCGCGGGTCGGTGGTGGCTGCCCAGCCGTCGTACGAAATGCCAAGGCGCTTCCAGAGGGCTGTGAATTTTTGCGTTACCTCCTGTGCGTATTGAAGAGGCGCGATGCCCGCTGCTTCTGCCTTCTGCTGGACTTTTTGTCCATGCTGATCCACACCTGTCAGCAGAAAGGTCTCTTCTCCGCACATTCGATGCCACCGCGCAAGAACATCTGCCAATACCTTTTCATAGGCATGACCGATGTGAGGAGATCCATTCGTGTAATCAATCGCGGTGGTGATGTAAAACATGGCGCGGGGGATTGTATCATGCTCTGCCCGTGCGCGCAAGGGGAAATCCGGACCTACGCATTCTCAGTCACTTTATTCGAAGAGGGACATTGATTTGATTTTTTTCTCTCTCACCCGACTTTAATGTTGTGCTGTCTGAGACAGAAAACGTAATGATGCGTTACTCTCGTGTTTAACCTATTGAAATCATCGTTTGTAGATAAAATTTCCGTGTTTTCGTGTTCGCGAGTTCAGATCTTGTTCCAAAGATACTAGATTTCTTTTTGGGTAGGTGTCTATTTGCAGCGGTGAGAAAACATCGACTAAAAACAAAAATTTATGGCTCCTTTCTCAGGTTGCCTCACGGCTTCTGCTTCGTTTCATCACTCTCCGAAATACATTGGAGAAGATCCTTTTTGCCCAGGATATACGCGCACAAATAGATCAGTTTGATGGAGCGCTCGTGTGTATTTTCATAGGAGGATACGATGCTGTACGGGAAAATCTTGCCGTTTGATGACGGAAAATAGGCTTTTTCTGCACGAACGTTATCATGGGGAATAGAAAAATATCGCGAACACGCTTCTACCTGTACGGTAGTTTGTCCATCCGTGGCTGGTGTCCCATCTTTGGTTGTGAGAGTCCCCTTTAGCTCGCTTTGCAGGGCTTCTCGGAGGAGATCGGGCATATCGGTGAAACGGTTTTTTGCAAGTTGTCGAGCCATCTTTTTGATTGGTTCTTCGTAGTGTCGTATAAGTCCCTCTAAAGATATCTGTTCAAGGAGTTCAATACGTTTTTGTTGCCATTGACTTGAATCGGGCGGGCATTTCTCCCACGAATTGGTTATCTGTCCATCGGGTAAGATGATTTTTACATCTGGATCGAGGTGACGGTAGGTGCCGTTGAGACCCGCCTGACGCGGTGTTTTGAAGTAGAGACCCGCTGCGGTGGCGATACGTGCGTATTGTTGTTCCGGCGTAAATTGACGCATCATCTCATCGGCCACGACCAACTTATTTTCTTCTACGGTGTTGCGTTGTGTCGCAATGTTGTCTAAGTGGTTTTGGGATCTTTTTCTGAGCGCTTTTACTTCATTCGGGAAAAGCCCAAGCACCGCATTATTTCCCACAATATTCGCACACCGCCATATTTGCATCCGCCTGCGCCATGTGGAAGAATTTTGATCAGGGTCTAAATTGAGTTTGTGTTCATTACCGTCCGCATCAGTATAAAAACTGTTTTTGTAGTCCCCTTTGACAACAACGATGACCCCGTTATTCATCTTTACTTCCTCCGAGTAATTCTGGAATGCTGCCTCTCCGGAGGGATGATAGATTACTCCTGCGAGGAGGGCAAGCATGGCTTGACGCTCCGTATCCGGGAGCGAGGATAGATGGTACTTCGCAGTGGCGAGGGTGACCCTTTTAACCTCTTTCTTGAAGTAGTGAAGAATTGCCTGCGAGGGGAATAAATTTAGATCCTCAAAGTGAATTTTTTCCCAATCCACAGTTTTCTTGAGTTGGATAAGGCAACGCGGTTTACCGGAGCGGTCGACGAAAAAGGCTCCTTGGACAATACTTGGCACGCTGATGCCATGCCAATTTGTGAGAGCATTTCCACCATCCATGCTGAAGGCAAGGCTGAGCTGCTCGCAGATTAGCGCATCCTGCAGCACAGTTGGCCACATCTTGACTCTTCTCGCGACTTTTGCCAGATCGGAGCGGTTTTCAGCAGGTAGATTGGATATATCAACAGGGGTATATTGTCCGCTCGAAGGAGAAGCGGAAAACACGGTCAACAGAAGAAGCAAGATGTAGGGAAAGCTTGTTTTCATGGTTTCTATCATGGCTAGTATATCTCTTTTCTAATGCGATATACACTCCTTAATGATGTAATGAATTAATTATAAACAAAAAGCTAGCGTATTGCTCCCACAAAATGGCAGATGCTCTTTGTCAGATACGCTGTGTTCATGACGCCGGGAAGAGTGATGAACAGTTGTTTCTGACAAGAATGAGCTGTACATCGCATTAGAAAAGAGAGGAGCGGAGCAGGGCAAACGCATTTGAGAGAAGTGAAGCAACAGAGAAAATACTCTTGTTAACTGATATCATCGTTGATACGCACCAAAAATCATGACAGCAAGCGGTCAATCATGATGAAGACTCTCAAGAAGTCCCTGCATACGTTCATTATTGAAAAAAAACTACGCAATGCATACATTATCAATGCATGGTGCATCGTCTATGGTACATGAGCAAACGCATTTCAAATGCGTTTGCCCTGCGGATCGGAGTTTGGCGGTTGACAAGTGGGAGGTGACGTGCTACCTTGCGGCAGGATTTATGTTGATTGATACACACTGCCATTTAGTTTCACCTCGGTATGGGGATATAGAGGATGTGCGGAAACAATCCCGCGCGCTTGGAGTGGAGCGGTGCATTTCGCAGGGGACGAGTCCGGAGGACTGGGAGGCAACGCTGAAGCTGGCGCGCGAGATGCCGGATTTTGTGGCGCCGTGTTTGGCGGTGCATCCTTCGGATTGCACAGAGGTGGATGACGCGCAGTGGGCACGGATGCAGCAATTGTGCCGAGAGAATGCCATTGCAGCCGTGGGAGAGACGGGGCTGGATTACTATTGGGATGCGCCGGCCGGTTGGGGCGAAGGGGACTATCACGCACGGCAAAAGGACTTCCTGGTGCGGCATTTTGAGCTGGCGAGAGAGTTGGGAGTCAACATCTCTCTGCACACGCGGGACAAAACAGGGGCGGGATGGCTCTGCTTTGAAGACGCCTTTTCCATTGCAAAGGAATTTTCCGGTGTGCGTCCTGTGTTTCACTGCTTTATCGGCACGCAGGAGCAGGCACGGCGTATCTTTGATGAGTTGGACGGCATGATCTCCTTCACCGGGCTCATCACCTTCAAAAAAACCGAACAGGTACAAGCTGTGGCGGCGTGGTGTCCGGAAGATCGGTTTATGGTGGAGACGGATTCCCCCTTCCTGTCCCCTGAACCGCACCGCGGCGAATGCAATATTCCCGGGCGCACACGCTATGTGGCGGAGAAGATCGCGGCGCTGCGCGGGGTGAGTTTGGAGCGAATAGCAGAGATCACCACGGCGAACGCTCGCCGCTTTTTCCGCATCCCGGAGTAACGGGCAAATCAGCGGCGACGCAAGAAGCCGCCAAAGCCGCCCATGGAGCTCATGCCGGGACCTTTGGGTCGGCGTGCTCCCATACCCGGAATGCCGGGGAAGTTTCCTCCGACGAGCGAACTGAGGTCGGGCATTTCGCCATCTGTGGGCAGGTTGCCCGGTATTTTCATCCCTTTCATGGCTTTCATGAGGGCCCCGGCTTTGCCCCGCCCGCTCATCATATCTTTCATTTCACGGAAATTTTTGATGAATCTGTTTACCTCGATTTCCGTCACGCCGGCGCCTTTCGCAATTCTGCGCCGCCGGGAAGGAATAAGCAGCTTGTCGTTTTTGCGCTCGGCCTTCGTCATGGAGAGCACGATTGCCTCCGTGCGTTTCATCTTTCTGGGATCAAGTGCATCCTGGGGCAGTTGCTTGCGCATCTTGTTGAAACCGGGCAGCAGCCCGAGCAACCCCTCCAGCGGTCCCATGCTCTGCATCATGCGCATCTGGGAGAGGAAGTCGTCGAAGTTGAATTCCCCGCTCATCATGCGCGTTACGCTGTTCATGGCGGATTCCTGGTCGATCTTTTCCGCCGCCTTTTCTACAAGTCCCACGATGTCTCCCATTCCGAGGATGCGATCCGCCATGCGCTGCGGCACGAAAGCGGAGAACTGGTCGATCTTCTCTCCTTCGCCGATGAATTTGATGGGACACCCCGTCACTGCGCGCATGGAAAGGGCGGCGCCCCCACGCGCATCGCCGTCCAGTTTTGTGAGGATGATGCCGGTAAGACTCACTGCTTCGTGGAAGGTTTGAGCTACGCGCACTGCTTGCTGTCCCGTGGCAGCATCCGCCACCAGAAGACATTCCTTGGGCTTCAGGATGCGGTGCAGGTCTCGCAACTCGTCAATGAGGGCGCTGTCAACCTCCTGGCGTCCGGCCGTGTCCACAATGAGCACGTCATGCTCTACCTCTTCTGCGCGTTTCAATGCATCTTTCAAGGCTCGCCGGGCATCCTTCTCGCCAGGGGAAGGAGTGAGCACTTGCACGTCGATCTGCGCCCCAAGCGTTGCCAGCTGATCCACGGCAGCAGGGCGGACGAGGTCGCACGCCGCGAGAAGCGGCTTCCGTCCGCTCTTGAGAAGTTTTGCAGCGAGCTTGGCACAGGTGGTCGTTTTCCCGGCGCCATTGAGACCCACCACCAGGATGGTAGCAGGACTCTCAAGATTCAGCGTTGCTTCCTCACTGCCGAGCAGTTCGGCAAGTTCATCGCGGAAAATTTTGACAATCTGCTCGCCGGGGCGTACCGTTTTAAGTACTTCCGCACCCATAGCTCGCTGTTTGACATGGTCGATGAAGGCGCGAGCCACGGCGTAGTCTACATCCGCTTCCAACAGAGCAAGTCGGATCTCGCGCAGGGCATCCGCTATGTTGCTTTCACTAATTTTCGCCTGGCCGCGAAGGCGCCGGAAAGCTTCGTCCAGCTTGTCAGAAAGGAGGGAAAACATGACCGCAAGCTACCAGAAAATTCGCCTATTGTCAAGAGATCGCAGCGCGGCACAGGGCAAACGCATTTGAGAGAAGTGAAGCAACAGAGAAAATACTCTTGTTAATTGATATCATCATTGATACGCACCAAAAATCATGACAGCAAGCGGTCAATCATGATGAGGACTTTCAAGAAGTCCCTGCATACGTTCATTATTCGAAAAAACTGCACAATATGCACATTATCAATATATTGTACATCATCTATGGTCCATAAGTAAACGCATTTCAAATGCGTTTGCTCCGGAATGAATAGCCTATACCCCGTTCGGTGACGATGCAGGCAGTGCAGTGGGAGTCTAGCCTTTCCGGACGTATGCGCTTGAGCGGCCCTTGCCGAGGCGGGAGATCAGTCCGGCATCCAGCATCGCTTTGAGGGTGCGCTCAATGGTGGTAAGCGAGATATCCGGACACCTTTCGGCAATGTCGGATTTTCGCAACGGGTTGAGAGATGTTTCGAATAGCAAGCGAATGCGGTCAGACTTGCCTGAGGAGTGAGTCCCGGCGCCTTTCAGACGTTCTTCCAACTCCGTGTAAGCCTTGATGAGGATTCCCAGAAAATAGCGAAGGAAAGGCGTGTAATCGTTGGCATTTTCATGCCACGACTCGGATGCTCGTTGCAGCGCGTCGTAATAGCCTTCCTTGGCAGACTCCATGAGCTTTTCAAGGCTGATGAATCGTCCCACGTCAAATCCGCCGCGGTAAAGGAGAAGCAGGGTGAGCAAACGACTCATGCGTCCATTTCCGTCATGGAAAGGATGGATGCACAAAAAGTCCAAATTAAACATGCCGATAAGGATGAGTGGTTCTGCCGAGGCGGAGACGCTCGCCTTTTGGTAGGCCGTGCAAAGGCGCTCCATCGCATCAGGAGTGCCGATTGCTGACACGGGCGAAAAGCGGATACGCTGCTCACCGTTCGGCATCGTTTCAATAATCCGGTTATCGGACATTTTCCATGTGCCGCCGTTCCCGGCGTAACTGTAGAGATCGCGGTGCAACTGCAGGATGTTGTTGGGAGTCGGGGCAATATATGCATGGCTTTCGTGCACGGTGGCCAGAACATCCCGGTAGCCCGCAATTTCTTCCTCCGAACGGTTGCGTGGCGTTGTTTTTTGCTGCATCAAAGCCTTCAGCCGCGAATCGGTTGTCACGATGCCTTCAAGGCGATTGGAGGCATCTGTGCTCTGCACGCGAGCAACTTTCTGCAGACTTTTCTGGATGGTCGGAGCTGCTTTTAGCTGTTCACTCACGCGCCCCTTCAACTCATAGATGCGCGTCAGAAGGCGCCCGACTTGCGCATTGACAAGTATCTGCGGCGTTTCGATGTAGTCGAAGTTGTGCATTTTTTCTGCATCATTTTACACGATTTGATGCAGAAAACAAGAAAAATGAGGCAAATGATTTCGCTTTTGCGTTATCTCATCATTCAAGTGGAAGAAGGGAAATAACGACAAAACGAGCGGTTGAATCTGGGTTTGAAGTTCCGCGCGTATGCTACGACCCAACAAATCAGGTTATGCTGCAGCGTGTTAGCATACGGCATGACCTGATATTAGATTAACGTTAGCTTGTTTAAGCCAATTCCTTGGGGTTCGGTCCCCATTGATTGGAACCCGGTTTGCTGTCGAGACAGTAAAAAACGAGGAGAATTATTGCACCTGTGTAGGGTACCAATCCTATTAGCAGCCACCATCCGCTGCGTCCGGTGTCATGCAGACGTCGTGCACTTAAACCGAGTCCGACAAGGGTTAGATAAAAAAATGCTAGGAATGCAAGCGCCGCGAAAATCAGACGAATCGGAGACTCTTCCATGAGAGCGATGTTGGCTAATGCAGATAAAACGATCTCAATGACCGCAACTGTAATGTTCGTCGGCCAGAAACGATTGCGACGAAGACGTCCCGAGAATTGAATACGTAGTATGTTTTCCATGGTAGTACTTGTTTTGAGTTATGGTTGATACCCCCCCAAGAGAATCATGCGACTAATAGACTTCCTTGGAGGATGCGACGAGTCTACCTCTTTTCAAAAGCGATTAACGTCTTGATATCTATATTGTATTAAAAATAAGTAAATTATGAATATGTTGTTTGTTTTTATCTCAAGTGTGACTTTCGTTTTTTGGCTCTTTTGTAAAGCTCTTTATCTTTCAAAAATAAGCTCCAATGAAAATTTTGCCTGTACATCTCTTTTGAAAAGAGATGAGCGAGGGAGATTACAAACTCCAACTCAGACAGAGCCAGCTTCGTAGGAACTGGCAATCAGTTGGCATGCTGCATACCCGCGAGCAGCGAACGACTTATGCCACGATGGAGCACGCGCTCCAACTGTGGAGACCCCGTATCGATCTTCAGTCTCGAACTCGTCGTCTCGAAATGGTCGGATGAATTCAATTGTTCACTCACGCACCTCTCCGAGTCATAGATGCGCATCAAAAGGAGTCCGATTTGTGCATGTAGACAGGTCGAGCGTCATTTTTGCATCATTTTACAAGACATGATGCAGAGAATAGAAAAATGAGGCAGAGACACTGTTTATCCTGTCTCACTTGGTGGGAGCGGAGATGGGGAAAGAATTCTCCCGCATGCGACGCAGGGCTTCCCCGATCGGTATGCCGTTGATTTTTGCTCTGACAGCGATGGGTGATTTGCCTTCACGCAGGGCAAAAATGATGGAGCAGGGAAGTTGATCGTCATCGATGGAGTGTCGTTCCATCCACTCAGAGATCGTATCTGAATCGTCCGTACTCAGGGAGAAAAAATGGCGGTTGAAGTAGTAGGGGGTGCTCGGAAGGGTCGTATCTTTGTAGGCGAAGGGATCGACTTTGAGAAGGTACTCCGTCTTCTCGGAGAAATCACGGCACACGGCAAGTAGGGCGGGGGAACGCCATTCTCCCTCACGTGGTTGCGCTTCTACGGAGTTCGGCGCTTCCAGTCGATAGTCCCAGATTCTATCTTCTCTGCGGGTCCAGATGGCGCAGAGGTGAATCACTTTGCCGTTAGTGAAGTCGGCAAGGTTGATGGAATTAGGTATCGCGGCTTCATCCGGGCGTGGACGTGAGGAGCCTTCTTGTTTGTTGTCATTGGTCATAGCATTCCACCAGATAGAGCGCCCTAAGTGCGCGGCGCTTTCGTCTGTGTAGAATTTACAGGGAAGATGAATGCGGGCATAGGACATCTCCCCGAGCGTTTCAATGTGCGGGGCTGAGGCAATTTCCCGCTCGGATTGCACAACAAGGAAAGAGATGAAGAA
>CANQGG010000037.1 GCA_947601655.1 uncultured Akkermansia sp.
TATGGTACGAAATGGGTCCGTATAGGGAGCGTCGTGCCCGTCTCATTTATTCCGTGCGTTGAATGCGGATGTTTAACCTGTGAATAACAGAAACAAATGCAACAACTGAAAGATCATATGCGCACCGGTTCCGCCTCGTTTCTGCACAAAGGCGCACAGCATCAGTCCCGCTACGGTTACCTTGCAGGCAGCAACCTGCTGCAATCGCTCACCATGCCGAATGGCGAGAACTTTACGCCGGAGTGCGATGCGTACGGCAACCAGACACTCATCCAGACAAGCACAGGCCTCTGGAAGGTGCAGTACAACGGACAAAACCGAGCTGTACGCTTTCGAAAGCGAGGACGGTCGCACTGTCATCACCTGCGGCTACGATTACATGGGACGCTGGTTTGAGAAGAAAGTAGTCACCAATGGCACAACAACCCTGCACGAACGCTACATTTATCGAGGTTACCTGCAAATTGCAGCTTATGACCTGCGAGAGGGACACGCCGAGCACCCGGATTTGCGCTTCATCATCTGGGCTCCGACACAAGAAGTCGCCACGCGCCCCCTCGTCATTCGCGAGAACGGTGTGTGGTACACGTACGGTTGGGATATCACCAACAACATCTGCGAGTTGTACGGGCAGGAAGGGTTCATCCGTACCATCTACACCTACTCACCCTATGGACAGGTCACAGCAGAGGGAGACGTCACCCAGCCCATTCAATGGAGCAGCGAGTTCTATGATGAGTAGTTAGGATTAACGTATTACAACTATAGATATTTCAATATGTCATTTGAGGAAGTCAGGCAGTTTATTCTTGACACTGATTCAGAGACGGTAAAGAATGCCCAAGGAGGAGAGTATGTATACTATGGGATTTTGGAAGTTACTGCAGAATAGCTTCATATTTATTCTGAGGCTATTTATTAGATTGACACTTTGTTTTTTTGCAGCATTGATCACAACGATAGTTTTGGCACGAATCATTCCTAGTACATGGAAGGTTCCGGTTCGCATAGTAGAATACATAGTAAGAGTTTATTTCCCTTCTATAGTTATGAATATAGAAATAGCTACTGATATTGAAGTCACAGATTTTATAGTTTTTTATGGTGGGATCGCTTTTCTATGTTATTTGTTTCTTTCATACAAGATGCAAAAGCGATAGGCAATATAATGGAGCCGGAATTTAGGACAGTGGGTTAAGCCCCCTTTTGCTTGTGCAACACGACTATTGTCTGCTCCTTATACAGTATGAAAAACATGAGGATGAACAAGAATGTAAGAGCTTAGGTTATAATTACCATCTTGCTTCTGAATCTTTTTTCATGTGAAACAAACTCTCAGCCTCATATGGATTATTCTCAATTTCAACTGGTGTATTCGTACGAATATCACCAAACAGGAGATAAAAAGTATCATAAAATATCTGGCCTCACGGTACAGAGTTAGTCTTAGTGAGAATCTCTATATATATTTTTACGATGGATATTATTACATATTCCGCTGGTACCCTGTTACTGATAAAAGAAAAGCACCTCCCATAACTATTTCAAAAGATCGAGCAGAAGAGATCATGGCGACAACTCCGTAGCGAAGCGGTCGATTACTAGGCAAGATGTGTGAATCGTAAGAATAGAGGTAATAGGAGAAAGATAGATGGAGAGGCTCAGCTCAAGCCACAAAGCCAAGCGTGACCTGCTTGCAGAGATGCTCTACACGCGCTCCAACAATGCGGGCAAGCTTTTGGAAGTCTCCCGTCGCACATATGCATACGATGCGCTTGGGCGTCCGACTTCCCGCACACAGGCCTACCGCTCGAAATTTAGTCCACAGCGAAATCAATCTCCCACCCAATGCGCCCCAAGAATACTCCCTTAGATCACAAGAAAGAGAAGCATTTTGTTCTATATCTGAGCAAAAACTCTTGCTTTTTGCTCAGATATGAGACATAATCATGCATCATGAACGAGAGATGGCCACTCTATCCGCAAGCTGTAAAAGCCCTGAAGAAGATGGGAAATGATTTGCGAGATGCCCGGCGTCGCCGACGTATATCAACGACGACGCTGGCGGAGCGTGCGCGTATATCGCGAGCGACGCTGTACCGCATTGAAAAGGGAGATTTCGGGGTGTCCATGAGTAGCTATGCAGCGGTTATCTTTGCGCTGGGCCTTGTTGATCGCCTGAGCGATGCTTTTGATGCGCGTCACGATGCCGTAGGATTAGGTCTGGAAGCAGAACAAATGCCAAAGAACATAGTAAACAAGCGCTATGACCGGTGATACTGAGATAGGGGTGTATACCGATTTATTGCAACCCGGAGCAGACTGCCTCCGGGTCGGGACATTGTGGATACACGACCGCCGTCAGGGTTCTGCCAGTTTTGAATACAGCCAGGAGTGGCTGAACCACCCGCACAGCTACGAGCTGGAGCCTATGCTTCCGCTGGGGCGGGGGAAATACCATACCGCCCCGGGACAAGCGCTTTTTGGCAGCATGAGCGATAGTGCTCCGGACAGATGGGGCCGCCGGCTGATACAACAGGCACACCGCAAAGGCCTGCCGGGATATCCGACGGTGAGCGGAGCCCTGGGGGAGCAGCACTATCTGCTTGGGGTAAATGATGGGACCCGCATGGGTGCTCTGCGTTATTCTACCGATGGAGGTGCTACATTCCTGCACACGGAAGAGGGAGCAAGCATTCCGCCGATTATAGACCTGCTTCCGCTGCATCATGCTGCGGAACACCTCTGCCGCGACACCGCAACACCGGCAGAATTACGCATGCTGTTGAATCCCGGTTCTTCCCTGGGTGGTGCATGGCCCAAGGCAAGCGTAAAGGATGAGCAAGGCAATCTCTATATGGCCAAGTTCAGTAACTCCCAGCAGGAATACGATGTAGTAGCATGGGAGGCTGTTGCCATGACAATCGCAGCCAAAGCCGGGATAAGAGTTCCGGAGTTCAGACTCAAACGCCCGGCACGTGGTAAGAGTGTTTTTCTGAGCCGCCGCTTCGATCGCAGTCTCAGTGGTACTCGTCTGCCTTACATTTCCGCCATGACGATGCTGCAAGCGCAGGACGGAGAGGTTCACTCCTACACAGAGCTGGCGGAATATATGAGCCAGTACACGGCCAATCCCAGGGCAGATCTGAAAGAACTTTGGCGCCGCATAGCGCTGAGCATTATGGTGACCAACGTAGATGATCATCCACGAAATCACGGTTTCCTGCGCATGGAACGTAAAGGATGGCAACTGGCGCCGCTGTTTGATGTCAACCCAACTCCGGAGCATGTCAAAGGACATATTCTTTCCATGGATATCATGGATGGGGACAATACAGCTTCCCTCAAACTACTCTGTGAACACGCAGATGTTTTTTACTTACGCCCCAGAGAGGCCAAGGAGTTACTTATTCCTATAGCCCGGGCTGTATCAGGCTGGCGAAGCATTGCTACCAATATGGGAATCCCGGCAGCGCAGCAAGAGGAAATGTCAGGAGCCTTTGAACATGCAGCCGGGTATCATTCGGTGCTTAAGCCATAAGGTAGGTTGTCCTCACGGTATTGCTATAGTGGTGCCTGAATTTAAGACAATGGGTTAAGCCCCAGGGCAAACGCATTTGAAATGCGTTTGCTCATGGACCATGGACCCTTTCATGTACCATGTACCGATGTACCATGTAGGGAATTTGGCGAGCTTTGCTCGCGAAACTGCGAAGCGAAAGCAAGGCGAATTTCTGAAGCGACGCGGTTTTGGGAGCGGAAAGGTTTTGGATAAGTTGAGCCGTCTTGCAGGTTTTGCGAAGTTTTTTCGAATGATGAACGTATGCGGGGACTTCTTGAGAGTCCTCATCATGATTGACCGCTTGCTGTCATGATTTTTGGTGCGTATCAACGGTGATATCAGTCAGCAAGAGCATTTTCTCTGTCGCTTCGCTTCCCTCAAATGCGTTTGCCCTGTTCGCCCGGGAATAAACTTGCAAATCAGCGCTGACATTGGAATATCTGTTGGCGTGTTTTTAAGCTCTGCCACGGATGAATTCTCTTAATGGATGAAAACAGCATTCTCATACTTGGTCATGTTTGTGCTGGATAATCTAGCCTTCCCCATCATTTTTATCGGCTCATGGCTGCTGTTTGCTGAACATGCTATTCTCCTGTTTGTCATCAATTTATTTGAGAGAAAAACACCCCATATTGTAACGGTAAGTTTAGTCATAATCCTACAGGCGCTTTATTGCATCAAGGTGTGCGGCTATTCTTCTTACGTCGATTTGATTTGTGCTTCTTTTACGGTGCTTCCATTATGGATCGGATATTTGCTCTCTCATTTGAAAAGGATTTTCCCGTACATAATTTTTTCCTGTGCTTCTCTCGTTGCATTCCCATTATGGATTTTTTGGCTCGCTCAATTGGGAAAATATTAGATCAATGTAAAGACTAAGGAAGAGAAAAGAGTTAAACAATTTCCGGAACATGTCAAATTACAACCTGTTGAAAAATTTTGGGAGACCTTAAACCTCAAAAATGTGTAAATTGCGGAACAAAAGATGAAAAGGATATTATTGAGTGCTATTTTCCTGTGTTCTTGTCAACCGGTATCGGAAGAAAAAATTGTGTTGTATCCGGCAGAAAATTGTAGATTGGAATTTACTGCATGCAAAAGGGACATGGATCAAGCAGAGTTTGCTCCCGGAGTTTGTGTATATGAGGACGAACTTTACTTGTATGCATTGCAGAATCCGCCTTGTTCTTATTTAAAGCTGGGGAGGCTCTATCTGGATTCTCAAGTTATTGATTTAGACGTAAGTAATTTGGCAACGCCGTGGGTAGAAAAGAGTGACTTAAGTGAAGCAGATGTTAAACTTGAGAAAGATATGTCAGGAAATACCCCCTATTATTCACTAAAAGTCTATTTCCGTAAAGGAGGTGCTAATGATTATATGGTAGAGAGGGAAATATATAAGAGTAAGTCTGTAAGAACAGCGATAAAATCGCTTAACGATGTAGGGGAATAGGTTTATAAATTGTGAATTGCGATGACAAATGAAACGAGCATAAAAATCATCCTCCTCTTAGTGTCTTGTTCTCTAACGAGCTGCTTATGGCTGGCGAGTGAGGCAATTTATCTGTCCCATGCGCCACGCGTTACAGGATTTCAGGTGTGGGATATGAATAGCAAGGAAATCCTCGCAAAAATCCATCTGATGTGGATTGCAAAATTAAATGCAACAAAGGAAAGAATCGTACATGATTTTGCCTCGTGTCGTGTCGGGTCTAATTATATTGCTTGCTCCGGTGAGGAAAATGGGGATAATGAGAGCGAGACATGCTGAACAGCGAAATAGTGACTGAGGCGGAAATGGCCGCCGTGCAGATACCGGGAGGGAATGCTGTGGTGTTGCCTGCGGCTTCGCGCATTTATATTACCCAGATGCTCGGCAACTCTATTACCGCTGCTTCGGATATCGGCATGGTGCGCATCAGTCGTGAGCAGGCAATTGCCGCCGGGGTGCTCCCGCCGGATGCCGCCGCTCCGGCTCAGCCCGGTGGGGACGAGGATATGCCGCTTGAGCAGCGTGTCTGGCAGGTTCTCTCTGACATCTACGATCCGGAGATTCCTGTGGATATCGTCAATATGGGGCTCGTCTACAGCGTGGAGGTGATCCCCCAGAAGGAAGGCACCAATTATGTGCATGTGCGCATGACGCTCACGGCTCCGGGCTGCGGCATGGGACCGCATCTTATGGCGGAGGCAGAGGCAAATATTGCTTCATTGCCGGGGGTGGGGGAGGTGCAAGTGGAATTTGTGTGGGATCCGCCGTGGAATCAGGACATGATGAGTGAGGAAGCGCGCATGCAGCTGGGCATGCTTTGACGAAGCAAAAAAAACGCGCGGGCACTTTTGCGTCCGCGCGACGAGGGGTTTTCCGGAAGGAAAAGGAGATCTTTCCTTCTCCCGTGGAGCTTATTTGGCAGCAGTTTCCTCGGCAGTAGAGGGGGTCTCAGCAGGAGTTTCAATCTCGCCTGTGATTTCCAAATGAACCCTCACTGTAGCAGTTACCTGTGGGTGCAGCTTCGCGGCTATCTCGTAAGAGCCGGATTTCCGCAGAGGCTTCTCAAGATCCAGACAATGGCGATCAATTTCCACGCCCTGGGCAGCGAGAGCATCGGCGATCTGCTGATTGGTGATGGCGCCGAATACCTTACCCTTTTCTCCTGCTTCCAGAGTGAGCTGCAGATCAATGCTCGCGATTTTCTTAGCGATTTCCTGGAAGTTGGCAAGCTCGGCAGCTTCGCGCTCCGCACGCTTCTTCTGAAGCATGTTGATGAATCTCCGATTCGCAGGTGTCGCCTCAAACGCCAACCCCTGAGGAATCAGGTAGTTGCGTCCGTACCCGGCCTTCACCGTTACAAGGTCGGCTTCACAGCCCAGACCTTCTATCTTCGTCGCAAGTATTACGTTCATGTGTGCCATAACTCAATCTCCTTGGGTTTCTGGTGCGCACCTCAATACACGATTCCGCCCGCTTTGTCAAGCATAATAATCACTCAAAGACGACGACAAGATGGGCGATCGCCGGCAGAATGGAGGAGAGTTGCGCGTTAAGCCGGGTCAGTTGCTCGTGGCTTTGGGCGATGGAAAGCTTTTGGGAAGAGGGAATGCAGATGAAGCAAACGCGCCGCTTCCCCTGCGTATAAAGAGCGATGCGGGAGGGGGCGGGTGCGTTTAATTTTTCCATAGCGCGCCGGACCTGTGATTCCCAATCCTCCGGGACGGGCAGATCAAACTCCGGCAGGGTGCGTACATCCGGTTCAATATGCACGTAAACCTCTTCGGCGGCGAGGTGGCGACGCACCTCAGCTCGGAAAGTTTGAATCGGCAGATGCCAGGTTTCGAGCGTGGCTCCCTTTGGGAGCTCCAGATCCGTGAAGACCACCAGGCCCTGATCCGCGTGAATGAGGTGGAGGCTATGCACGCCCATGCGGTGTGCGAGAGCAATCTGTCGGATGATGAGCTGAGGAGAATCGGGGACTATTGTTTCCGGTTGCATATGCACGATCGTTTCTGCACCGGAGATGTGCGCGGCCACGAGGGATTCAATGGCATCGGCCACCTCGTGCGCAGTATCGATATGCAGCTCGCGAGGCATGCCGACGGTCATTTCGATGTAGGTGCGATCTCCGACTGTTCGGAAGCGGAGATGGCGCAGGGGATAGGCCGACATTCTCTCGCTCATGAGCTGCTCGATATGCCTCTGCAGCGCGGGATCCGTCTTATCCATCAAATTGTTCACCGCCTTCGCGCCGAGCACAGCACAGATGCGCAAGATGATAAGGGCAACGACAAGCGAGGAGAAGACATCCGCCCGCTGCAGAATCCAGTGCAGGAAGGTGCCGGGAGTTGCGCTATCTGCGAGAGCTGCAGTGGAGATGCCCACGAGTACCGCGGCGCTGCTGAGGATGTCACTCGAGAAATGCGCAGCATCCGCCTCCAGAGCCGGACTTTTTGTTTCCCGAGCGATACGACGCAGCATAGTCGATCGATTGATATCCACCACCAGAGAAATGATGATGACAATGAAAGCCCACGGGGTGAGGTCAATATGGAGCGCTGACGGGTCATCGCTTGCGAGGCGAATTGATGCTTCGCGGATGACCCACGCCGCTGTGGCAAGCAGTAGCAGAACTTCGGCCAGAGCCATCAAACTTTCAATCTTCCCGTGTCCATACGGATGGTCCTGATCTGCCGGCTTGGCGGCAAGTCGCACAGCGAAGAGGGTGCCCGCCGCTGCCAGAAGATCCAGCAGACTGTGCAATGCCTCGGACATGATGCCCAGCGAACCGGTGGCAAGCCCGACCACCAGCTTGAGGGTCGTGAGCAGGCCGCTCCATGTCACGGACGAAAGGGCTGCCATGTTCTTTTTTGCCGCGGACATCATGACAGGATTCGGAGGAGAGAGGGGAAAAGGAAAACGGGCGCCCGACCTACACACCTAAGGAGGACATGATGCGGTCGATAGAGGTTCTGAGGGAAGCGTTGTCTCCAAGTTTTTTTTCAATCGTGCGCAAGGCGTGGATCACGGTGCCGTGGTCGCGTCCTCCGAAAGCTGCGCCGATATCCTGCAAAGAGCTGCCGGTATGGTGTCGTGCCAGGAACATGGCAATTTGCCGGGGGTGGACGATGCCAACGGTACGGCCGCGTCCGTTGAGATCGGCTACGCGTACATTGAATTCATCGGCAACACAGCGCTGGATATCATGGATCGTGAGTCGAGAGGAAGGCTCTTCGCGCAGGAAATCCCGCACGATTGATCGCGCTTCCGCCACGCTGGGCCGGTGGTGGGACAGGGAAGCAAAGGTGGCAAGACGGGTGAAAGCTCCTTCCAGACGTCTCACCGAGCAATTGATGTGCTTCGCGAGAAATTCAAGCACATCATCGCTTACGAGCTCGCTGCGTCCCATGCCTCGTTTGGAGTGTAAGATAGCCAACCGAGTTTCATAGTTGGGGGCTTTCAGACCGACGGAGAGCCCCTGCTCGAATCGTGAGGTGAGGCGAGCGTCGATATTGGTGATCTCCGTGGCGGGGCAATAGGCAGTGAGAACGATCTGTTTGCCGCTGGAGAAAAGGGCATTGAACGTGTGGAAGAACTCCTCCTGAGTCCCCACTTTTTCCTTGATGAACTGGATGTCGTCAATGAGCAGCACGTCTGCTTTACGGTACTTGCTGCGGAAATTGTTCAATTCTCTTACCTTGCCGGCGGCAGAGTTGACGGAGTTGATGTAGTTGTTGGTGAAATCTTCGCCGGTGGTGTAGAGGACACGCACATCTTCGTCCTGCGCTCGCAGGGCATTGCCGATGGCTTGCAGCAGGTGCGTCTTGCCCGATCCGGAAGCGCCGTAAATGAATAACGGGTTGTATGGGTTTTCTTCGCTACTCACGATAGCCCGGGCTGCAGAGTACGCGAATTCGTTGCTGTCTCCTACAACGAAGGTATCAAACCGATATTCCTCATTTAAGCCGCTGGTGAAAGAAGAGCTGCCGGGACGTTTTCTGGATGCTTTTTTTCTGGGCTGTTGCGTTGGAGTTTCCTGCCGGACCAAGTCTTCCAGCCCCGGCAGGGTTGGTTCAGCGGAATTCTCAGCAGAGTCCGGTTTTTCGGTTTCCGGCGCTTCAAGCCCGAGCGTCGCTTTTTCCTCCCGCAGCTCTATGCTGCGCGGGGATCCCAGAACTTGCGCTGCCGCCTCCGCGATGTGATCCACGTAGTTCATCTCAATCCAGACGATCGGCAGGTCTTGCGGGTATTCAAAGACAAGTTTGGCGCCGGTGTCCTCCACGAGGGTTAACTTGCCGATACAGTTGTCCAACCCGTAACTTCCTACATTGCCACGCTGGCGCATGCATGCCATCATGCGCGTCCACAGCTCGCTCTCGTTTCCTTTCTCGCTCATCTCTCCGCTATCGTATATTGGAAATTCTCTTGCACATCGGACATCATCCCTGCATGCAGATGTTTTTTCGGTGTACTCATGTCGGGGCTGAATTTGCCATGCCCCACCGATTTCTGCAAAGCTAATTTTTTCTTTCCTCCTGCTTTTTTTCCTCTCGTGTGTGTTCCATGCGCGTTCCACAATCCAGAAAAAATCTCATACCTGGGTGAAGTCTGTTAACCTTGCTTGAATATTTTGCCTGAAAGGTATCATAAGTTATTTGTTTTCAATGATTAAGGCGTAACATATTGATTTTGAAAAGACTTCTAATGAAGCTTCGTTTTTCAGAGAGAGAAAAGACTGGCAGGGATGAGGTCAAGGAGGTAAAATAACGCTGCGGGCAGGAACCAGCCCGCAACAGAGACGATGCGACGAATTGAGCAAAGACCGCGAAGGAACAGAAAGAGCGACGAAATACGGGCAATGGTACGCGAGACGCATTTAGGGGTAGAGCATTTAGTTTACCCGATGTTTGTGCAAGAGGGGGAGAAAGATGAACCGATCGAGACATTGCCGGGTTGCACCAGGTGGAGTGTGAGGGGGATTGCAGAGGAGTGCCGCCGTCTCTATGGGGAGTTGGGGATTTGCTGTGTGGACCTTTTTGGAGTAGCGCCGGAGGGGAGAAAGAGCGCTGATGGCGCTGAGGCGTGGAATGAGCAGGGAGTTGTGCCGCGGGCTGTACGCGCCATCAAGCGGGCGGTGCCGCAGATGGTGGTGATGACCGATGTGGCTCTGGATCCGTACAGCACGTACGGGCAGGACGGCATTGTGAGAGAGAGGGAGGATGGAGAGATTGAAGTGCTGAATGATGAAACCGTCGAGGCCCTGATCAAGCAGGGGCTGTGTCATGCACGTGCCGGGGCCGATATTTTGTCGCCGAGCGATATGATGGATGGTCGCATTGGGGCGATGCGAGAGGCGCTGGATGAGGCCGGGTTGACAGGGGTATCGCTGCTCAGCTACACGGCAAAATACGCCTCGTCGTTCTACGGACCTTTTCGCGGGGCATTGGGGAGCGCACCGAAGAAGGGGGACAAGCGGAGTTACCAGATGGATCCGGGGAATGCGCGCGAGGCTCTGCGCGAGGCAGAGCTGGATATAGAGGAAGGGGCGGATATGCTTATGGTGAAGCCGGGAGGGTACTATTTGGACATCGTGGCGAAGATGCGAGAGTACACGCACCTTCCCATAGCTGTTTATCAGGTGAGCGGGGAGTATGCCATGATCAAGGCGGCGGCGGCGTGCGGTTGGCTGGACGAGCGCGCGGTAACCATGGAAAGCCTGCTCAGCATCCGTCGCGCGGGGGCCGATATGATTCTGACCTATGCGGCGCCACAGGCGGCGCGCTGGTTGCGAGAGGAGAAGGGAATTTGATCTTTCTTCGAGCGGTATGACGAAGCTCCTACGCATCGTGCGCCGAGTAGATTTGCTGCTGGTGGCCCTCACTCTGCTGCTGAGTGTGGTGGTTTATCAGCGTTTTGCCCCGCCGAATGAGGGGATTCAGGCGGATTCCGCGGAGGAGCCAAGCTCGCCGATCACGCGTTCAAACGGGAGAGGCAAGAGGGAAGATGCCCATTCGACTAAGAATGCGCCCATTGGTTCTCCTGTGCGTTTTCTCATGCTTAATGCGCAGAATTATTTTGTGGAGGAGGATGAGCCGCGTACCCTGGGCAATCGGCGTTTCAAATCCGTGGAGAATCGGGAGGCAGTGGCAGATACGATTGCTTCTGTGCGACCGGATATTGTCGGCCTGGTGGAGATGGGTGGGCAGGGTGCATTGGAGGATTTGTCGCGGCGATTGATGAATCGTGGTTTAAACTATCCATACTCTCGAGTGCTGGAGAGATGGGGCGAGGATCGTGCTCTGGCGATTCTTTCCAGCCATCCCATCGCAGGGGATGATTCGGTGGCAAATTGTCTGCTGGAGGAAGATTCAGGAGAGTGCATGCGGCGCGGTATTTTGGACGTCACTGTGAGGGTGGAGAAGGATGGAAGATTGTTTCGTATTATGGGGGTGCACCTCAAATCGCGTGTGGGAGATGACCAACAGGCGACGGAACGGCTGCGTTGTCGCGAAGCAAGAGCTTTGGCGAATCATTTGCAGGTCGCTATGCAAAAAGACCCCGGGATGCCCATTCTCGTGTACGGAGACTGGAATGCCGGCCCCAGGGAGGCGCCTCTCCTGGTTATCTCCCAGGGCACGCGAGCCACAGGTCCTATGCGTCGCATCATCCTGAAAGACTCGCGAGGAGAAAGTTGGACTATCGCATACCGAGGCAATGACGAATACAATGCCTTTGACCAGATCTATGTGAACCGTGTCCTTTCCTCCCGCATAGGACGTAAAAATTCTGCAGGCATTGTGGATCATGAAGCGTCGCGGCAGGCGAGCGATCACCGAGCTCTGTGGTGCGACATACGGTAAGGCGGGATTTAAAGCGGCATGGCGCTGACCGACTGAAAAGAGACTTGTCGTATCATGTGCGCCCATTGCACGAAGCGTTTGGCTCGTTCTTGATTAGCGGGAGCCGGTTTTGTCGTTGTTCCCGGCCACGCTGCCGCTTTTTCCGCCAGGGTGGCAGCTTCTTCAAAACGTCGCTGCTGAATAAGACGATACACGGCTCCGGCGGCGGCATCGTAATACATCGAGCCGCCGGCGGATTCGGTCGTTGATTTGTCGGTCGGCATTTCATGCAGCACAGCCCGGTAATCCTGTAAGGCCTCGTCATCGCGGCGGAGTCGGGTATTGAGGATGCCGCGTTGCAGGTGAGTGCGCATGCGCCAGAGCAGTGGGGTATCAGGGGCCTCCAGAGTCCGGCTGCATACAGCGACAGCCTGTTCCATGCGTTCCGATGTGCCGGAGTACGCGAGGGTATCGGCCAACACTGCATTGTAATGCGCGCGCAGACCGGGGTTCATGGAATTTGAATCCAGGGCGGAAAGCTGGCTGAAAGCTTCTTCTGTGCGGTTGATACGGGTGAGCACGGCCGCCCGCAAAATCCCCACCAGGGGGCGCAGCTGAGTTTCACGGCGCAAGATATTCTCGTAAAGCGTCGCAGCGTGCTTGAGGGCCGGCAGGGTCCCGCAGCGTTCGCATTCCCTCCCCGCGTACAGGAGAGTCGATGCTTTGCTCTCGCCGGTGGGTTGTTTATCCGCTAATTCCAAAAGGAGGTCGCGTGCTGCCGCGTGCTGTCCGTCATCGGAGAGGCGTCTGGCTGTGTGCAGTGTGAGAGCCTCCCGGCGCGACAGTGTGGAGGCATCTTCAATCAGCGAGCGTAGGAGATGATGAGTCAGTTCGTTGTTTTCCGGATGCGCCAAACGCGCCGCTTTCTCGACCAGGGTTGCATAATAGAGTTCTTGCTCGTCGGTCCACTTTGCCCGTTGGGCAGCATTGTAGCGTTGCAGTTCCTGCAGGGTTTTCAGCGGGTCTTTTGTCAAGCTCCGCCGATTTTGCTCCAGCGCAACATCAACTTTTTGCCGGTCGGTCGGTTCCAGGCGCATCACCTCGCGCAGTTCCTCGGCGGCCCGTTCTCCTTGCTCCTCTACCGGGATAAGCTGCGCATGCGCCAGAAGAAGCGCCCGTTTTGTTTCAGGGGTCTCCTGCCTTTCCAGCAGATTCTCCGCCATGGCTCGGTTTCCCACTTGCATCGCGCATACCAGTGCGTTCACCAGCGCCGCCGTTCGCAGTTTTCCCGGTTCGCACTGCTGAGCGCAGCGCAGGAAGAGGGCAGAGGCTGCCCGCGGCGTGTCCTGCGTGTCGTAGGCACGCAGGAAGAGCGTGCGAGCATCTGTGGAATTTTCTTTGCTCAGCCCCTCAAGAAGAGAGAGATAAGAACCTGCCGCCTCAAGGCGCCCATGCGTCTGAAGGTCGCGTATGTGTTCTCGGAGGATGATGCGGGTGGCTGGCTCTGCAGGCAACTCCGTGGCCGCGAGATTTGCCAGGGGAGCCGTGTCCTCCCCCCGTGCCTGCATACGCTGCAGGAGAGAGAGGAGGGCTAATCCCGCACGCCGGGGATGCACAGAATCCTGTGACCATTCCTGGAGTTTAGTTTGCACGTAGGCGCTTTCCTCCAGCGCGTGGTGGCGCTTGAGGCGGTAGAACGCCGCTTCCAGCAGATTAGACTCCGGGTTGGCAGTGATGAACTGAAGAAGGGTCTCCTCCGCCAATCCCTGGGGATCTTGCTCTACTGTCGGAAATGAATCAGGGGGCGTCTGGGAGATAGCATCCTGCAAGTAAAATAATTCGGCAATTTCGAGGCGCACACGCTGGCGCATATCAGGACTCAGTGTGGAGTCGTTTTCGAGCGTGCGCATGAGAGCGTGCGCTTCCGCATAGTCGCCTTCGCGACAGCGTTTCATACTGTCGAGCATGACGGTAACAGGCCGCAGATGCTCATGATGCGCAGCAATTTCTGCAGGATGGCAGCCATCCGGGAGTTTGGCGGTATATTGCGCCAGCTCAGGGAGGTCGATATCCGGGCAATATTGGGCGCAGTAAAGTATACCTATGAGGGCCCGAGGGAATCGTTTGTTTGATGTCGGAACCTGCTTCAGATACTGCATGGCTTCGGCGAGACGTCGTTCACGAAGCAGTTGTCGCCCTTTTTGGAAAGCTGTTTCAGCGCTCTCTTCGGCGGCAGTACCGCTTATCGGAGGATTTGCTCCATTTTCCCCGACCATCCCAGCGAAGCACACCCCGCAGACCGCGCAGAGCGCTGTGACGATGCTGCGGAGCTTCAATCTACCTGTGGCTGTTTTCATCATGGAGCCGTATCAGCGTCAATTGCCGGTGTGGTCAGCTTTTTGCCAGAAAAAATGATTGATGTAGCGAAGACCGGAGACGGTAAGCGCCGCGTCCTCACTACTATTTTTCACACGGTTAACGGTGGCGTTCTGCTGAAGAGTTGGCAGAGGAATGCAGGAGATAATCACCGGTTGCGATACTTTCTCTGCGGCCGGATATACCCCGATCGGCACTCCCTCCGCCGTGAAGGCCACATCCACTGCTTCCGGCAGGGGAAGTGTTCTATTCCCCTTGTAGAGGAAGGGATAGCGCTGCAGAAAGTCCGGCATTTGACCGTTCGTCGGTACGCGAACGCGATAGTGCTCCTTCAACTTGTTCCAATGGGCTTTGAGCGACAAGGGAACTCCTCCGCCGCAGGCACGCAGTATCGGCGCCGGGTCGACTCCCACGAGGTTCATGCCGTTGAAAATTCCGTGCTTGTTGGTGGGCGGTGAAAATTGATCGTAGTGAGAGTGAATCATCAGGCAGATCTCCAGGTGGACGTGGGATCGTCGTCTGTCGATTCCCGCTCCACTGTGTCCCATCTTGCCCAGTGCATTTGCCGTGCCAACTGTCTGGCCGACCGCGCAATCCACGCGTGCCAGGTGTGCGTAGAGACTGTAGATGACGCCCTCCGGCACCCTGTGGCTCACAACCACATAGCGACCATAGTTGCTTAATCCGGGGGAGGGACTGGTGTAGACCACTTTACCCGGGGCAATGGGGTACACGAGATCGAGAGGCTCTCCCTGTGCATCCCGCTCCATGGGTTTGATGTCGATTCCCTCGTGCATCCTGCTGAACATGATCCTGCCGTTGCTCGCCCGGAAAGGAGTGCGCACCATGCCATAGCCTCCCGCCTGCCAGGGTGTGCTTTTCTCACCCTCAAAGTTGCGGTCGCAGTACATGTAGAAATCTTCTCCGCGGTCATCCAGCAGTGCGTGGTTTTTCGTGGGGAAGCGGTACACGAGATCGCACGGCTGCACCGCCTCCCCGGAGACAACGCCGCCGCCGAGCAAAGTCCCGATAAGCAATAATCGCAATGAGTTAAATATCTCTTGTCTCATCACGAACCACTTGAAAATATTTCGCCGATCGTGCGTCCGGTGTGATCCTTGCGTTCATTTTTTGTCGATGGCGTGATTTTGGGAAGAGGACGCGGATTCTTCGTCTTGAAGCGTTTTTTCTCCATTTCCGGGTTCTCCGGGCGGATGTCGCGCGCGATCTGCTTCAGGTCATAGCCATTTAAGCCATTCCAGATCACGAGTTTTCCGTCAGTGATTGGTCCGTCGACACGCAGCGGCTGAAAGGCCAGGCTATTCACCACGGGGAGGATGAGGGTGCCCTGGCGATTCTGTGTCATCTGGTAGAGTCGATTGCGCCATTCATCCTTCAGGGTGAAAACGACGCCGTAACTTCCGTCTTGCATACTCATGAATGAGTGGTAAGACTCGATATTCTCATGGGTGATGAGAGGCATGCGCGTGTAGGGATGCCCGTTGTACATGAGAATGAATTTGGCGCTAGTCCCGTCGGCGCTATCTGCCTCCGACAGGAAAAAGATAGGATAGGGCTTCTGCTGGCAGGAGCAGAACAGCAACAGGAACCCCATCAGGATAGATGCGTATGAGAAAAATTTCTTTTCCATGAGGACGCGCTCATTCTACCACGCGCGCGAGGCAGTTTCCAGCAGAAAAGAAATCAGGCAAGAGCAAACGCATTTGCGTTTGCTCATGTACCATGTACCGATGTACCATGGACCATGTAGCAGAGCGGTAGCCACGGCTTCGCTTATCCACAAACCTTTCGAAATAATGACCGCGTATGTTGAACCCACCACCTCAGCTAAAGCTTCGCAGCTTCGCGCGCAAGCGCGCAAATTTAATACATGGTACATCGGTACATCGGTACATCGGTACATGAAAGGGTCTATGGTACATGAGCAAACGCATTTGCGTTTGCTCTTGCCTGTTTCCACCATGTTGTTGACTCAGTTTTTTCAGTGTGTACAATAAGAGGCATGATGCGGATGCTGCGATTATGGAATTATGGTGTGTGCACAGCACTCTGCTTCGCGATGCTCGGCTGCAGCGTATCGCCATTGCCGCCGCCGAAGCTCCCGCGTGTCAGACGGCAGTCAATGCCGGATTCGTCTCTCGTTGCGCGCCTCCGTGAAGCGTGGCTCATGCTGGGGCAGGTTGATCTCCCTGCGGAGAAGAGGCAGGAAGTCATCCGCCGCTACAATGCGGACTTGCTCTGTCTGCTGCGCCGCCTGCGCCACGATGCCATCCGGGAGGGAGCCATCGCCCCATATCCCCTCTTCGTGGATGGAGCGTCGGGAAAGAATCTTTGCGGGAAATTGGCGCAGAGGTACGATGACATTGTGCCGGCGGCGGATGTGCGGCTCGACATGCTGAAAGAGCGCTATCTTTCCCCCGGACTCGGAGTGCCGATTGTCGGGGTGATTCCGCATGCCAAGTTGCGCGAGCGTATAGCGACTTTTCAAGCGCGAGGCACAGTGCATACCATGACTGCACTGCTGGAGTTTCGCGGAGCGCACGCATCGCCCGTCATCCGATTCATTCCTCAGCAGAAGGCTTCCGGGGTGCGCATTGGCAGGATGCTGTACCAGTTGGCAGAAGATTACTCCGCCCCCATCGAGCTGTACTGGACGCTCAGCGGTGTGGATCGCGATCGATTCCTCGGTCTTTTGCGTCCCCAGAATACGCGTAACCAGCGGGGGCTGGTCTGCATGGAACCCTGCGATCCCGACCGCATTCCCGTCATCCTTGTGCACGGGCTTGCTTCCAGCGCCGCCACCTTTGCGAACCTCGTGAACCGCCTGAGGAGCTATCCCGATTTGCGCAAGCGTTACCAATTCTGGTACTTCAACTACCCCACCGGTGTGGCATGGACGCTCTCTGCCGTCGCCTACCGTAAGGCTCTGGAAGACGCGCGTGCGGAGTTTGACCCGAAGCATCGCAATGCCAACTGGGATCATCTCGTCGCCGTCGGTCATTCCATGGGCGGCCTCATCACCCACTACAGCCAGTGCACCGAACCATGGAAGCTGCTGGAAGTTGTGCCGCGGGACCGCTCTCTCTTCGGCGACCTGCTCCACGGCCGCTACACGGACGCGCCACCCATCGCGGCGCGCAAGAACGGCCTGCAGGATTTGTTTTATTTCAAACCCGTGAAAGCCGGCATGGTGGTCTATATGGCTACGCCGCACAAGGGAGCTCCCATCGCGCGCAATCGATTTGTGATCATGCTCACGCATCTCATCTACCTGCCGCAGAGCATTATCTCTGAGACGCTGAATGTCGCCACTCTGCAGCGCGATAACGTGATCACGGATCCCCGCCGCCTCACGCGCTGGTTCACGAGTATCCGACAGCTTTCGCCGGACAGTTATGCCATCCGCGGGCTGGCTCCTCTCGCCGTCCGCGATGTGCCCATCCATTCCATCATCGGCGACCGCGGGCGCGGCAACACACCGCGCAGCTCCGACGGCATCGTGCCATATTGGTCAAGTCATCTGTCGCGCGGCACGGAGACGATTGTACCGTCGGATCACTCAGTGCAGGATGCGCAGGAGACGGCAGATGATCTGGCGCGTCTGCTGCGAGACAATTTGAGGAGGTAAGAAGCTCGCTGCGGCGCGGCAGATCTCAGAGCTCGTAGTAGGTGTAGCCATTAAGGCCGTTGCGGTAGGCATCCAGAGCTTCGCGCCGCTGGCGCGGGGTGATACGGCCGCTCTCCACCGCTTGTTCCGCCAGGGTGCGGAAGCGTTGTACAAGCTCCTTGGGATCATACTTCTCGTAGGAAAGAACATCCGCCACGCAGTCGCCTTCCTCTTCATCGGTGAAGACCGGGCGTCCGTTCTCCAGGTGCACGTTCACGACGTTCGTGTCACCCAGCAAGTTGTGCAGATCGCCGAGCGTCTCCTGGTATGCGCCCACGAGGAAGACCGCCACGTAGTACTGTTCGTCTCCTTCTATTTCGTGCAAGGGCAGGGAGCGCGCCACGTCCTCGCGATCGATATACTGCGCCACCTTGCCATCGCAGTCGCAGGTGATGTCCACCAGCACGCACTTCTGCGTGGGGCGTTCACAGAGCCGCTGGATGGGCATGACCGGGAAGAGCTGGTCGATAGCCCAGGAATCCGGCAAACTCTGGAAGAGCGAGAAATTGCCGTAATAAAAGTCCACCATGTTGTCAGAAACCTCCTTGAGATCCTCAGGAATCTCGCTCATCTCCGCGATGCGGTGAGCGATGAGTCCCATGATGCGCCAATAGATGGCTTCGCCGATGCCGCGTTCGCGCAGGCTCACATTGCCGTAGGAGAATTGCATGCGCAGGGTATCGCGGTAATAGTTTGCGTCGTTGTAGCTCTCCTGGATATTTTTGCGGGTGAGCATGCGGTACGTTTCATCCAGCGCCTGGAGCACTTCGCTCGCGTTGTCCGGCAGTTTTGGCAGCGCCCCGTTGTAGCCCTGGGTGCTGGTCACATCCAGAATGTTGAAGACGAGCACCGAGTGGTATGCCGACACGGCTCGTCCGCTCTCCGTTACCAGCGTGGGGTGCGCCACGCCGCTGCGCGTGCACATCTCTCCCACGATTTCCACCACGTCCCGCGCGTATTCCTCCACCGTGTAGTTGCACGAGGAGTGGAAATTCGTCTGCGAGCCATCGTAGTCCACCGCCAACCCTCCTCCCATATCCAGCGTGCCCATGGTGGCTCCTTCGCGCACGAGATCAATGTACATGCGGCAGGCTTCGGAGAGGCCCTCGCGGATGATAGAGATATTCGGGATCTGCGATCCCTGGTGGTAGTGCAGAACCTTGAGGCAATGCAGTTTATTGACCGCTTTAAGATGATCCACCACCTCGATGACCTGAGCAGTGTTCAGTCCAAAGACGGACTTGTCGCCGGCAGATTCGCTCCAGTGCCCGGCGCCCTTGGCGGAGAGACGGACGCGCACACCCAGATTGGGTTCAATGCCCAGTTTTTCTGCGCGCTTCAGGATGGCCGGCAGTTCATTGGGCATCTCCAGGATCAGGTGGATGTTCAACCCCATGCGCTGTCCCATGAGCGCCAAATCGATGAATTCGTCATCCTTGTACCCGTTGCACATCAGGAAGGCCTCTGCATCCTGCATATACGACATCGCAGCGATGAGTTCGGGTTTGGAACCGGCTTCCAGACCGTAGTGGTACTGGGCGCCGTAAGAGACGATTTCCTCGACGATATGCCGCTGCTGGTTCACCTTGATGGGGTAAACTCCGCGGTATTTTCCCTGGTAATCCAGCTTGCGGATGGCGCTGGAAAAGCTGCGGTTCAGCTCGTCTATGCGGGCGCGCAGAAGGTCGCGAAAACGCAAAAGCACAGGCGCTTCCATTCCTCGTTCCGCCAGTTCCTTCATCAGACTCACCAGGCTCACATGCCGCGGCTCCCCATCGCTGTCGATGAGTCGCACGGTCGTTTCACCATTGCGTGATACGCTGAAGAAGTCATTGCCCCAATCCGGCACGCAGTAAAGTTCAGCGGAATCGGCAGCTGTCCAATTTTTGATCTTGCGGCGGATCGTCTGGGTCTTGCGTTGGGGCATGATAGGGGGCGGTTATCCTTGCACGCGTCTATGATTCGAAAAATTCGCTATGCACACATTATCGATGAACCATGTGGGATGTACCATGGACCCTTTCATGTACCATGTACCGATGTACCATGTACCATGTATTAGATTTGCGCGCTTGCGCGCGGAGTTGCGAAGCGAAAGCAAGGCGAATTTCTGAAGCGACGCGGTTTGGGGAGAGGAAAGGCTTTGAGAAGATGGACCGATGTACCATGGACCATGTAGGAAATTTGGCGAGCTCTGCGCGCGAAGCTGCGGAGCGGGAGCAAGGTGAATTTCTGAAGCGATGCGCTTTTTGTGTCAGGAAAGGTTTTCAATACATGGTACAAGGGCAAACGCATTGGAAATGCGTTTGCCCTTGCCGTTTCTCAGGATCAGGGCTTCACCACAGAGGCAAGCACCACGGTTCCGTTGAACGGCGTGGTCACCTTTTCAGGCAGCGTTACCTGGGACAGACGAAGCGATTGTCCGAGATCTATGGCGCTGATGTCCGCCACAACCTCCTCCGGGATGTCTTTCACTTTGCAGCGCACAGGAAGCTGGTGCACCAGTTGCTGCACTTGTCCGCCCATGGCTACACCCACGGGAGTACCCTTCAGGTGTACCGGGACCTTCACCAAAACCACGGACTCCTGGGTGATCGCCTGGAAATCCACGTGCGTGGTGCTGTCCGTCAGATGGTTGTGTTGCACATTTTTGATGAGGCAAAGGTGCTTCTCGCCCTCCAGATCCAGCTCCACAGGAAGGCTGTCCGTCTCATCCAATCCCAGCAGCACACGCAGATCTGCCGCCCGAGTCTGAATGTTGATGTTCTCCTTCACGGTATGCCCGTAGATCACACCCGGCACAAATCCCTGGGCTCGCAGGCTGTTCAGCTTCCCCGTGCCAACAAGCGTACGCTTGCTCACGCTCAGTGTCTTCGTCTTCATATATCGTTCTAAAAATGAGGTTTGTTTCAGAATAGTTCCGACGTCGGTGCGCTTGCGTCACCCGCCGAGTGTACGCACCCACGCCCGCGAGGCGTGAGCGGACGCGCAGGATGCCACAGAACTCTTCCTTTGTCAAGAAAAAACAAATTTTTTTGCGACATGATTTTCTCCGGTTGCGACAGGGATAAATGCAAGGTTTTATGGACCATGTGAGATGTACCATGGACCATGTGGGATGTACCATGTACCGATGTACCATGTACCATGTGAGAAATTTGGCGAGCTCTGCTCGCGGAACTGCGAAGCTTTAGCTGAGGTGGAGGGGCAAACATACGCGGTTTCTGGTTAGAAAGGTTTATGGCTACGCAGAGCCGTGGCCACCGCTCTGCTACATGGTCCATGGTACATCGGTACATGGTACATGAAAGGGTCCATGGTACATCGGTACATGGTACATGAAAGGGTTTATCTCACATGCGTTTGCTGCAAATTGGGGGGGATTGGTTTGCGTCCTGGCTTTCCGGAGCATTCGTTGGTTTTTCCCGCGGGTGATTGACGATGTTCGCGGCAGCCTGGAAACCCCGTGTGAGGCAGATGCCGAGACCGTCCACCGCGCGGTTGAGGGCGTCCTGCAGAATCTCCTGCTGCTCCGGGGGAAAGTTGCCGAGGACGTGACCGACGAGGGAGCCGGAGCCGTGCGACCCAATGCCGATGCGGAGGCGCGGGAAGCGGTCTGTGCCGAGGTGGGCGATGATGGACTTCATGCCGTTGTGCCCGCCGGCGCTGCCGCCCTCCCGCAGGCGCAGGACGCCGAGCGGCAGGGCGATGTCATCGTACACGACGAGAAGCTCGGACGGTGCAATTTTGAAGTAGCGGGAAAGGGCGCCCACGCATTCGCCGGAGTCGTTCATGAAGGTTTGCGGTTTGGCGAGCATGAAACCGCCGGAGCCCGTCACGACGGCGCGATGGGTGCGATCCTTTTTCCAGCTTGCACCCATCTTGCTGGCCAGCAGGTCGAGCGCCATGAACCCCGCGTTGTGGCGCGTGTTCACATACTGCTCACCAGGGTTGCCAAGACCGACGATGAGACGCAGAGCCATGGGAAGAAGAACGGTAGGGAACTTTACTCGCTCAGCACGATACTGCGGTTCACCGCATTGAGGTAGGCGCGGGCGCTCGCTTCAATGACGTCGCTTGCCGCGCCCTTGCCGCTCACCGGGCGCGAGCAGGCCTCCCCGCCCTCGCCAAAGAGCACCTTCACTGACACTTCGCCCAGCGCATCCTGACCCGCTGTGGTAGAGCGCACGGCGTAGTCTACCAATTCGCCGCGGGTACGGGTGATGCGGTCAATGGCCTTGAAGCAGGCATTCACAGGACCATTGCCGATGGCGCAGTCAGTGTAGGGGCGGCCCTCTTTTTCCAGGGTTACGGTAGCGGTCGGCTTTGTATTGCTGCCGGCGGTGAATTGAATCATCACCATCTTCCACTTGCCGTGGTGCGTATCCAGAGAATCATTCACCAGCGCCGAGAGATCGTCATCGTACACGAATTTCTTGCTGTCCCCGATGCGCTTGAAGCGTTCGAAGACCTGTGCCAATTCCTCTTCGGAAAGCACGTGCCCCAGCTTTTCCAGCCTGGCTTTCACCGCCGCGCGGCCGGAGTGCTTTGTGAGCGGCAGCTCCGTCTCGCCCCAGCCCACTTCTGCGGGATCCAGCACTTCGTAAGTTTCGCGCTTGGAGAGGATGCCGTGCTGGTGAATGCCCGAGCTGTGCGCGAAGGCGTTTTCGCCGACGATGGCCTTGGAGCGTTGCACGGCGAGACCGCTCATGCGGGAGACGACGCGGCTCGTCTTCACGAGCTCGCGCGTGTTCACGGTGAGCACCCGGGCATCTTTCTCGAACCCGAAGGAATCCGGTCGCAAACGCAGCGCCATGATGATTTCCTCGAGAGCGGCGTTGCCGGCGCGCTCGCCGATGCCGTTGATGGCGCCTTCCACCTGGCGCGCTCCCGCGCCCACCGCCGCGAGGGAGTTTGCCACGGCGAGTCCGATATCGTTGTGGCAGTGCACGGAGATGACGGCGCGCCCGATGTTGGAGACGTTCTTGCGCAGGTAGGTGATGAGATCGGCGAATTCAGTGGGGGTGCTGTAGCCGACGGTATCCGGGATGTTCACGGTCGTGGCGCCGGCGTCGATGACGGCTTCCACCACTTGCGCGAGGAAGTCCCACTCCGTGCGGCTGGCGTCCTCAGCCGAAAATTCGACGTCCTTCACCAGGCTGCAGGCGAGTTTCACATGGCGCACGGCCAGTTCCAGCACCTCCTCCTTTGTCTTGTGGAGTTTGAAATCGCGGTGCAGGGGACTTGTGGCGAGGAAGGTGTGGATGCGTCCGCGTTCGCCCGCCGCCGCCACGGCTGCCGCCGCCTGGCGGATGTCATTCTCCACGCAGCGCGCCAGTCCGGCAATCACGCAGTTCTTCACCGTGCGGGCGATGGTGGACACGGATTCAAAATCGCCGTCCGAGATGCAGGGGAAGCCCGCCTCGATGATGTCGACCCCCAGCTTTTCCAACTGGCGGGCCACTTCGAGTTTCTGCCGCAGGTTCATCGATGCTCCGGGGCATTGTTCTCCGTCTCGTAAGGTGGTGTCAAAGATGCGTACGTGGTCAGTTTTCATAGTAGTGCCCCCATGTTATTCCCTCGCTTTCTCCGGGTCAAGAAAAAAAGTGATCTCGCGCGAGCGCGCGCTCTCGAGCGGGTGCGCGCGTCAAAGTCGGTCTGCCGTGCTTGCAGACTGTGTCATGCATGCTGAAATACAGAATGTTACAGAAATAATCCACAATGGACCATTTTGGATGTACCATGGACCATTTTGGATGTACCATGTACCGATGTACCATGGACCATGTAGCAGAGCGGTGGTCACGGCTCCGCTTATCCACAAACCTTTCTAACCAACAACCGCGTATGTTTGCCCCTCCACCTCAACTAAAGCTTCGCAGCTCCGCGCGCTAGCGCGCAAACTCAATACATGGTACATCCACATGGTACCATGTAGCAAAGCCGTTTCCTTGGCTCCGCTTATCCACAAACCTTTCTAACCAGAAACCGCGTATGTTGAACCCTCCACCTCAGCTAAAGCTTCGCAGCTCCGCGCGCTAGCGCGCTAACTTCATACATGGTCCATGGTACATCGGTACATGGTACATGAAAGGAAAGGGTTCATGTCATGTGTCCGCGGATTTGTAATCCGCGGTTCGCCAAATCGTAGCAATATATTGGTTCCCAATACTCAAAAATTTTAGGTCTCCCCAAATTCCTTACGATTCCGGGGCGCGATGCCAAAATGCAAAAGTCTCGAAAACCTTGTGGTTAAGAACTTTTTTCTTTCCAAACGTTTTTTTGCTTGCACCG
>CANQGG010000038.1 GCA_947601655.1 uncultured Akkermansia sp.
AAATATTAATTCCTTCCCGCCTCATAATTATAGTTGACTTGGTCCATCGGTACATGGTACATGAAAGGGTCCATGGTACATTCCCAATGCGTTTGCCCTGTCACGTTTTTGAAAAAACTTGACATCACCGCTGCCGCGTGCTACCCTGCGGAGAGCGCTTGGGAAGGGATGCTTCGCACCCCGCCGCTTCTCCCGAGAAGCAACCCCGGGCGCAAAGTTTTTACGTTATCATGACGCAGCAACAATCCACCAACGAAAAAACGTACCACGTGGATTATCCGAAGGTGTTTTTGTATGGATTCTTTTCTGTACTCACCTTCGGAGCCGTCCCCTCCTACCTCCACCGCATGGTCCCTCCACGCGTCGCCATCCCCGACGTCGGCAACTACGCTTTCAGCTCCGGCGCTGTGGAGGACTTCGCGCAAATTGCTCAGGACATTGCTGATGCCACTCGCAAAGCCTGCAATTCCCATAAAGCATGAGCAAAGGGTCTAAAAAAGATAAGCCCTATATCCAGCCAAGCCCGCGCATGAATCCGAGCCCTGATTCTTCGCGTACCGTGGCCATGGCGGCCAAGCAGCAGGCAGTAGGCAGCCTCGCCGTATTGCTCCAAATGGCGCAAAACTCCTCCGGTGAAGTGCAGGCTCAAATCATGGATATGGCGCAAAAAGAGCAGAAACACCGCCATGAATTGACGGCCCAGAATGAACAGCACATCTTTTCCCTGAACCAGGGAAAAATGCAACTTGACTTCTCCCTTGCCCAGCGCCACCAGAGAAACATCTACCGCACCGATCTCCTCGGAAAAAGCTTCGCTTTCATCCTGTTTTCCTCCCTTGCCGGTGCCATTATCTACCTCGCATGCTCAGGCAAAGTCAAGGAACTAGGCATATTGCTCGGCAGCACTTTCGTATTAGGCGTTTTCATCAAAGCCTTCACATGGATCATGGGCATCAATAACAGCTCACACAAAGAGCAGTAAAGCCCGATCTCACCATTTTTTGCGTTGCCAAGCCTGCAGGACGGCTCAGCACATCTCAAAGCCTTTCCGCTCCCAAAACCGCGCCGATTCAGACATTTGCCTTGCTCCTGCTCCGCAGCTTCGCGCGCAAGCGCGCAAATTTCCTACATGGTCCATGGTCCATCGGTACATGGTACATGAAAGGGTCCATGGTACATTCCCAATGCGTTTGCCCTGAGGAGCCGCTTTTCTGCTTGCCCCGGCGGGGGGAACATGGGATAATGGGGAAGGATGGAGTATGAACTCGTCATCATCACCGGGGCGTCTTCCGGGCTGGGGAGAGAATATGCCCGGGCCCTTGCCGGACGCACCCGCACGATGGTCATCGCGGCGAGACGGCGCGAACGGCTGGAATCGCTCGCCGGCGAGCTGGCGGAAACGCAGAGGGGGCTGAACATTGTTTGCGAGGCTTGCGACCTGGCGGACCCGGCGGCGAGGGATGCCTGGGCGGACAAGCTACAACGAATGCCGCGCGGGCGGACCCTGCTGGTGAACAACGCGGGGCTGGGCGACTACGGAGAGTACGCCGGGGCGAAGAGGGAGCGCGTGCGCGAGATGGTGCAGGTGAACATCGCGGCGGTGGCGGAGCTGACGCACGCCCTGCTGCCGCGCCTCATCGGGCAGGGGGGGGATGTGCTGAACGTCGCTTCCCTGGCGGCGGATGTTCCCCTGCCGGACTTCGCCCTCTACGCGGCGAGCAAGGCTTTTGTGGCGTCCTTCAGCGAGGGGCTGCGCGCGGAGCTGCGGCAGAGCGGGGTGCGCGTGCTGGCGGTGTGCCCGGGACCGGTGCACACGGAGTTCGGCGAGGTGGCGCTGCGGCGGGGGCAGGCGAGGCGGGAAGCCCCGCTGCGGAGCTGGTTTTACACGACTGCGGAGAGGGTGGTGCAGGAGAGTCTGCGCGCACTGGAGAAAGGATGCGCGCGGAGCTACCCCTCGGCAAAGGTGCGGCTGGCGGGCTGTGTGCTGCGAGCGCTGCCGCTGTGGTTGTTGCGTCCGGCGCTGAACAGACGCCCGCGGCGCGTGGCATCTCAACCCCCTGAGGCGTCATGAGGGGGTGGCGATTCAGCTTTTTGCGAGGGGCAGGGAGGCGGTGGCTTCCGGCGGGGGTGGCGGCGGCGCTGGCGCTGGCGGCGGGATCGCTGTGGACGCCGTATCCATGGGAGTTTGCGCGGGATGTGCTCGGCGGGCCGCAGGTGGTGGAACGCGTGGTGAAGGTGCCGGTGGAAAAGATTGTGGAGCGGATCGTCGAGGTTCCCGCGCCGCCGAAGGAGTCGGAGGACGCGCCCGGGCAGCAGGCCTGGAAGCCCGAGCAACTGATCGACCCCACGCCCATCCAACTGCCGCCTTTCCCGCCGGTGCTGCCGGAAAAACTCAGCACCGGAACCTTTGAGCAATTTACCGCCCTGGCGCAGGGGCTGCACCTGCGCAGCGCGCTGAACCTGAAGCCAGGGACAACAGCCAGCCGAGACCGCCGCGAACGCGGAGCCTACACGCTGCACCTGAGCATGGAGCTGCTTCTGCCGCACGCGGCGGACGGAAAGGAGCTGCTGCAGGCCAACCCGGAGCTGCCGCGCGTGCTGCGGGAGTATGAGGCGCTCGTGGGGAATGCCCGCGTGTCCCGCTGGTACAACGCCATGTACCTGCACAAGCAGAACGCCGTGCGGCGCAGTCTCGCTTCCCTCGCTCAGCCGCTGGACAGGCACAACTTTTTCGATGTGGACACGATTCTGGAGATTGCCGCCCCCGGCACGCAGAGGCGCGTGCTCTGGATGCAGGCGGATATGGACGTGGTTTCCGACGGCTCGGACGGCGACCGCCTGCCGACGATGCCGGAGCGCATCCTGAAGAGCAGTCACTACCAGCCGACAACCTCATACCGCTGGCGCAAGAAGGGCGACAAGCCGAACCCGCTGCTCCCGGGCTGGGAGGCCCGGCTCGCGCGCCTGCAGAAGGAAAAGCCCCGCAAACAGGCGGAGATCACCAATGCTCAGCGCGTGATTTTTGACCTCAAACGCTACAGCTACCTCCTGGCCCAGTACGACCCCTTCATCGTGATCCCCCTCACCCTGAAGGAGGGGCGGGACGACACCTTCCGCCCCGCACCGGGGGACTACGCCGTGGTGATTGTGGGCAGAAAGCTCTACCCCGCCATCGTGGGGGATTACGGACCGCGCAGCAAGGCCGGAGAAGCTTCCCTGAGACTCGGCAAGGCCATCAACCCCGCTGCGGACGTGTACGCTCGCCCCGTGAGCTCGCTCGGCGCGTCCTACATCATCTTCCCGCACACGGCGGAGAGCCCCGCCGGACCCATCGACTACGACCGGCTGAATGCGCGCTGCCGCGAGCTGGTGGATGAGCTGGGCGGACTGGCGGACGGCGCGGAATTTGTGGAGCTTAAGGACCTGCTGGCTCCGCCACCACCACCCGCGACACCGGAACCGACTGGGGAAGCGAAGGAGGAGAAAGCAAAACCGGAGAAGGCGAAGGAAGAGAAGGCGAAGCCGGAGAAGAAGGCGAAGAAGTGAACCATGGTGTCATGTACCATGGACCATGTACCGATGTACCATGTATTAAATTTGCGCGCTGGCGCGCGAAGCTGCGAAGCTTTAGCTGAGGCGAATTTTTGAAACGATGCGTTTTTTGTGTCAGGAAAGGCCTCGAGATGTACCATGGACGATGTAGGAAATTTGGCGAGCTTTGCGCGCGGGGTTGCGGAGCGGGAGCGAGGCGAATTTTTGAAGCAACGGGGTTTTGGGAGAGGAAAGGTTTTGAGATGGGTCATGTATTGATAATGTGCGCGTTGCGCATTTTTTTTTGAATCATTAACGTATGCAGGGGCTTCTTGAGAGTCCTCATCATGGTGACTGTTTGTCGTCATGATTTTTGGTGTGCATCAACGATGATATCAGTCAGCAAGAGCATTTTCTCTGTCGCTTCACTTTTCTCAAATGCGTTTGTCCTGCATCATACCTACATTTTCTTGCTCGGTGGGATTTGGGAGGCTATAATGATGTCCATGGGAATGAGAAACGCCGGGCGAGAAGTGAAACGATCGTTGGTGCTTATGGCCGCCGCTGTGCTTCTGGTATCGTGTGGTGAGAGGGGTACAGAGAAACTGACAGATGGAGCAGTGCAGCAGTTGGAGGAGATCACCAAAGTCGGTTTGCCCTTGCTGCAGGAAGAAAAGCTCGTTGAGGCAGAGTTTGTCGATAGTTTGCGGCAAGTTGTGGAGCGTTTCAGAAAAACAGGGGATATGGAGTCGGAGAGGGAGCGGGGAAAACCGAATATTTTGCAAATTGCCTGCCTTTTCAAGAAGAGAGAACTCGTTCAAAGTCTTCTGGAGCAAGGAGCAGATCCGAATGCGCATTCACTTGATGATGAATCCCCGTTGCTGTTGGCGGTGGGCACTTATTTGCTGCCGGAAACGACGACGGAGCAGATCATTCCCGTGGTGGACACTTTACTGGCAGGCGGTGCGGATTTTAAGAAATCCGGGACAAACGGGGATGATTTCCTCACTCGTGCAGCATTCGCCTGCGAGCGGGAAGATGTCCTGCTGCATCTTTTAGACAAGGGAGCGCGGCCGGATGCGGAGACTGCATTGCCGCCAGCGTTGCACGGCTGGGCAAGGGCTTTGGAACGAGTCCTGGCGATGACTGAGAAGCGCACGGAAGGGTTGCTGCATGCGGCGGCAGTAGGAAGCTGTCAATTTGAGGGCGATCATATCCGCTGTGTGCGCATTCTGCTGGAGGCGGGTTCAGATATCCGGGCTCCGGAAGCGCCGAATATGCCCGGAAGTACAGCACTCTTTCGTATGGCAGCGGAGATGAGCGAGCTGGACGAGAATGATCCACATCTGGACCATGCCATTGAGGTATTTTCCTTCCTCGTACAGAGGGGGGCGGATCCCTATCTGCGCGCGGAAACAGACGAGAGTTATCCCGGCTTCTCCCCGTATGATTTTTTGGCGCGGAGACCGAAGATCATTGCAGCACTGAGAGACAGGGGAATTGCATTGCAGACGCCGGCATTGCGCATTGATGGAGGGAAGAATCTGCTGGCGGACATTTGCCGAGCGGCGATGTACAAGCCGGCAGGAAAAGAAATCGCACCATTCTTTGATAGCATCGCCGGGGTGTTGAGACCAACGCGTGAAATGCTTGACGCAGAAATTTACACACAGGCGTTGGAAGCGGGGGTGCATCTTCTGGGGTGCATTGATCCATCACGTGCGGCGCAGCGGATCATGGAGATGCCGTTGTGGCAGCAAGATCTGGGCACGAAGGACGCGGAAAACATCCTGCCGACCCTTCTCGCGGCCATCCAGGACACGCCGGGCATCAAGCTTCCTGCGGATTTTCTTTACCGCCACGCTTCGTGTGCGCAAAAAGCGGGGCTGAAGGAGGAAGCATCTGTTCTCATCGAACTTATGGAGAGGAGCGATGACGGAGCAGATTTTATTTGCCGATGCATAGAAGACCCTTGCCTCCCCATCCGTGCCGGGGCATATGCCGCGCGACTGCATCTGGCAGGACTGCCGGATGCGCGGAATGGCGGCGTGGCTGCCTGGCTTATGGAGCGGGGGGGCAAAGCAGATACGGATTTTCTGAAAGAAGCAGTGCTGCTTACTTCTCAAGAGCAGCTGTGGTATGGAAGTATGGAGGAGGCGGATATTCGCAAACTCATCGCCGCAATGAGACAACTTGGAGCTTCTCGCGCGGCGGATGCCTATGAGAAGATCGTAGCGGCACTGGATGACCCCGAAAAATTGGATGCCATTATGGCACAGGGCGATGATTGGAAATATGAGTTAGAGATTGCAATAGCCCGCCATTTCCTTAAAAATAAAGCACAATTCCGGACTGACTTGACTTTATGAAAAACATTCTCATCACGCGCCCTCTCGTCTGGCATCGAGTCTGCTGTATCACAGCTTTGCTGGGCTGCCTGCCTCTGCTGTGGCCGCGTATGCTGCCGAGGTCGTGGCGTACGGATGCTCCCGATATTGCCGGCGCCCTTGTGATGGGCAGTTTCGTTCTATCGTTCGCGCTCATTATCCTCACATCCATCACAATGCTGCTGCGCTTGCGCAATCTCCGGACTCTTGGACAGCTCCTTATCTGGATGATGCAATGGAGCATTACCGCAGGAGTATTTTGTGTGCTGGCTTACTTTGCCGATGTGCCGGACATTACCCAGGCTTCCACCGCTGCTGCTGCGGATGTGCAGGAAGAAATTGAAGACGTGGTGTCTCTCCCTACAGACGAGCTTACCGGGCCGGATGCCCTCTGTATTCCAATCTATCCCGAGGGGGGTGCTACAGATACCATTCATCCTTTGACGAATCTCGAAACGCTTGAGAATGAGCACAGCGATATCCTGCGCGCGTACATTGAGGCCTCTCCTCGCTGGTTCCTTTACACAGGCGATAGCACCTTTTACACCAAACCAGGGCATGTAGTCATGCCCTCTCCCGCCAGCGGCGGCATCCCAGGATTAGTGCATGTGGCGTTCCATCGCCTCGTTGGGGGAGATAGGTTGCCTTCAGGGTACTCAGTCGTCAAACCAGGAGATCCCATGCCTGCCACTCCTGCAGGCAGCGAGCAGGTGCCGGACCTCGCTGTGGAGCTTCGCCCCGGGCATTACCTTTTGCTGGCATGGCGTGGCACATCCCACGCTGAGACTGCCCATCGTGCATTGAACGCCGCATTGGCGACTGTGGACAACATTGTGAAGCCGTTGGCAGAATCTCCAACGGAGCAGACTCTCCGGCAGATGCTCACCGGGAAACGAGAGCTGGAGACGGAGGAGCCTTCCCTTTTGCTCTCTGAACCCCCTTCTCAGTTTGGCGCGTATCAGGCAGAGGCTTATATCAACCCAGGTGAGCCGGGAACGTGTATTTTGCGTATCGTGGATCTTACGAGCAACACCTCCTTGCGCCTGTTTTCCTTTCCTGCGCAGTTTTCCAAAAATTCGCGTGTGCTGCTCCGGCACGATATCCCAGGCTCCATCCCGCCCAATCTTCTCACGGCCTCCTTTGGATACGAGCCGGGTTTGTTGCCTGAAAAAGCGCCTCTCTTTGCCATTCGAAGGGGGGCATCACACCAGACCTTTCCCGTTGCTTTTGAACTCTGGTTTGTTCCGAGCGATGCCTCAAATAATGAGCGCCTCCTCATTCGGCGTTGCTTCATGGTCCAGGCATGCGAAGGAAGCTAATCCAGGACAAATGCGGAGCGTTAGTTAGAAGGCGATTGGAGTTGGGCCATGCCGGTGCCGTCAATTTGATAACGGGTTTTATCTTCGGTTTTTTCATTTATTCTTATCCCCGCACGGCACGACGTTACTATGATGTGTGCTTCGTTCGAAGCAGAACTCAAGTGTCAGGGTAAAATCGAGCCATGAAGGCAGAGTTGCGTTCGGCGTAAAGAATTTCTGCCACGGCATCAGCGGAGTGAATGCACATCTTTTCGCAGTTGCATAGGAAAGGAGAGACCTGATCCCATTGCCCGGATGAAGCCATGTTGGTGCAGCCGCAGGAGTTCAGACACCGGTGTCGCAATTTGCAAACGGCGCAAGCAGGCGTGCGATTGCCGCGGGCAGCAATGAGCCGCAGCTGAGCCGAGCGGTCGATGCCGCGCTGCACATCTCCGAAGCGTATGGCTTCTTCCTCTGATTGACCCACCAGCCTTGAACAGGGAAAGAGCGAACCGGATACACTGACGGCGATTTCCTGCTCGCCGATACGACAAGACTTGCAGGGTTCATCTGTTCCCTCGCACAGATGGGAACGAACCTTATCTTCAAAATTATCCAAGAGGAGAGGATGTCCGCTACGGTACGAGGCAAGAAGAAATTGCATGACAAGTCCGTACTGCTCTTGCAGCACAGCGAATGTTTGGTCGTCCCACGGACTCCAGTAGTCAAAGTTGAGCCCGATTTCGCCTCGATAGTGATCATGCAACCACTCGATACCCTCGGCAAGGAGGTGCGCATTGTTCGGTGTGACCACACAGATCACCGTTGTGCGAAACTTGGGGTGGTCCCGGAGCAGCTCCAGCACGTGCGCGACAGTGTCATGGCTGCCCGAGCCATCGGGAAAGCGGCGATTGATGTTGTGCATGCCCGGGGAGCCGTCCACGGATAGTCCGACCTTAAAGTCGTGCGCTTCCAGCCATTCGATTTTATCCGACGTGAGCAGGGTGCAGTTGGTGGTGACACCGAAGCGTACCGGTCCGGGCAGGTCGCTGACATCTTGCGCCTGCATCCACTCTGTGCAGCGGCGCAGGAGTTCCCACTCCAGCAGAGGCTCTCCTCCGAAAAAGGAGAGATCAAGCGCATCCCCGGTGCGGCGCGCTTCCGCCAATCCCAGTTGCATGGCCGCCTCCGCCGTTTCCCAAGTCATCGAACGCGGTTGCTTTCGCCCGGCGTAGCAGTAGCGACAACGCAGCGTGCAATTCTGCGTGAGACAGAGCGTGAGAGTGATGTTGCGGATCATCAAAAGGCGAAGTTTGCCGCAATAACCGGCCTATTTGCGTTCCGCCGGAACCCCACCGAGAATCTGTACGGGAGGTTCTTGTTGGCAGGAACTGAGTGCCAAGGTTGCCCCCACTGCCGCGACGGCTATCACAGGGTAGAGCGGCTTCTTATCGTTTTTTTCCGGTTCAATTTTCATGGATTCGTTGAGCGGGTGAGGATATAGCTTTTTTGTAGGAACCCTACTTTCCAACGGTTATTATAGGCATGCGGTCGGGAGTTCCTGACTGTTGGCAGGAGCTGAGTGCGAGGATCGCCCCCACCGCCGCGACGGCTATCACAGGGTAGAGCGGCTTCTTATCGTTTCTCTCCGGTTCGATTTTCATGGGTTGGATGGCTTGGGTGCTGTCGGTTTATTTTTCGGAATTTTATACTTTCCGGGTAAGCCCCGCGGTTCACGCTTTGGAATCTTAGTTTGCTGTTTTTGTTCCGTCTTCGGTGAGGGAGTGTCATGAGTATAAATCGGAGCTTCGCCAACCCAGCCCTGCGGGATCCTGTCCTCTTTTGAGGTGTCCGCGGCGCAGGCAGACACAGTCAGCGCAGCTACGACCGCTATGCTGGGATATAGCGGGGCTTTTGCCATTGTGCAGGGGAGAATTCTCATACTCTCTGAGGGTACTATTTGTTTCGTATAGTAGCAAGATTAAATTGTGCCAAGGAAGCGGTTCCACGAGATGCGACTCCACGAAAGCGCGCGGCGAAATCTTATTCAGCAGTACGTGGCATGGACTCTTGCTGCGGCTCCCTGCTTTTTTTCAACATTGCTCTCATCAACGTCTTTCAATGTCACCCAGCAAGCTTTGGAGCTGCTTATGCGCGTAGAAGATACGGGAGCGGAGGGTGCCTTCGGAGACGTGGAGCATCTTGGCAATTTCCTGGTATGAGAGGCCCATGATATCGCAGAGAGTCACGACCTCACGGTGGGACGGGGATAGCTGATCAAGGGCTCTGCGAAGACGCTTTTTGATATCGGTAATGTGGGCGCCACGTACGGGGTCAGAAGACAGCGCTTGATCTGCAAGCTCGGAGTCTTTTTCCAGCGGATCGCCGTTCTCAGTATCATCCAGGCTGAAAGAGTGTTCGCGTTTGCGCTTGCGGATGAAGTTGCGCGCCTGATTGGCGGCGATGGTATAGAGCCAGGTGTAGAAAGCGCTTTTCTTGTTGAAGTGACGCAGTGATCGAAAGGCACGCAGGAAAGCTTCCTGTGCGACATCGTACGCATCTGCCTCCGAGCCCAGCATCTGCAAAAGCATGGCATGCAGCTTGCGGCTGTGACGTCGAATAAGTTCATCAAAAGCACGTGTCTCCCCAGAGAGGGTCGCGCGGATGAGGTCATCGTCCGATTGCTCGCTCCAATTCTCTGCTCGTTCTTGATCCGACATGCTACTTAGTTAATTCCTTATCGTGTAAATGGGGTCTTGGGCGGGGAGAGAGGGATGCGTACTTGCAGGAAGTCGTGTTGTAAGGTTCAGTGTTATACAGGCAGAGAGTAAGAACGTCCGTCGCGGCCCTCAAACCAGTTGATGAAAGCGACATTTGCGGTGGTGAAGCCGCCGGGTGTAGGGTAGTTGCCGCTGAAGTACCAGTCGCCGCAGGGCCCATCAATAGCGGAGTGCAGCCCTTCGAGAGTTTGGTAGATAATTTCCACCTCGCAGGGGGAATTATCCGGTGTAACGAGGTGAGAGATTTCCCTCGTGATCTCATCCGCCGTGAAGGGAGAATAAATCTTTCTGACGGGGTTGCTACGCTGCTCCGGAGGAAGGGTAAGCTGGTGGCGGCATTCCTCATAGACCTGCGAGATATAGGGGTAATCCCCGCGTTTTTGCAGCAAGGAAATTGCCGCCTGGAAGGCAATGAATTTGCCAAGCTCGCTCATGTCGATACCGTAGCAATCCGGGTAGCGAATCTGCGGTGCGCTGGAAAGAATCACAATTTTGCGCGCTTTCGAACGAGCAAGGAGACGAAGAAGGGATGAACGCAGCGTAGTACCGCGTACGATGGAATCATCAATAGCAATGAGTACTTCCTCCTCTCCCACGGCGCCATAGGTAAGATCATACACCTGAGCGGCGAGTTGCTTGCGGCTGCTTTCCTCGGAGATGAAGGTGCGCAGCTTGATGTCCTTGTGCGCGATTTTTTCTGCGCGCGGCCAACGCTTTTGGATAAGTTCGCGGATGAGATCATCGCTCAGCGTGCCGTTGTGGAAGGCTTCAATGACAGCGGAGGTCACGCGATCGCGGCGGTAGGCGCGCAGACCTTCCAGAAGACCGTAGTACGATACCTCCGCCGTATTGGGGATGTAAGTGATGGCGGCATGGGAGAAATTTTCGTCGCCCAAACATTCGACAACTTTCTCTGCAAGATTGGCACCGAGGGCTTTACGCTCTCGATAGATGATTGGGTCATTGCCGCGCGAGAAATAAATTGCCTCGAAGGAACACGGGGTTGGCTCCAGTGGGGAGGTGTATTCGCTGATATTGATTTTGCCGTCGTTTTTGACCACGATCATGTTGGCTCGCGGCAGCTCCTGCACATCCTCGCATTCCACGCCCATCACACTCATGAGCGGTACACGTTCACTAGCGATGGCCAGGTATTCATCCGTGAGTACGTAGTGACAGGGGCGAATTCCATGCGGGTCGCGCAGGCAGAAGAAATCACCATTTCCAACGGCTCCCATGACGCAGTATCCTCCATCCCAACCTTGGGAAGCCTTGCCGATGATATCGTAAAGATCCAGGCGTTTGGAAATTTCACGGGGTATTTCACGTCCAGGCGTTTTTTTATCACGCAGCTCGCGATAGATGTCCGTGTGCGCTTCGTCAAGATAGTACCCAATTTCTTCCAGAACAGCTTGAGTATCAGTGTCAAAAATGGGATGTTGGCCGCGCTCGATGAGTTTGCGATTTAGTTCATCGGCATTCGTCATGTTAAAATTGCCAAGCAGCATGAGGGTGCGCGTGGTCCAGTTCGTCCTGCGAAGGAAGGGATGGCAGCTTCCTTCGTCGAATTGTCCACTCGTGCCGTAGCGCAGATGCCCCATTAGAATCTCTCCACCGAAGTTAAACTGGTTCTTGTAAGCCACCGCGTCCTTCACGTCTAACTCTCCCTTCTCTCGCAGGATGCGCAGGTTACGCTGCTGAGCCGAGAAGATATCCGAGAGAGCGGAAGAAGTGGCATTGCGTGCGCGGAAGACGTAGGGTGAACCCAGGGGCATGTTGAGCTTTACGCAGCCGATGCCCGCACCGTCCTGCCCACGATTATGCTGCTTTTCCATGAGAAGGAAAAGTTTGTTGAACGCCCATTCCGGCGATCCGTATTTGTCCGCAAAGTAGGAGAGGGGCTTGAGGAGTCGGATCGCAGCGACGCCGCATTCGTGGTGCAGGGGGTCTGACATGGAAGCAAGAAGGAAATCTGGTGATGGCAGGAGGAGGTGAGAACAGCGAAATCCGATGAAGATTATCCAGCGACGCTCACGCGGATGCCGCGTCCTTCGCGGATCTGCCCAATTACGCAGCCACCGGGGCCGGCAGAGAGGATGGAATCCACTTGATCCGGCGAGACAATGGTGACCCAGCCAATGCCCATGTTAAAGGTGTGGAAACGATCTTCACCATCCACGAATTGCAGCACCTTCTGCGCGACGTCGTTTTGCCAGTACGGGATAGCGAGATCCGCTCCCTTTTCACCAAGAAAACGCTCCAGGTTCTCCGGCAGTCCGCCGCCGGTGATATGGGCATATGCTTTCGGTATCACGCCGCGCGCGCGCAGATCCCACACGACATCGTGATAGAGGCGGGTGGGTGCAAGGGCGCTGCGCAATTCTTCGCGTGTGAGCAGGTCAGGATGTTGCGCGAGAATGCGGCGGACAAGACTCCAACCATTGGCGTGGAAGCCGTTGCTGCCAAAACCTACGAGCACATCTCCAACCTCCACGCGCGAGGGATCAATCATTTCCCCCTTTTCCACGCAACCGATGCAGAAGCCGGCGAGTTCCACGAGGTCTTCCGGCACTACCCCGGGCATCTCAGCTGTTTCTCCACCAGCCAAGATGCAATTGCAGCTCTCCAGATAATCGCACATACCGGACACAAGCCGCGTGATGCGCGGTGTTTCAGTCTTGAGATTTGAAATGCCCAAGTAGTCTAAAAAGAGCAGGGGATCACCACCCGTAGTCAGGATGTCGTTCACATTCATCGCCACCAGGTCTTTGCCTGCTGTTTCCGGCATGTCCTGCTCAAAAAGAAGCTCTGTTTTCGTCCCTACGCCGTCCGTCCCGGTCACGATCACGGGTTCTCTGTAGGAGGACAGGTCATATGCCGCGGCGAAGAGACCGAAGGCATTGTAGAGTTGGCGGTTCTTCTGGGTGCGCTTGACATGTGAGCTGATATTGTGAACAAAGGATTGCGCCTCAATTGTGTCAACGCCTGATTCTCTGTAAGTAAGATTGCCGGACATAGGTGAAAGAGGGTAAGGCATGGAACCGTGCGCATTATACTCGCGCAGACTATAAATAGCAAGTCGGAATTCGGATTACTCCCCTATATGGTACGATCGGTACGATACGCTTAGGAGAGGAGGGATCCCGGCACGCCCATCTCGCTCTCCCCTTCGTCATTCTGCTCGCTTCCTCACCGTTGCAACCAGGCTGTGGGATCGGCGTTCAACTTCAGGGACTTCATACCTTGCTTTATTGGTAATTTTGTGTTTTTGATATTAATTACAAGATGTTAAGATTAAATTTTCAATGTGCCTCTTTTGAAAAAGATATATTTTAAATGATTTATAACCAATAAATTGAAAATCATTATCAGTTAATCGAGACAGACAATCGCCCCATGCCCCCGGAGCTTGTGGCTTGCCTTTTGAGGAGGGTGCCCGGTGAGTTTCAGGATTTTCAGATTAGTTTCGGAGAATTGAAATTTTTTCTATGTTTGACGCGCCGGGGAGCAAATCGTAGATTAATCGACTCATTTCCAACATGAGCTTAAACTATGATACTAAAAATCGAACACAATGGATGGTTCCGCTCGATGGGAATTACGCTGGAAGATGCCGTGAGACTCTCCCGAGAATTATTGGAAAGATGCCCTAAAAACAGGAAAGGAGTGCAAAGGCTCAACTATTGCCGAAGGATTATAGAGGAGGGGAACCGCGTTGTGAAGGAGGCGGAGCAGACCGTCACGCTGCGCGAGGCTGTAAGAACTTCGCTGCGCGAAAGGGAAGGAAGGAGACCGAGCACGCTGCGTGAGTTGCACTATGTGAGCAAGCGCATTTTGGAGAGTCAGACACACATAGCAAGCAGGCCGTTGCGGAGCATTAAGCCGAACGAGTGTCAGGGAGTTCTTGCCGCTCTTTTCCCGACGCCGCGACAATTTAACAAGGGGTGTACGGTTTTGCATTCCATTTTTGCATGCGGCGAGAGGCATGGGTGGTGTAGCGGCAATCCCGTGGCCTCTATTCCGAAGTACAGCATGAGGGAGGCGGAAATAGAGTCACTGGGATGGGGAGAGCTGGAAAGACTACTGAGTGCGGTGAAGCAGCCGGCTCACCGTTGTCTTGCCCCGGTGGTGGGACTGATGTTGTGGGCAGGGATACGTCCGGCGGAAGCACAGCGTGTGGAATGGGAAGATATCGACTGGGAGGAAGGGGTCATTCTGCTTCCGGCGAGACACAGCAAGACGGGAGGAGCGCGATGTGTCACGATGCAGCCCGTGTTGAAGCGCTGGCTGGTGAGGGTGTGCAACGGTGAAAAACACAAAGGCTTGGTATGTCCAAGGGGCTGGAACTACAGATGGCAGAGGCTGAGGCACGAGTCCGGCATGAAGGGATGGCAGCAAGACGTGCTAAGGCACACGTTTGCGAGTTACCACCTCAAGTATTTCAGGGATCTAGCCCAGTTGCAAATAGAAATGGGGCATTCGACGCCGAACCTTCTGCGCACGCGTTACCTGAACATGCGAGGTATTACGAGGGAGCATGCGCAGCTCTTCTGGTCACCGCAGTCATGGTGTTAAGGAGCAAAGACCTTAGCTTATCCCACGAGTCGATCGTCATCGGACGTCCTCCTTCTTATGTGCGGCAGTCGTGATCAAGCCGAGATTAGAACAGGGATCTTGATGCCGGAACAGACGCAGATCTACTGCAGCGCCTTGAGCTGGCGAGCGGCGAGTAGAATGGGAGAGAGATCCTTTCGTAAGAAAGTAACCTGATCAATGTCCGTCTCTGCCTCCTTGATGGTTCTGCCGATTTGTTCAGAAACTTCGAAGGCCTCCAGTTCATGAGCAAGGCATTTCTCGAGTGCGGAGATGCGGCGAGAGACGAACATATCAAGAGCTTCGCTTACCTGCTTTTTCCAGGTATCAAGGCGGGCGGCGATGTTTTCACGGCCGTTGCGTCGCCACTCGGGGGCGGTACGGTTGTAACTACAGGAACGATTAATCATGCCGAGGAAAGTGGTTTCTTTCAGGGCTCCGAGTAGTATGGGACTGCAATCCAGAGGAACATGCTGCCAAGCCGCAAGGACAGCGCGGACATAGTCCTTTTCAATTTCCTCAGCGGAGCGGCGGTTGAGAATGCGGGCGCATTCGGCAATTTTCTCATGCTCCAGCTCGGTAAGCTCACAGATCTTTGTGGGGGAGAGTACGTGGGTTTCCTGCTCAGCTGCGAGGTCTCCGAGGTCATTTTCTACCTTAGTGCGGATGCGGTTAAGTCCTTGAGCAAGCATATCCCGCTCCATCCACTCGGTCGGGAAATAACCATCCACTGCCATATCAAGGATGGCATCAAGGCGATTGAAGAGATTTTGTCGAGCGCGATCGGCCAGGTAGCCACAGCGTTGGCGCCCTTCACGCAAGTTGTTGCTTTCGATGGCTTCGCGCAAGCGTGCCTCGTCCATGAGACGGTGAACGGAGGTTTGTACCTCATGCACGTGTGAAATATGGGCGCGGGAGGAGGCACTGAATGTTTTGAGACGTTCGTCAAAATCCTCCAACGTCTTGAGAAGGTAATCTGAGCAATTGCGGCGCAGGGTGGTCTCAGGGTGACTGAGGTCGGAGAGTATTTCATCTTCCAGTGCCGTGAGGTTCGACTGCTGGCAAGAAGGAGTGGCATTACTTTCCAGAGCAGGAGGGAGTTGGGGAGCAAGTTTGTTTTCATGTTGCCACCACGCGAGACCGGCGTTTACCCAGCTTCCGGGAATGACCTTGCGGATAAAATCTCCGAGTTGCTTTTGGGTAGTAATTTGCTGTGTAATCTGCTGCTCTTCCTGGGCTGCGGGAGCAAGCCAAAATTGAGCTTCAATGCGGTTTTGGACGACGCGAATGGGGCGCTTGGAACGTTCCACGGCACTGCGCAGGTAGTCCCTCGTGTCTGGTGTAAGCGCGGCAAAGGAGCTTTGTACAAGAAGGAAATAATCCGCATTCTCATTCATCCATTCATGGAGCTCTTCATCATGCCAGTTGGAAGTAAGACCATCCATTCCGGGCATGTCGATGATGCCTATACCAGCTTGTAGCAAGCGAGCATCAGGTTCTACGAGAAAGATAGCGGCACAGCTGGCACTAGTTTGTCCGCGAGCCCAGGCGTCCAGATTCTCTTGAGTGATATTACGGCGATCCACTGCGATCTTTTCGTGGAATTCCGGCGGGGCGATGTGACGCAGATAATCAATCACCAGCTCAAAGAGCTCCTTTTCACTCAGAGAGTCCGCCGCCAATGGAGAGAAGAGTTCAATACGTTCCGTGCCGTCATCACTCGCCAGGATAATCATTGGCAGACGCGTGGTTTCCAGTCCAAGTTTCGTGGCACACAGGTTGCGACGTGCCAGACAGTTTGTGAGTGTGGATTTGCCACTCTTCACTGATCCGATGGTTGCCATGAGGAGCAATTTGGAATCAAAACGCGCCAGGCTGCGCCGAATTTCCCTGCTGCCTCGTGTGAGTTGTGTTCGCAGATCCGGGCTGCCTTGAGCGGGTGTTTCAATTTTTTCAGCGTAGCTGCGCGCACTGCGGCAGAGCGTGGTGAGTTGCTCCTCTGTCATGGGAGCCATTATAGTCGTCAACTCGCCGGATTGCAAGGGGAAACGCCAGTGAGAGCCCCTCGAGTTCTGTTTGCCATGGAGGTGCAGTACGTAAAACAAAGTAAATTGCATGCCGCTGGATTGAGGCGCAGTAATTGTACTTCGGCAGTCTTCTAATTTGCCTGCCTGCTCCTTACCACGACCCATGAGAACGTGTATCCCCAATAAGCATTGCTTCCTGCTGGGAAAAAGCTACGTTAGCCGTTACGCGAGGAACCACGGATAAAGGACGTTTTGCAGGCTGAAATTACAGGGAAGCACTATATCGTCTCCTTATGAGTGAAAAAGGTGGAGGCGAGGATTCAGTCTGCGTGTGACCGGCCACACATGTTCTGCCTGATTTTCATGTTGACCTACGTGAACTTACACAAACAACGACAGGTCACACAGGTCAGTTGAGAGGGAGCTCCTCTGCTGGCATAGGGGTGGAGATGCGTGCGTTCGGCACAGCTTCACAGAGCAGCGAGGACATCTGTTCTCGTGCTTCGAAGTCGCCGTGGACCAGCACGATGTGGCGCGGGTTGAGTCGCCGGGCGTAAGAGATTAGTGCGTCTCGAGAGGCATGCCCAGAGAAATCAAAGCATTCTACACGGCAGTTGCGAGGGTATGCCTGTCCAACATTCGGCTGATGACCGAGGCGTACCTGTTCTCCCTGTTTAGCAGATTTTACCCTGGCTGCCGGGGAATCCGGGTCGCTGTAGCCGACGAACATAATGGCATGGTGGGGCTGCGGGAGAAACTGGGCGGCAAGGGTGTTGGAAAGGGTGTGTGGACTCATCATCCCGCTGGAGATAAGATAGATGTTGCCGGGAGAAACGGAGGGAAGTTCGCGGTTGGAGAATCCGCAAATTTCAACTTCATTGAAAAGGCGAAGACCCGGGTGAAGGCGCGGCGTGGACTCGGAGAGTCGATCGTAGAGTTGAGTCACTTTTGCCCCTAATCCGCCGAAGAAAATAGGCATAGATGGGATTTTACCCTTTTCGCGCAAACGCCCTAGTTCGTAAAGGATTTCCTGACTCTTTCCCAGGGCGAATACGGGGATGAGTACGGCTCCGCCCGGTGTGAGCACCTCGCGAATGCAATGCCCGAGACGTGCCAGCTCTCTCTGTCTCGTGTAGCCTTTAATTCGTGGGGTAGCTCCATGAGTGCATTCCATGATCAGCACATCCACCCCTTCCTCCGGGAAGGAAGCGCCGGGGATGAGACTTTGATCGTCGAATTGAACGTCACCGGTGTAGAAGATGCGCAGACCGTCTCGCATCTCCAGGAGAACTCCGCAGGAACCGAGGATATGGCCGGCATCGTAGAGAGTGGCTAACACTTCGCCGTTCGCTGTGAGGAAAGACTGCTCGTAAGCCCTCCTTTGCCACTGTTTTTCTGCGCGCTCCAGTTCGCCGTGGGTAAAGAATGGATACTCGGCTACGCCATCAAACATGCGTTGAGCACTCATCACGTTGACTGAATTATGCAGCATTGCTCCACCAATTTCCGCCGTAGCATCGGTCATGTTCACCTCAGCGCCGGGGAAGAGATCTTGCAGCACAGGCAGTACACCAATGTGATCCAGGTGTGCGTGGGTGATGAAGATGCTCTGGGGAATGCGAGTGTCGAGTAGCTCAAGTTGAGGTTTGGCTTCGTTGCCTATCTTTTTGGGATGCATACCGGCATCCAGCACGAGGTGCGTGCTTCCACTGCTGATGAGGTAGCAGTTAGCGCCGATTTCTGCGGCACCGGTCAGATTGGTAAAGGTGGTCATGCTTCTTCCGTATTTGCCACAATAGAGGCTATCGTGTGTGCAGCCTCCGGTTTAGCCAGAGAATGCATCGCCGTCTGCATCGCTTCGAGAGCTGACGGATTGAGCAGGGTGTGATTCAAGAAATTCAGCGTCCGTTCCTGAGTGAGCTCCTCCTGCCGACAGAGCTCGCCTGCGCCGGCTTCTACAACGATACGGGCGTTGTAATACTGGTGATTATCAGCGGCGTAGGGGTAGGGAACCAGCAGACATGCCTTGCCGAGCACGGAAAGCTCGGTCAGGGTGGAAGCTCCACTGCGCGCTACCACTGCATCGGCGGCAGCATATGCTGTTGGCATTTCAGAGCAGAAACCTATCACCTTCACGTTTTTCACATCAACCGCCAATTCTTCCACGCGCGGGCGGTCAGCTTCTCCTGCGATGATGAGAAATTGTATCTGGGGCGTTGCCTTAGCTGCTTCTACCATCGTGGTATTCAGTTGACGGGCTCCCTGCGAACCTCCTGTGACGAGGAGGAGAGGCTTATCAACCGGTAGAGCAAGCTGTTTCCGAGCTTCTTCTTTTGTAGGAGCATCGAGTAGTTCCCTCCGCACCGGCGTGCCTACCGTACGGCACGGGCATCCGGGCAGGCGATTCGCCGCCTCTTTCATTCCCAACAGCACGAGCGTGCAAAAACGCGCTGTGAGACGATTGGCGCGGCCCGGGATGGCATTGGAGTCGTGGACATACGTGCGGCGGCGCAGGAGGAAGCCTGCCATCACAGGGGCAAGCGAGGTGAAGCCCCCCATGCCTAACACGGCATCTGCTCTCTCACGCCAAACGAGGAAAAGACTGCTGAGCAGAGTGCAGATGAAACGCCAGAGGAAGATGATCATGCGCAGAGACCAGGTGGGCGGTTTGGCAATGGCAGGGACGGCGCGAAATTCGAGATCCGGGTATTTGCCAGAGCCAGCAGAGTCCACTTGTTTGCGAGAGATGAGCAACAGCGGGCGGTGACCGAGAGAGCGCAATTCCTGGGCGATGGCAATGCCGGGGAATAGGTGGCCTCCGGTGCCACCGCAGGCAATAATGATGCGCTGGGATTTTGTAGAATCAGGCATGAGAGATGGAGAGTCAGGAGGAAGAATCGCGGGAAATGCCCCTGGGCCAGTAGATGTGTTTCACGGATGGCGTGTGACGCTGAATGCTCGTGAGCAGACCAATGGAAAGAATGGTAAAGACGAGACTGGTGCCGCCGTAACTGATGAAAGGCAGCGGCAGCCCGGAGTTTGGCAACAGGGAGGTGACTACTGCCATGTTCAGTACAGCCGGCCAGAAAATGGTGCAGACAAGCCCCGTGGCAAGAAGACGCCCGAAGGTGTCCTGCATTTGCAATGCCAACATGATGCCAAAGATGGTGAGAGTCGTGAAGAGCAGCAGTACGCCGAGCGTGCCTACAAGCCCCCATTCCTCCCCAATTTCAGCGAAAATGAAGTCGGTGTGAGCAAACGGAAGATTACCAAATTTTTCAATGCCGTCACCGAGACCGACACCAGTGATACCGCCACGCGCAAAGGCGAGAATGGAGATCCATTGCTGGCGTCCGACTCCCTGGCTGAAAGCCTGGGGATCGAACCAGGCGTAGATGCGTTCGAGACGATTTTCATTGGCCGTCGCCATATCCAGCATGAGTACCATCCCCACGAGCAAAGCGGTAAAAAGCAACCAATGGCGAACGCCAGCGACATACATGACGCATGCCCCGGAAACAGCGAGAGCTGCTGCGGTCCCCATGTCTTTTTCCGCAAGGATAAGAACGAGCGGTATGCCGAAAAGAATCGCCCCCGGCAAGATAAACCCGCGCCAGAACGTACCGGGCATTTCTCGGTGAGTGGTATACCAGTCCGCCAGTGTGATCATCATGCAAATTTTTGCAATTTCACTGGGTTGAAAGGTCATGAAACCAAGATTGAGCCATCTTTTTTCGCCGTTGATTTCCATACCGATGTGCGGTATGTAGCAGAGAATAAGCAGAAATACGCAGATGCCCCAGAAAAGGTACGTCCACTGGCGTAGGCGCTGATAATTCACAGCACTTACGGCCAATGCACCCATGAGCCCTATAAACCCGAAAATACACTGTTTGATGAGAAATTGCGCCGGGTTATCTCCTTGAGGCACATAAGCACTCAATCCAGTGCTGGCTACCATCATGATGCCAAGAACAAGCAGCACGATGAAACTCAGCCAGATGCAGAGGATGCTCAGCCGCGGAGACATGGATGAGGGGACGCGTTGTATGCTTGTTAATCAGCGCAACTTCAGTTGCATCCCTGGTTTGATGCGATTGGCGTCCTTGATGCCGTTAATACGGAGAATCTCCTTGAGGGGGACCCTTGTCTTACGCGCAATTCCCGAGAGCGTTTCACCTCGCTGAACTGTGTAAGAAGAGGCATCAGAAGGAAGGTGTGCGGATGCGGCGGTCACCGCGGTAGAGGCTTTCTGTGATGCCGAATGCTCCACAGTTGATTTTGTCGGAGAAGTGGAAGCGACGGGAACAACGAGGGAACTGCCTTGAATAGGAGCAGCTGCGGGCGCTCCTGGATTTGCTTCCTGCAATGCTGCGGCGCTTACACCGTATTGTTGAGAGATGCTCTGCCATGTGTCACCGTTCTCCACGCGATGGCGTACTGGTACAGCTGTGGATGCGTTTACCACGGTGGGGGCATCTCCTACCTCCTCCACCATATCATCCGGTGCAGTGGAGGTGATGTGGTTCTGGGCTCCGGTGCTTGAGGCGGTGGGTTGGGTCGAGGAAGGAGCGGTGGCAGCCAGCGGAGCGAGTGGAGTAGCGGACGACGTAGCGGTCGTGGAGGTTGTCGCCGGAGCAGAAGGGGTGACGGGAGTTGTAGCCGCAGCCGTCGCAGGTGGCGGCAACACCGAGGCATTCTGAACAGGGAGCGGTGGTGGCGTCATGCCGACGTAGGAGGAACGGTCAGCATCTCCGCGTACGATGTGACCGCGTAGTAGCACACCACCTATGATGACGAGGTGCAGCATAAGTAAACCGCCAATGATGCGCACGATGGTGACACTGCTGGTACGGTCTTCCACGAGTCCCGTGTCGCTGTGATGTCGCTTGAGTAGGGAGAGGAAGAAATGACGCCTTGGTTTAGCGCGATCCAGGGTAGAGTTTCGGAAGTTGTCGTTGTTTTTCATAGTTGGTGGCAGGAAGGAATGAGATGTAGTATTGTCATTTGTTGGTTAGTGAAACGGTGAGGCTTCGCACGGCATCGCAGAAGCAATTGCCGCGCTCTGCATAACTCGTGAATTGATCGAAGGAAGAGGAACCCGGCGAGAAAAGGACGACGTCACCGGTATGTGCGCGCGCGGCCGCAGCCTGCACAGCCTGCGGCACTGTTTCCACGCGTAATGTTTCGATATCTGTCTTGAAGACATTTTCCAACTGCTTCGCGATCTGTCCAAAAACGATACACAGTCTCACTTTTTTGCGTATGAGCGGCAGCAGGGGAGTATAGTCCAATCCTTTGTCCTTGCCGCCGATGAGTAGAATGATCGGTCGTGTCTGGGAACGGATGGCGGCTTCAGTGGAGTGCAAGTTAGTACTTTTTGAGTCATTCAACCAGAGTACGCCTTTCTCCTCTGCCACGAATTCACAGCGGTGGTGCGGCGGCGCGAAATCTGCCAGGGCCGGTACAATTTGTTCATCACTCAATCCCACGGCGCGACAGGCCAGGATTGCAGCCATGGCATTTTCTGCATTGTGCGCCTGTCGCAGAGCAGAGCCATTCAAGTCCGCTACAGCGTTTGAGAGTTGCATAATGCAGCCATTCTCGAAACGGAGGACACCATTGCCTGCGAAGGCGGAGAATTCTACCACACATGGCTTGATAGATGGCAGGTGTTCGCCCACTCGAACGATGGCGATTTGATCCTTCGTCATATTCTCGAAGATGCGCAGTTTAGCGTGGTAGTAGTCTTCCACAGTTTTGTAGCGATCCATGTGGTCGGGAGCGAAATTTAACCACACGGCGACTTCCGGCTTGAAACTTGCGATGGTTTCCAACTGGAAGGAGGAAATTTCCAGCACCGCAAACTCTGGTTGAGGGTCTGCCAGAGCCACCTCGCAGAAAGGATAGCCATAGTTGCCGCAGGCTTTGGCAGTTCTTCCGGCGGCAGTGAGAATGTGCTCAATAAGAGCTGTGGTGGTTGTTTTGCCATTGGTGCCGGTGATGGCAATGATACGTCCGTGGAAATAGCGGGAAGCGAGCTCCACTTCACCGATGATTGGAGCGCCGGCGCATGTGAAAGCCAGAGACCACGGCGTATTCGCCTCAATGCCCGGAGAGATCACGACGAGATCCGCTGCAAAATTCCGTGCCTCTTTCTCGCCTGCACCCGG
>CANQGG010000039.1 GCA_947601655.1 uncultured Akkermansia sp.
AAGGAGTTACTTATTCCTATAGCCCGGGCTGTATCAGGCTGGCGAAGCATTGCTACCAATATGGGAATCCCGGCAGCTCAGCAAGAGGAAATGTCAGGAGCCTTTGAACATGCAGCCGGGTATAATTCGGTGCTTAAGCCATAGGGCAGGTTGTCCTCACGATATTATCTCCCGATGCCTAACTGGGGATATAATAAAAACGAGAGGGTTATTTGCCGGAATGAGGCTTTAATGCTGGTGACAGCACGTGCGAATATAGTGGTGCCTGAATTTAAGACAAATAGGTTAAGTCCCCTTTTGCTTGTGCAACATAACAGGCGTGTGTAATTCAACCAACACACACATGCAAAACGAAAACATCCACAAGAGAGGGCGTTACAGCGCTGAGTTCAAGGAAAAGGTGGCGTTGGAAGCCCTGAGCGGAGCAAAGACTCATGTTCGGATAGCTCCGGAGTATGGCATTAGTTCGGATTTGGTGAAAGACTGGAAGAAACAAGCCAAGAAGGTTCTGGGTGAATGCTTCCGCCGAGGGGGCTGTCCTACCACAGTGTTGATTTTTTTCACAGAACTAGAATGAAGCAAGAAAACAATGACCGAAAAAACATAAATAAACTCTTACGAGACATAATAAGTAGAGAAGTTTCAGAAAGTCTTTTAGAGAAAGTGACTATGACGTTTGCGCGAGGGTACATCCCCTTTTTTATCCAGGAGTTGGCGACGCTGCGCTACAGTCCCTTTTTTGACAGCCAATCAGGCTCGAACTCCCTCTTTCCCAGGAGTCGTTCAAGGTTGGCAATGCGCTCATCCTCCTTCTCCATCTCACTTTTGCAGAGCCTGGATTTTAGGCACATCCGCTTTTTAAGACGTGTCTTTTCGGAGTTTGACCACTCACGAGACTTGCGCGGAGGTCGTCTCCTGTGTTAAAGTGGCTCCGGAGCTGCGGGAGCAGACTTGAAGCAATATGAAAGACCTCCGATTACAAGGCATTGATCAAGACGGCAAGGAGAAGGAATTCTCGTTGAATGACTTTCGAGGGCAGAAAGTGATTCTTTACTTTTACCCCAAGGATAACACCTCCGGCTGCACGCAGGAGGCATGCGACTTCAGGGACAACATCAACAGACTGACCCAATATGCAACTGTCATCGGGGTGAGTCCGGACAGCGTGAAGAGTCACTTGAAGTTTCAGGAAAAGCAAAACCTCAATTTTATCTTGCTGTCCGATGTTGAGCACACCCTTGCCGACGCCTTTGGTGTATGGGTCGAAAAATCGCTGTATGGACGCAAATACATGGGCATCGAACGTTCAACCTTTGTGTTGGATGAGCACCTGAACATCGTCAGAGAATGGCGCAAAGTGAAGGTGAAGGGACATGTCGACGAAGTGATTGAGTTCCTCAATTTATAAGACACTATCTATTCCTTCGCAAAGGGATTGACTCCGCAGAAGCGTCCCTCCAGAGGAGGAGGCATCTCCAAATGAACAAAAGATGGAGAATTCGATTGCGCTCAAGCTCCTTGAGGTGATAGGATGAAGAGCATGAATACAATAACACTAAACAACGGAGTGGAGATGCCGCAGCTGGGGTACGGTGTGTTCCAGGTGGCGCCGAATGAATGCAAGCGCTGTGTGCTGGAGGCAATTGCAGCAGGGTATCGCATGATTGATACAGCGCAGGCGTATTTCAACGAGGAGGGCGTGGGCGCGGCAGTGCAGGAGAGTGGAGTGGCTCGCGAGCAAATTTTTCTGACGACGAAGGTGTGGATTTCCAATGCCGGAGAAGAGAAGGCGATGGCATCTATCGACGAATCACTGCGTAAGCTGCGCACGGATTACATTGACCTGCTGCTCATTCATCAGGCATACGGAGACTACTATGGCACCTACCGCGCTATGGAAAAAGCGCTGTCCGCAGGGAAGGTACGCGCCATCGGAGTATCAAACTTCCAGGTTGGACGGTTCGTGGATCTGGCGTTCCATGTGGAAGTGCCGCCGGCGGTCAACCAGCTGGAGGCGCATGTATTCAGCCAGCAGCGTGGCATAGAGTCGGTTCTGTCCGACTTCGGCACCAAACTCATGGCGTGGAGTCCGCTGGGGCAGGGGCGCAATGGCCTTTTCACTCACCCGACTCTGGCTGCTATCGGCGCCCGGCACGGCAAATCTCCTGCCCAGGTGGCCCTGCGTTTTCTGCTCCAGCATGGTTTTATCATCATCCCCAAGACAACCCATCCGCAGCGGATGAGAGAAAATGCGGATATCTTTAATTTCGCTCTCAGCGAGCAAGAGATGAAAGAGCTTGCTCAGCTCAACGAAAAGGATACCGGCAACGTCAACTTCGACGATCCCGCTTTTATCCGCTACCTCATCGAAACCTACGGGTGATGTTGCCCCGACAGGGAGAACAAACAACCTGACTCTCACGAGGCAGGAGGAAAGCGGAGAAAAGAGCTACGCACGAGAGGACTCGAACCTCCACGGGGTTAACCCACCAGACCCTAAAACTGGCGCGTCTACCAATTTCGCCACGTGCGCGCGGGGAAGATGCAGGGGAATTGAAGCATAAAAGGGGCAGCCGTGCAAGCTTTATTTAGGAGAGAGTTCCTGCAGAGTTAAATGCCATACCCGAATACAAGTAAACAAGTTACAGAACAGCTCCGAAAAAATAACTGGAAAACGGGGCAGGGATATGCTAGAATCACTGCGCTATGCTGTCGGATAGAACAAAAGCCGGAATCGAGCGGGCGCCGCACAGGAGTTTAATGCGTGCGACGGGGATGACGGATGAGGACATCAAGAAGCCTTTCATCGCGATTTGCAATTCATTCAACGAGGTCATCCCGGGGCACGTGCACCTCAACAAGGTGGCGAACATCATCAAGGAGGAGGTGCGCAAGGCGGGAGGGACGCCGATTGAGTTCAACCTTATCGGGGTATGCGATGGCATTGCAATGGCGCACCAGGGTATGAAGTTTTCTTTGGCGAGCCGGGAGCTGATAGCCGACAGCGTGGAGACGATGCTCTCAGCACACGCCTTTGACGCCTGCATCTGCATCCCGAACTGCGATAAAATCGTGCCAGGAATGCTGATGGGAGCAATCCGTTGCAACATTCCTACCATTTTCTGCTCCGGCGGTCCCATGGCCGTGGGGAAGGGGAGGCATGGTGAAGATTTGGATCTCAACAGTGTCTTTGAAGCCGTGGCCGCCTGCACAGCGGGCAAGATATCCGAAGATGAATTGCACTATGTGGAGTGCCATGCCTGCCCGGGAGCGGGATCATGCTCCGGGATGTTTACCGCTAACTCCATGAATTGCCTCTGCGAGGTGATTGGTATGGCTCTGCCGGGCAACGGAACTATCGGCGCCACAAGCAAGGAGCGTGAGGAACTGTGGCGCGCTGCCGCTCGCCGGGCGGTAGAGATGGCCAGGCAGGGCGGTCCTCTCCCGCGAGAGCTCGTTACCATGGAGAGTATCGACAATGCTTTCACCTGCGATATGGCCATGGGAGGTTCCAGCAATACTGTGCTGCATACCCTCGCTTTTGCGAATGAGGCGGGGCTGGAGTACGACTTGCACCGCATCGATGAAATCTCGAAGCGCACGCCCAATATCTGCAAAGTTGCACCGAGCTCCAGATACCACATGCATGATGTCCTGCGCGCGGGTGGCATTATGACCATTCTTGCAGAAATCAATAAAATCCCCGGCGCATTGCACACTCAGGTACCGACAGTTTCCGGCAAGACCCTCGGTCAGCAGATTGAGGGTCTTTCCACGCAGGATCCTGCAGTTATCCATACTGTGGAAAATGCCTACTCAAAGGACGGCGGATTGGCCGTTCTTTTTGGAAACCTGGCGGAGCAGGGGGCTATTGTGAAGAAAGCAGGGGTACTGCCTGAGATGCTCGTCCATCGTGGACCGGCTGTTATTTTTGAGAGTCAGGAAGCTGCATGCGAGGGCATTCTGGCGGACAGGGTGAAACCCGGCGATGTTGTCGTCATCCGCAATGAGGGTCCGAAAGGGGGGCCCGGCATGCAAGAGATGCTGGCGCCCACCAGTTACATCATGGGCAAAGGACTGGGCAACAGCGTTGCACTTATCACGGATGGTCGCTTTTCCGGCGCAACGCACGGCGCTTGCATCGGCCACGTCTCTCCGGAAGCGGCGGAAGGAGGACTCATCGGTCTGCTGAAGGATGGCGACATCATTAATATCGATATCCCGGCGCGCAGTATTACAGCAGAGATCAGTGAGCAGGAAATCACCGCTCGTCGCGCGGTGTGGAAACCCACCATGCAGGACATTCCCAGCCGCTGGCTGAAGCGCTATCGAAAACTTGCTACCAACGCCAGCAAAGGCGCCGTACTTGATTAGTTTTTCAAGAAGGGAATAAGAACCATGAGCAACACAACGACCGAAGCCCCGCAGAGCGGCAACCCAATTGTGCGGTACTTTTCTGAATTTGGGGTGCTTAAGGAATGCGGCATCAATTTCTGGCTGACTAATTTCATCCAATTTTTCGATGGGTTGGCGTATTTTACGCTCATCATCGTGTTTGCTCTATTCTTGAAGGATTATTGCGGTTTTCGGGATGCCGACGCACCATTCTGGGTGGGAATGTACACGTTATTTCTCTCCCTGTTCGTGTTCGCTGTCGGCACCATTTGCGACATTATCGGGCTGAAGCGCACGTATCTGGTCGGTTTCAGCATGCTCATTCTCGGGCGAATTATCATGGGAATGGGATCCGACTTTGGGATGCAGGTGCTTAGTCTCTCTCAGAATAATTCCCGTTACCTCGTTATATCCGGTATCGCCATTATGAGCTTCGGGTCGGCCTTCATGAGCCCGTGCATCCAAACCTCTATTCGCCGCTTCACTACATTGCACTCGCGTCCCACAGGCTTCAACTTCTACTACCTCTTCATGAATATCGGGGCGCTGTTAGCAGGAGTGGCAATCGTGGATCCTATTCGTGCGCATTGGTCCGGACCGGAGGGACTGCAAATGGTTGTGAACTTCGGCACCTGCTGTGAGGTGATTGCTTTCCTTTTCACGCGTTTCGTGAATGAGAATTTCTACGCTGTGCCGGAAGAAAGGATTACCACGGAAAAAGCGTCGTCGCGGCGACCGCTGCAGTTAATAGGCGAAGTGATACGCGAACGGCCGTTTCAGAAACTGCTGGTGTTTCTCGTGCTTACTCTCGGGGTGCGGTTGGTGTTTACACTCCAGTTCATGATCATGCCGCAGTATTACACGCGTACGATAGGAGACGACTTCCAACTGGGATTCATGAATTCGCTCAACCCATTCATCATCATCACGGGACTTATCGTAATCATACCGATCCTCAAGTATTTTTCGACGGTTAAGCTGATGATATGGGGCATGTCGATATCGGCGGCCTCGCTGGTACTGATGGCCATTCCTCCGGAATGCTATTTTATTTTCCCCGGCATCGACACTGTGAGTCAGGCGTACTTCATTGCCATCTTCCTGCAGATCATTATCTTCGCCTTTGGCGAATTGCTTTTCAGCCCCCGTTTCTCAGAATACGTGGCACGTGTCGCTCCCAAGGACAAGGTTGCCTCCTACATGTCGCTGGCAGGTTTGCCCATGTTCATAGCAAAACCGGTTAATGGCGTGGTAGGCGGCTTGCTCGTATCGTATATGTGCTATGACGGCATCGCGGCGAAAATCGATACGGGGCACGTGAGCTACTGGTGCTCACCGGAGTTCATGTGGACGATCTATCTGATATTAGCCGTCATTTCGCCATTAGCGATTATTCTCACCAAGGACAGTTTTGTATCGGATCATCCGGAGGAAGATGTGCCGGATGAAGATGAAGAACGGAAAGAACTTGCTACTCAGGAAGCCCAGGCCTAACATTAATTTCCTCATGGACACGAAAACCGAAGAAAAACCGGAAAAGCGCAACATTCATTGGGGGCCAATCCTTCAAGACATGGTAATTCTGATGGCAGCCATGGGTGTGCTTGGCTATCTGAGCAAAGAAGTCATGGAGGTGTTTGAAACCAAATCCACGACTAATTCACTTGTATCGCTCATCCGCAAGGAGGATGTAAAAAATAACGAGGACGGGCCTTTTATTCGCGAGTTGAAAAGCGGCATGGAGGATCATGAAGACTTTATCAACACGCATGACAATACCGGACGGACTCCACTCATGTGGACCGTTTATGTAAATTACAACAATCCGGACGAAACGCTTAAGAAGGACAAGACCCGTCTGTTTTACCTGAATGAGCTGCTCAAGGTGCCCGGGCTTCGTGTGAATGAGCAGGATCAGGATGGCTTCACTGCGCTTCATTGGGCGGCGTGGAGTGGAATGCCTGCGTGTGCGGAGCGACTTGTGCAGGCTGGGTTGGATGTTAATGCCCGCGAAAATGCCGGCTACACACCACTGATGCTTGCGTCAATGCGCGGTAATTTTGAGACAGTCGAAAAGCTTTTGCAGCTTGGTGCGGATGCGAGCCTGACACGCCCCAATGGTGAAACAGCCGCTTCTCTTGCCGACAACCACGGAGAAGCCTACCACAAGCGATCCTCCTTTGTGTACACGCTGCTGTACTCTGAAAAACGCGATGAGGACTACGCCAAGGTACGCGATCTATTGGGCAAACCTGTTAAATAACAATAGGGTCCTAGCGCAGCCAGGCGAGGAATTCCTTGTTGCCCTCCATACCGGTGATGGGGGAGGGGGCTACCCCCATCCATGAGCGATGCAGCTCTTCGGTGACAAAGCGGTGAATTTTCTCCACGGCTCGCTCGTGCAATGCCGGGTCGCGTACAATGCCACCCGGGCCAATATCCTCTGGCTGCAGTTCAAACTGTGGCTTGACCAGCACAATGGCGTTTCCTCCCTCTTCGAGACAGGAAAAAGCCGCCGGAAGTATCTTGGTAAGCGAAATAAAAGAAACGTCGCTCACAATGAGTTGCACCCTCTCGCCGAGATCCTCCGGGGTGAGATAACGGGCATTGAACTGCTCTCGCACGATGACGCGAGGATCGCTGCGTAGCTTCCACACCAACTGGTTGGTGCCGACATCCACTGCGTGGACACGGGCAGCGCCGCGCTGGAGCAGACAATCTGTAAAGCCCCCGGTGGATGAGCCGATATCCAGGCACACCTTACCCGCCGGGTCCACCGGGAAGACATCCAGCGCTCCGGCGAGTTTCAGCCCGCCACGACTCACGTACGGAGGCGGCGTCCTGACAGCTAAGGGCAGGGCGTCATCCACCCTGGTGCCCGGCTTGGTGATAAGTTTGCCGCCTACGGTAACCTCACCTGCCAAAATGAGACGCTGCGCTTGCTCCCTGGATGCAGCAAGCCCCATGGCGTGCAAAAGAACATCCAAGCGTTGCTTTGGCATGTGCGGCTGCAGGGTGGTCAGATAGGAGCGATCGGCAAACGACGACGAGGGCGATTCGAGCGCGGTGCTACAGGCTGTTCAGAAGCGGGACGAGCAATCGGCGCCGGTGCAGGGGTAATGTTGTGCCGCGGAGCAACAGGGGGTGTCGTTACCACCGGAGACGCTGCTGTAGCAGCTGCAGCAGGACGTACTACAGCCGGAGTCTTAGCTACCGGTCGCGTCGCAATGGGCAGTGCTGTGACTCGAGGCTGTTCCGACGCAGCCGGAGCGGGCTTCGGGGGCTCAGGAGTCCTATTTACCGCGATGGGTGCCGCCACCTCCCGACGCGCAGGAGCTGTATGAGAGCTGCGGCGGAAAAGCGAGAAACTACGGGAAGAACGCTGCGCCACCTCCGTAGAACGGGGAGGCAGGGGTGGATCGCTCAAGCGATGAATGCGGACGCCGGAAGCGGCGGAAGCGAGACTTCCAAGGAAGCTGCAGGTTATCAGAGTTAGTATGAGAGTGCGCATGGCTGTTTATTGTGCTGAGTCTGTCTAGATTGAGGATGAAAAATACGGGTAATACTGCAAAAATCCACTGACTGAACAGAAAATCGCCAGAGGAATGAGAAGGAGAAATACCGGGTCTCTCAGGGGGCCTGTCCCTCTGGTATCAGGCAGAACAGTCACAACTGCTGTCCCAAGGCACCCTAACCACAAGAGCGCATATAACGTTCCCCAAAACGGCGTCTCCGAGAATACCAGCGGTTGCGTGCATTGACTCACGTAGAAAACCAACTGGGGTAAAATGCTCAGCACGGCAAATTCCGACCGTAACTTTTGACGACACAGTCGCGACCACACTGCACCCCAAACCACTAACATCGCAACACTTGCCACCACAAGAGCCATCGTCGCTCCCAGTCGCGCCACAAGCAGCTCCCCGCAGTTCAAAAAAACAAACAGCGGTGTCACAGTGTAGATGTAGGTGCGACGATCCATCTTCTCTCCCTATCTCAATTTTTCCAATGCCAAGTGATGGGCACCTCAATGTCAGGATGCAAACTCCGCATGGCGGGGCTTCCCATCACACAATCCAACAAAGCGCTCCGATGCGGTGTGTCTTCCGGAAGAGGAACATAAATGTCGACTATGATGCGCGCTATTCTCCGTGGATTTGCGCTCATTTCTTTCACCACATCCACGCGCAATCCTCGCAAATCCAAACCATTCTCTTGCGAATATATGCCCATTATCGTGCTCATACATGCCGCCGTGGCAGAGCACATCAAATCCGTCGGTGAAAAGGACTCTCCTTTCCCGTGATTATCGACGGGAGCATCCGTACTCACACGCGCGCCGGAAGGCCCATGTTCCAGCGTACAGTGCAAATCGCCCTCATACACGAGACTACACTTTACCATGGGACCATGTTACGCCTTGCTTTGCTTCTCGTCAAGAAGGAATCATATTCTCTTCAAAAAAATTCCAAAATATAACGTTGACGAGTTGTCACCTGAATTCTGAGCCTCCGGTTTCCTTAAGTCTGAAAGCCTCATCCGTTCAATTTCTCTCCCGACTTTTAGTCCGATGTTCCACTTGTGCAAGGCAGGGAAGCATTTTCTATCGATTACTGTAATTAAACAGGTTAAACTGATTTCTTACTTCGCATAATATATGTAATGCAAAATCGAAACTTGTAAAGCCGACGACCGCCCTGTGGACTTATCTTCGCACATGGGAGGAAAGGAGGATAGAAAGCGTTTCCTCGCTCGCACGCGCGCGAGATTCATCTTGAAAACGCGGAGATACATGGTAGAATAAGCACCCGAACGGTATGAGTATGGTTAGTACAGAGCACTTGTATAAGGCATTCGGGCGGTTTATGGCGGTGCGGGATGTGAATTTCAACGTTGAGAAAGGGGAAATTGTGGGTTTCTTGGGACCGAATGGAGCGGGCAAGACGACGACAATGAAGATGCTGACGGGATACCTTCCCCCAACTGCCGGTACGGCGAGTATTGCAGGACACGACATCCTCGACGAGCCACTGGAGGCACGGCGGCATCTTGGCTACATGCCGGAAAATGTGCCATTGTATGACGAGATGCGGGTGTATGAATACCTTGCTTACCGCGCAAAATTGAAGGGGTTGTACGGCAAGAGCGTGCGGGCAGAGGTTGGAAGAATTATTGATCGTTGTGGTTTGGAGACTAAGCGCAAGAACATGATCCGCACACTTTCCAAAGGATACCGGCAGCGTGTCGGACTGGCAGACGCCCTGCTTGGGACGCCGGAGTTGCTAATTTTGGATGAACCAACTAATGGATTGGATCCGAATCAAATACGGCAAATACGGGAGTTGATTCGCGAACTTGCCTCGGAGCATACTGTACTGCTTTCTACTCACATACTCAGTGAAGTAGAGATGATTTGCAATAAAGTCATTATCATTGACAATGGCGAAATCAAGGCAGCCGATACTCCGGCGCGTCTCACCGGCAGTCTGCGCGCTGCCGGTCGTGTTTCTGTTGAATACAAAGGGGAGTTGGATGTGGTGATGCGGGAACTTGGCGCTATCCCCTCCGTGAAAAAAATCATCTATGAGGGCACCCTTCCCGGCGGTTGGCAGCGCCTCATCGTGCGCGCTGAGCCCGGAACCGATACCCGGGAAAGAACTGCGGCAATTATTGCTCGTCTGGGCTATCCATTGCGCCATATATATCGTCACATCCCCAGTCTGGAGGATGTCTTTGTAGAGATGACACGCCATGACTAGCCTCCCCTGCCCGTTTTGACTTTCAAACAAATTTTGATTATGGAACAAGAAGAGACGATCCCGAAAACGCAAACGAGTGAGCCCGTGCGTCGGCGTACGAGCTGGTTTGCAACGTTGCGTATCCTTTACTTGCGAGAGCTGAAGGTCTATCTCGGCACACCGTTCGGCTGGGTGATTATCGCATGCGCCATGGCACTGCTTGGCTTTTGCTTGCAGACAGTCATCCAGATTATGAGCAAAGCCACCGGCGAAGGAGTCATGTACTACCTGCTCAACAACATCAATTTCTGGTTCTTCTTCATCTTTATTTTTCCTCTCATCACCATGCGAAGCCTTGCTGAAGAGGAGCGCCAGGGGACGCTGGAGGGCTTGCTTACCGCACCCGTCACTACAACACAAATCATTCTTGGCAAATATCTAGCAGCCTATACATTTTATCTTATCATCTGGGTCCCCCTGCTCCTCTACCCATGGATGGGGCAGTTGGCAAACCTCTACACGGAATACCGTTACGGCATCACCGCCAGCGGAGAAATTCCTTATCTGCTCGCCGATTGGTTTGGCCCCTATGCCATCCTCTCGCTTATGGGCGCCTTTTTCATAGCAGTGGGACTTCTGTGTTCTGCGATGACGCGCAGCCAGATTATCTCAGGCATTCTCTGCACTAGTTTTATGATCTCCTTCTACTTCACGGGGCGTGTCACCGAACTGTGGGGGGAGTTCCCGGCCGCTCCCGTCTTTCACTATATTTCCTGCACAGAGCAGGTAAGCTCTTTCTCCCGAGGTCTGCTGGACACACGCCCGGCAGTTCTCTACCTCACCCTGGCCCTCTTCACTCTCGCCCTGGTCAAGAGGGTGGTCGATTACCGCCGATGGACACGCTGAGCCCCTGCCCTCTCTCCGCTCGCTATTTGCTATACCCTTCCCGATCCCATGAACAAATTTTCCCAAGAAATAAACCCTGAGGCCCGTCGTCCGAAAGGTTCTCCCCTCGCATGGTTCAATCTTTTCCTGCTGAGCATTATCGTTTTGGCGTGCAACTACATTGGTTGCCACGAGTATGGTCGCAAAGATCTCACGGAGGAAGAACGCTATACCATTTCGGAGCGCACGGTGAATGTGCTGACATCCGAGCGCATCCGCTCGCGTGAAACTCCGGTGCACATCATCTTTGCTTTCAAACGCTCCACCCCCAACTACGCTCGCATGCGCAGTCTGCTGGAGGAGTACGTGCGTTACGGTAAAGGCAAGATTGTGCTGGAGTGCTTTGACCCCATGCGACAACCGAACAGGGCACGCGAAATTTCGCAGATCTATGGCGTTGATTTTAAACAGGATCTCTGTCTTATCGATGCCCGTAAGGATTCCACTGTCCCCTTGCGTACTTTCGAAGAAGAAAAGAGCGAACGAAAGCACGTCCGTATCCGCCCCGGCACGTCATTTATCAAATACGAAACCCTGCCGGACGAATCTCGCCGCGCGGTGGCTCTTATGATGGATGAGGTCGTCTGTTCCGCGATTACAGAAGCTGTGGAGGGTGATATGCGGCACATGTACGTGGCAGAGGGAAAGGGGGGAGTCTCAAGGGATGATCAGAGTCTGTTAGAGAATCTCGGACGCATCGTCTCCTCTCTCAACATTCAGCTCTCATGGGTGAATTTGAATGAGATTGATGCTCTGCCGGAAAATGCAGAGGGTCTCATCATCGTGTCCCCTCAGGTTGACTTTACAGAACACGAGCTTGGTGTCGTGCGTGATTTCTGGGAACGCGAGAACGGTCGCCGCGCTCTTTTTGTTGCCCTCGACCCATCCAATACAAAACTCCCGTATTTCTACCGCTTCCTCCGCGAGCAAGGAGTTCGTCCAAATATGGATAGAGTTCTCCTGCGCGATCGCAGGCGTGCCTACTACGACATCTCCGCCGTCTTCCCCAAGAGTCTCAACTGTACGGAGAGATTCTGGAACAGCACGACTCACATTGAAGGACAATCTATGTCCTTCACTTTGGAGCACGGGGATGAGAACGAAGCATCTCTCCGCCGCCTCGCCAGCTACCCCATCCTCATGAGCACAGCTGATTATTACGGCGAATCCAGTCCCATGCTCGATCCCTCCTTTGACCCGCGCGAAGATCGTCCCGGTCCTCTCTGCCTCGGTGCGGTAGTCACTAAGGGCGCCACACAATATCCCAACAACATGGCGACTATGCTGGTACTTGGAAATATCGACATTCTGCAACGCAGCAATGCTCGTGCCGAACAGCAGGATTACTTGCACACGCTCTGGGCGTGGATGTGCAACCGTCCGGAATACGGAGGCAAAAGCGCAAATCAGGATCTGACAATGAAAATCGATCTGAATCGCCATTCGCGTAATGCCTTGGAATACTTGACTCTGCTCATCATGCCGCTTCTGGCCCTGCTTATTGCCTTCATGCTCTGGCAGACGCGCCGCCACTGACCCCTCCCGACAAAAAGTGCATGAGTCCTACCCGATCTCCCAAATGAAAAAACTCTTCACCACGTTGCTTCTCTTTATCGTCATGCTCATCAGTGTGGGGGCTGCCGTGGTGTTGTTTATCGATGGAAGCCTGGCTCGTCTCACGGGATGGTATCACTTCCGCCCGGGCATGTCCCTGTTTCCTCAGGAAAATCTCTCCCGTCTTCAGGAAGTTTCGTGGATGCGTATCCATGATCTCCACGATACCATCGAGTGTGCTCGGAAAGACGACGGATCATGGTGGATCACGGCTCCCTTCCACGATCGCATGGCTCCGGCCGCCGTACGTGCCATCATCGATTTCACCGCCACTTCCAAATTGATTGATACCCTGCCCCTCAATAACACAACACGCGCCGGTATACGTGAATTCGGCGTCGATACCACTCCTCATACCATCATACTGAAGGTCCCTACCGGCGATGGGGAAATGAGTACCGTAGCCCGCTATACGCTGGGGAGTCCCTCCCCGTGGCTCGCGGATGCCGAAGATGGCAAACACCTGCTACCCACTACTTACCTGCGCACCGATTTTTACGGGAGAGATAAACGCATCCACGTCGTAAGTGGGGATATTCTTTCGCTTTTCAAAAATGGACTGGGAGGCCTGCGAGATCCACATCCCTTGCAGTTTGAAGAATCTTCCCTGCTGCGCATTGAGCTGCAGCAATCAGCCAAGCTCGGTCAACACCTCCCGGAGCCTCTGATCCTGGAGCGGGCCAGCGGGCAGTCACCGTGGACCATCCAATCTCCCTGTCTGACCGAGGCGGCGCAAGATTCCGTAGATTCCCTTGTATCAAATCTCATCAAGCTGCGCGCTATCCGCATAGATGACGCAGGCGCCATATCCCTTCCGGAAGAACCTGAGAAGATTCTCACTTTTTCGCTGGAAAATGGGAAATCCATTGTCTTCAAGCTATTTCCGGCCTTCCACTCCCCGACGGATGGTCGACGCCTCTGCTACGCTACAGTGGATGATCGTCCCGTGGTGTTCACCTTAGCCGTAGAGCCTCGCCTGCGTCGCCAGGGCGGAGGCTTTGCCGCAGTTGTAAACGCCATGCTATCCCTGCCGGTACTCCCGAGATCCCAGCGCGTTCGTATTCGTGAGGCCCAGCAGTGGGTGTACCTCGACGAACTCCCCCTTCTGCTCTCTCAACTCCGTTCCCGGCAGTTTACTCGCATCACGGCGGCGGATATCGACAAGCTGGTACTCTTCTCTCGTTTCGATCGATTCCCCCTGCGTCTGCGCCGCATTCCAGGCGATTCTGAGGGGCAGGTAAAGGATGTATGGATGTTCTCTGCAGAGGGACTTCCTTTCGCAGAAGCTGATGCTGAAATCGTCGATTCCTTCCTTAACAGTCTCAGTACCGTTCCCATTGAGGACGTGCTGGAAGATATTCCCCCCACGGCAGATGTCACAAGTGTTCGTGAGAAATACGGGCTGAATCATCCTGATTACGAACTCCTGATACAGCCCCGCGAGTGCGCGATCAGGGCTGTTCTCTTTGGAGTCGACCTGCCGCTCGTACGCGACCGGGCGCCGCGATCCTTCGGTCTCAAGAGGCAACGCGTAGACGGGAAGCGTTACTGGGTGGGTATGGAAAATGATTCCCTTACAATTTGCCGGTTGAGTCCCAAGCTTATGAAACTCTTCTCAACCTCCAGTCTTTACTGGCGGAAACGCAATCTCACCAATTTTCCCATTTCTGCCCTCAGAACGCTCACTCTGGCCTATCAAAAGGCGCCGCTCGTGTTGCACTACGACTACATCGGTGAAGCATGGACGGGCACACTCGGTGAGGAGGACGTCACTCCTCGCGTCAACCCACACCGCACCAATTTCTATGTGCGGCACCTGCAAAACATCCGGGTGCGCCAATGGCTGCGACCGGACGATGAAGAGGCTCTCGCTGCCCTGCAGAAGCCGGCCTTCACAGTGAAACTAGACCTTGAAATCACCGACTACTCGGATCTCGAACAGCTCGTGCTTGATCCCCCTGCGGAGGATTCGCAGATTGATGCCGCCGATAGTTCTACCCCTCGCATGCAGATTGTGCATGATATGCTCTCTGAGAAGACGGAAGTCGATGCAACGTTTCGCTCTCTCGCGTTGGGAGAAAAGAAGGTTGAGAAAAAGACCATTACAATCGATGTTGCTCCTGCAAATACCTTGTCCCGCAAACCTCTCTTCTACGGCCGTATCCGAGAGGACTCCTCCCTGTTCATCCTCTCTTACGACGATGCGCAGGGACTGGACGGTCAACTTCTGGATAAGTAACAGCCTCTCTTCATGAGTATCCGTTCTATCATCACAAAAAACTTTCTCCAATGGCTTCCGGCGGCTTGCTTCGCGGGATTCATGTCCTACTCTTCTCTCTCCGCGGCTGAACCTCCCGCCCCCTGTGGCGCAGTGCCTACGGAGCAGCAGGTTAAATGGCTGCGTCTGGAGTGGTATGCTTTCGTCCACTTTGGCATTAATACTTTCACCGGCAAAGAATGGGGGTATGGAGACGAAGATCCTGCACTTTTCAATCCGTCCGACTTCAATCCCGAATCTGCCGTAAAAATCTTTAAGAAGGCGGGAATGGCCGGTATGATATATACCGCGAAGCACCACGATGGTTTCTGCCTCTGGCCCACCAAATCGACGGCACACAATATTGCCAAATCTCCGTGGATGAAAGGAAAAGGGGATATCGTCAGGGGCTTCGCCGACGCATGTAAAAAGGAAGGCATCAAGTTTGGCGCTTATCTTTCTCCGTGGGATCGCAACAATGCTGAATATGGGCGTCCCGGTTATCTGAAAACCTATGAGGAACAGATCCGCGAATTGCTCACGGATTACGGTCCGATTTTTGAAATGTGGTTTGATGGGGCCAATGGCGGTGATGGCTACTACGGGGGGGCCCGGGAAAAGAGAAATATCGGCAATGCCGACAAGTATTATAACTTTGAGGGGCTTGTTAGGCTCATACGTTCGATTCAGCCCGATTGCATCGTATGGGGCGCAGCGCAGCATGGCGATGTGAAGTGGGGAGGCTCCGAAAAAGGGTTCGTGAAATATCCATGCTGGAATGTGATTAACTTGGATAAACCTGACGAGAAGTGGATATCCTTAGAGGCAGACACCACAATCAACAAAGCAGGATGGTTTTGGCACGCTGGACAGGGTTCAAAAGTAAAGTCCCCGGAGCAGCTCATGCAGGTGTATTACGACAGTGTGGGACGCGGAGCCAACCTCATTCTCAATCTGGCCATGGATGGTTCCGGCAAACTGGATCCGGCTGATGTCGCTGCCTTAAATGCTCTGGCGACAATGCGTCGCAAGCTCCTGGCGCAGGATTTCGCCATTGGTTCCGAGGCCTCTGCCAGTGAGGTTCGGGGGGAGGACAATGCCTTCAGAGCAGCCAATGCGACAGATGGCGATATCGAAAGCTATTGGTGCCCAGAGGATAAGACGACGAAGGATTGTTGGCTGGAAATCAAGCTGCCGACGGAAGTGGCTTTTGATGTGGTACGTCTGCGTGAGCAGATCCGTCTCGGGCAACGTGTCAGGTCATTCCGTCTGGAAGCCTTCCTGGATGGCAACTGGCAAATAATTGACGGAGAAGGAAAGACAATCGGAAATCAGGTGCTGCGAAAACTCGCAAAGCCTGTCACCACCGATCGCGTCCGCCTCGTTATCACCGACTCTCGCGCTTGTCCGTGCATCAGTGAATTCTCTCTCCTTCGCCATCCGGAGCCGGTTGCTGTAGATGAGGCATCGTTTCAGTGCGACGCCTCGGAGGAGATCGCTGCCCCCCTGCCCCGCGATAAATGGACGAGCAAAACAACCGGAAGCGCAAGAGCCTGGGATGGAGATGATTCCACCTTCTGGCAGGGGAAAGGAAACAAACTCACTGTGAATCTTGGCGAGGAAGTCTCCTTCTCCGGGTTCACTTATCTGCCTAAACAAAATGGAAATTTCGACGGCATGACGGATCGTTACAGTTTTGAGATCAGCTCTGACGGCAAAAAATGGAAGGAGATTGCCTCGGGCGAATTCCCTAATATCCGCGCCAATCCTATCCTCCAAACGGTCACATTCGACCGGGAAGTGAAAGCCCGTTTCTTCCGTTTCATTGGTGCCTCGTCTCTGGAAGGCAAGGGGGCCTCTGCCGCAGAAATTAACCTTTTGAAGTGAATATCGTTTTATCGCTGTGTGGGTCTGGCAAAAAAATATACGCTCAAAGGATGAGGCAGAGTGGTCTGCTCGCCTCGCTTCGCTGCCTGGTGTTGTCTTCTCCTCTCTGCCGGGGAAGCAACGCATCGATGTGCGCTGTTACAGCGATGAACCAATGAGGCTTCTTGCGCTCTATTCAGCATACGGCGGCGACTTTTCTTCCGTAGAAGAGAAAGATTGGGTGGCAGCCACTGCTCCGGCACAAATTGCTCCCCTGCTCATTCGCGACAAACTCGTCATCTATTCCGCTGAGGAACAACTCCCTGCCCTGCAGCGCCGATACCCGGGGCGCACTCTACTGCAATTTCCCGCAGAACGGGCGTTCGGCACCGGGCGCCATGCCACCACGGCCACTTGCCTGCGCCTGCTCTGCGACGAAGCGAAAAAACGCGAAGACTCCTCCTGGCAGCTTATTGATGCCGGGTGTGGGACGGGTATTCTGGCTCTGGCGGCTCTGAAACTCGGGGCGAAGAGCGCCGTTGCTTTCGACTTCGACCCGAATGCGGTGGAAATTGCCCGGCGCAATATTGCACGCAATGGAGGGACTCCCTCCCTTCATCTGTTGCAAGCAGATGTGTTCGACTGGACAGCCTCTCCGCAAGAGAGGGCTCAAGTGATTGTAGCAAATCTTTTCTCCACTATCCTGCAACGCGCCTTCCCTCGTCTCATCCAATCCTTTGTGCGGAATCAGCCCGGAGTCCTCATTGCCTCCGGCATTCTGCGAGACCAGGCGGATGATACCACCCGGAGCGCTTGCACAGCCGGTTTGCAGCTCACCAAAAAGGTGATCCGAGGCAAATGGGTTACCCTTCAATTTGCATACAACTTATGAATATTCTGGCCTTCGAATGTTCTTCTTCCCATGCTTCCCTTGCGTTGCATGCCCCCTGCCCCGTGGAACGTTTCTGGACAGCGGAGAGGAACCACGACGCCTTTCTCTTTCCCGCTTTGCAGGATTGTCTGCGTTCGCTCGGAGAGGAAGGTGAACTGCCGCTTATTCTCGTTGGCTCCGGTCCGGGAAGCTATGGTGGGGTTCGAGTAGCGCTGGCAGCCGCCGCAGGGATCGCTCTTGTGCGTCATTCCCGTGTAGTATCCATTCCCTCCTGGGAGCCACTTGCTGCCTCTACAGGCTGCCGGGTGCTCTCCGATGCCCGCCGCGGTGGCTGGGCGCTGTACTGTCCCGGTGGCTCCATTGAGGTTTTTGACTCCTCCGACCCTATCCGCCGCCTCATTGAGCATGGGACGGACATTCGCTCGGGTGAGCCCGCCTCTGTGCTTGCCCGTGCCGGTATCGTCCTGCAGCATACTGCACTCGTCCCTACAGCCCGTCAACTCATCGACTTTTGGCTCTCTCTCCCCTCCGAGCGGCAGGAGGAACTTGCCGCCAAACCTGCAGAGCCGCTCTATGTGCGCCCGCCGCATATCACCGAGGCTAAGCGCAAACCCTGGGAATTCTGATTTTTTGATGTCTACTGCGTCTCCATCCTCTCCGAGTCACACCTGCCTGCGCTGCGGCGCATGCTGCAGATGGGAGGGGGACGTCTGCCTCACTGATTCGGATATTTCCGCCATCGCCGAATTCATGCAGATGAAGGAGGAAGATTTCATCAATACGTACTGCCGTCTGCAACACAACAGGTGCGGCCTCTCTCTCATCGACAATGCAGATGGCTCATGCATCATGCTGAGTGCGGATAATGCGTGCCGCATCCAGTCCGTAAAACCCCGGCAGTGTCGAGATTTTCCTCTGCTCTGGAATTTCCCCGGCTGGGAGTCTCGCTGCCCTGCGGCATCCGATTGGAAAGGAGGCGCCTCATGTTGACAAAGTTTCGCCACGGTCTGTTGGAGGGCATGCTGCATTTGAAGCGCGGCGTGCTCCGTGTGCGCGGCTTCCTTGTTGCCATCTTCGACCGGGTGCCGCGGCGCATCGGTCCGAAAGTTGAATCCCGTCGTGCGCACGCCGGTATCATTGCCGATCTCTTCGCGTCCATCATGTGCCGGGTGGATGGTCTGGGGGCGGAGGACATGGATACCGCAATGGATATTCTGCGTTACGATTTTCCTAACGTTGAGCATAGTTGGCTTGCCGAGCGTTTCCGCACTGCCTACAGAGCAGGATTTCCGCTGGACGTCACCCTTCGCCTCGCCGCCGCGAGTCGCACCGAGGCGGAACGCTATTCGCTTGCTCTGGAAATTCTCACTATCCTGCACCGCGCCGGCGGGGATCTCACGAACCCCGAGCTGTTTGCGGAAGTAACCCACGGTCTTGGTTTGTCACACGCTGATGAGCAGTTGGAGAGGTTGATTTCCACCCCCGGCGCCACAGCGAACCACCCTATCGAGGTGATCTCTTTCTCCGACCGTATCGCCAGGGGAAATGTGACTCTCTCTCCGGCAGATGGGCATCTGAATTTCCGCGCCGTACGCTGCGTAAATCTGATCATTATCATCAATGACGCCCGCGCCCCGCTCTCCGTGCGTGGGCACATGTTGCATCAAGGGGATGTGATCCCCATCTCTTCCGGGCAATCTATCTCCCTCTCCGAGAGTTCGCTCTCCTTCGATATGATCCGCGGACTTATCCTGGCGCATCATGCCGGCATGCGCTATGTCTGCTACCTCAGTCTGGAAGGTGATTCCATCTCCATCTCACGCCAGCGCCCGCTGAGCAGTGTAGCGCGTGTTGCCTTTGGTCTGCACGTCGAACTGGAGGTGCTGCGCCGGGATGCCGACTTTGTCCTCGATGGCATTCCCCTGCACCACGGTGATGTCGTATGCACCACCTTCTTCACTCCCTTTTCCATCCATGGCACAGGTCCGTATACTTTTGCAGACCTGCGAGACACCGGCGATTCCGGACACAGCTACCTGCTGGATCCACAAACCCGCAAGGTGGTCGTCACCAATCTGCCATACATGAACAAGCCGGGCGCGCTCATGCTCGCTCCCGGTCTTGCCCCCGGCATGGTATTTGAGGTAAGCTATTCGCGCACAAGCAACCGCGGACACCTCCGCATTATCGAAGATGCCACACATGCCCTCACGGTGGAGGGGGTGCCGGTACGCGGCGAGACCGAGTTGAAGGATGGCGACCTCATCGCACTCAGCTCTGTGCAATTCCTGCGTTGTCGCTTCTCCGCCGGCGTGCTGGATGAGGAATCGAGCCTCATCACCTCTATGCACGTGCGGGGGCTCACCCGCGATTTTGTCCGTGCCGGACGCGTGGTGGATAATATTGATTTCTCCCTGCATCGCGGGGAAATGGCCTGCATCCTTGGTCCGAGCGGTTCGGGAAAATCCACCCTGCTCAGTCTTCTCGCGGGGCATCTCTCACCCACTATGGGTTCTGTGCGCTACAACAGCGAATTACTTACCCCGGACAATATTTCTCTGCGCCAGCACATCGCTTTTATTCCCCATGAGGATATTCTCGATGAAGCTCTCACCGTGGGGGAACACGTCTACCAGGCTTCCATCGCCCGCCGTCCGCGCCTCACGCATGCCGATCGCATGCGCCGTGTGCTCACTGTGCTGAACTTCGTGGGCCTCAGCTCGCTGACAAAGCGTTCCGTCGGTCGAGCCGGCGAACGTACCATTTCTGATGGCGAGCGTTCTCGTCTCAACCTTGGATTGGATCTTACCGGCACAGCAGAGGTGTTCCTCATCGATGAACCTATCAGCGGTCTGTCCTCCGGGGATGCTGAACGCGTGATTCAAACGCTGGAAGGCATGTCTGCCGGTCGCATCCTGCTCTGCACCCTGCATCGCCCTGCACAAAGCATCCTGAATCGTTTCCACAAGGTGATGGTTCTCAATGCGAAAGGACAAATGGCGTTCTGGGGAACCCCGCAGGAGATGGTCCGTTATTTTCAGGAGGCCGCGCGAGATATGGGACTGCATGTGAGTCGCGAATCCGTTGCTGCGGGAGGGGCGGATTACGTTTTTGAAGTGCTGGAGGCTCCCAACACCCGGCTCGGTCATCGTTTTTCCGGTCCCGGCATCTGGCAGGAACGTTTCGAGAGTTATTCCTACCGTCGAGAGGAGGCGCATCCTACTCCACCCCAGTTGGGAAGCGGGGATGTTGAAGGGGCTTCCCCCACTGCTCCTCCCATCCCGCCTGCGCCAAAGCGTACCATCCCGGAGTTGCTGCGCTTGTTCTACCTGTGGATTCTGCGTACTCTGCTCGGCCGCATTCGCAGTGGCATGGGGCTGTATGCTGTGCTGCTGGAGGGGCCACTGCTCGCTCTGCTTATCGCCGGCACCCTGCGCGCCGCGAGCGACGCTCCTTACACATTCTACAAAGCGCTGCATATTAACGAATACCTTTTCCTTTCCCTCGTGTTGGCGATGTTCTTCGGGCTCACGGATGCCGCCTGCGAAATCCTTCGCGATCGCCTTCTGTTGCGCCGCGAGAGCAATTACAAGCCCTTCATTGCCGGTTATCTGCTGGCCAAGTGTCTCGTCATCACCGGTATTGCTGCCGTGCAGTGCGCCTTGTATCTGCTGGTGGGCAACGCCATCCTGCGTATCCATGAAATGTTCTGGTCGCACCTCGGCATCATGGTGCTCACTGCCTTTGTCGGCATTGCACTTTCGCTGATGGTCTCCGCTTTTGTCCGCTCCGAGCGTACGGCGCTCAATATCGTGCCCTTGCTTCTCGTGCCACAGATTCTCCTCGCCGGCGCTCTTGTGCGTTTTGAGGAGATGAATGAGTTTGCCCCGAACCTGCCGGACATCCTGCCTGCTCCCATCTCGCAGCGTCTCTCCAATCTCCGCCATCGCGTCGCATACCAGGATGAAACTACCCACGACATCCTCACAAAACCTGTCCCCCTCATCGCCGAGCTTTGCCCCCTGCGCTATTCTTTCGAGATGATGTTCGTCATGCAGGCTACGGATAACCTTTGGGAAATTGAAAACCGCACCATTGACGAGCAACGCGATGAGTTAAAAGCCTTCGGCTCAGACGACGATGTGCGTTTCATTCAGCGTGCAGCCCTCTTGCTGAATACCACAGCTGCAGATGCCGATGAAGCCCGCTCCATCTTGCGACGCGTGCGAAAAGTCGCTCTCAGCCGAAATGAAAATCGCCTGCAGGAGCTCACTCACTCGCTGGAAAAGCGTACTGTCTTCCCTTCCAACCAGCCGCTGGAATTTTTCTTCTCGAATAAACGTCTCGTCGCTATTTCCGAGGGCGTTAAAACCGCGCGAAAAGATGCCCGCCTTGAAGAGCATCGCGGCTTCTTCCTTTCTCCCCGTCAGGCTCCTCCCCTGGGCTGGATTGACCAGGAAACCGATGCCGGTTCCGTCTCCACTCTTTGGCGCAATGGCATTTACCTCTTCCTCATGGGACTCCTTCCCATTCTCCTCGCCGGTTACCGCCTCCGCCGCATCTGCCGCGGGAAATGATACCCGCATCCGCTTCAGCAAGGAGAATATCACCCTTTCGAATTGCAGTGTAAAGTTCCTGTATTTTTCTATTGCTTGATTCCTTTCAAATGCGTTTGCTCATGTACCATGTATTGATAATGTGCGCGTTGCGCAGTTTTTTTCGAATAATGAACCTTTCCGGTTCCAAAAGCGCGCCGTTTTAGAAATTTGCCTTGCTTTCGCTTCGCAGTTTCGCGAGCAAAACTCGCCAAATTTCCTACATGGTACACGGTACATCG
>CANQGG010000040.1 GCA_947601655.1 uncultured Akkermansia sp.
TGCCCTTCTTGTTCACGGGATCGACTGCCCTCGTACTGAGCATATCGATACTATAGCTTACCATTGCCGGCACGTCTACTGCCGCGGCGGTGGCGACGGCATCCTCAAACCTAATGTGGGCACTCTTGAAGAGGGCTTTCAGGATTCCATCCAGTTTGACTTTTGCTTTCAGACTGCCCTCTGCCTCATGCAGAGACTCATCGGGACCGGTGTAATCCTCCGTGGTTCTCACATTCCCGGTCATGATGACGATGTCCTTCAGTCCGCTTCCCGAGTGCTCGGCAACAATGTCCTTGAGGTTGTGAATCTCGAACGTCGTCCCTTCTTCAATGATGATCCGTCCGACGCCTGCCGTTTTCAGCATAGCCCTGCCAAACTCTCCATCCCCCCACATGGCGTCCTGGCTCAGATCCAGGTTGATGATGGTGGTGTCCTCCTTCCGGATGACGAAGTCGTGCCTCACTGTGTTGGGATCGGTGCCGGTCTGCAGCTTGTACGTGGCGCCGGAGTCTTCAACTCCTTCTTTGGAGGGGGTGGATTGTACACCTCCCAGGCTGTTCCCGCCCTGAGTCAGGTCAAGGGCGCTGCCATCTTTCATGGTAAAGTTGCAAGACCCTTGCAGACCCTGCACATGGAAGGAGTAACCTTCCTCCACGGTTGCGTTGCCGTTCAGCGTGCCGGAGAACACCTCTTCTTCGCCATTGCTGACGGTCAATTTCTCCCCTGCAATGCTTCCGGTCCCGGTCAGATCGTCCAGTTTGACTTCATTGTCGCCGAAGTCAGCCTCTTTGCAATGTTCACCCATTTGGATGATCAGCTCGTCACCCAGCGTCACGTCCTCACCGAATCGGACGTTTTCTCCATCCAGAATAACGGTTCCATTGCCGGTGAGGGCGCCTTTGCTCTCCTGGTTCACGCTCCCGGAGAGAGTGAGCTGGCCATCCACCGCCAGTGTACCCTTCTCACCAAGAGTCAATTGACCGCCGATAGAGCCTTCGCTGCCCGCTTCAAATGTAAGCGTACCGCTCTGCACATTCACATCGTTGGCGGTCAGGTTGCCCTGCACATTAAGCGTGCCTTTCGTCTTCGACCCGGTATCGTCTACAGTGAGGGCGCCGCCGATGGAGTTGTCCTCGCCGCCGATGATCAGCTCTCCCTCCTCCACGGTGACATCGCCCCCTGCGTTCAACCCCCCGTCCAGCGTAAGCGTTCCTTCACCGGTCTTGTGGAGATTCACGCCTTCATCGGTTGTGAGCAACCCCGTGAATGTGGAATCGGGTGTTCCGGTTGGGAAGGCAGATGGCGTGTTATCGAGTTTGACTTCCCCTTCCCCCGTGATGTGCAGATTGCATTCCCCTTCCAACTGTTCGAGAGTGCCGCCGGTCGTGGAGTTCAGCTTTGTGTTGCCATTGATCACGACTTTGGTGGCTTTACTCACCTCATCATTCAGCTCCCCGGAATATACCCCGGACTCGTTCTGCTCCAACTTCTGCGTCGATGCCCACACATTGCTGATATCACCCGTGATGAGCAACTTGCCGGTAGATTGTTCATCTTCAGGGTCAACGATATAGGCAGCGTAAAGTCCCCAGCCATCCCCAATTTTGAAGAAATCACTCGGAACTCCGTCGCCATCGCCCAATGTCAAGGAGCCGTTGGTGAACCACACCTCTATTTGCACCTTCCCATCCTCGGCGCCACTCAATATACCATCGACGAGTTTACCGTCAAAATTGAGCGTTATCTCTGTACCCGATTCCAATTTGACGATACCACCGTCCCCATTGAACTCGATGAGAGCCCCGTAGCCTTCGGGATCTCCCGTGCTGCCCGTTTTAAGATATGCACTGCTGGTACCCACCGTGATGGAATTGTCGTATCCTCCCTCTTTATTCCCCTTCAGTGTGAGCGTGGTGCCCGCCTGCAAGCCTGTGACACGCGTGTCCGCGCCCCCAATGCGAAAGCCTTTAATGGTTTCGTCCGTAAACGCTTGTTCCGACTCGCTCCATCTCTTGAACGTTAACTCCTGTCCTATCTTTTCTGCACTCAGTCCGCAGAGATCGATTATTCCGGAATAATCCGCCTCGGTGAATATGTAAACAGAGTTCTTGAAGAAGTTGTTAATGTCGTAACTTTCACTTTTCTCCTTTCCTACAATCTTCCCACCGTGCATGATAACTTCTCCGTATACTCCGTAGTATGTGCCCGAGGTCCCTTCCACATTGAAAACGGAGTCTCCATACAGCTCCAGGGTGGTATAAACTTCGCTCTGTTCATCGCCGCTCTTAAGTTTGGGACCTATCATCGCACTTTTGCGTAAATTAAATGTGGCGTTTTGCACAATGATGGAAGTCGTTTCCTTCATCCAACCGTTCGAGTTGTACCAGTCGGTACCTCCCAAATAAGCCGTGGATTTGCCGCCGCCAAAACTGAATTCCGCGCCGTCCTTCACAAGTATGCTCGTCTCCTGAGTAGCAAAACCTTCTTTATTCGCTCCAAATTCGCTGATGCCAGATTGGTTTGAGAATTTACTTCCTTCACCCGAAACCTTGATGTGTACCTTCGTAGTATCGGTTACCTGGTTCGCTGTTCCAATCTCTGTGCGGTCGCCTCCCTCAAAACTTCCCCCATTCGTCACCTCGATAAAGGTTTCCGTTGTCCGGTTACTATTATATGGAATCGAAGTGCATCCGATCTCATTGTGATCAGAGGAAGAACCACCTGTTTCTCGGCAATCTCCCCAATATCTTCCCCCTTCCAGCACCAAACGAACAATCGTGTGCGAATTACTCGCACCCGCCTCGCCCAAGGTCATAGCCCTGGCATGAACGAGTCCATCCTTATAAATATTCAACGTAGTTTCTGCTGTAGCCGCACCATTTCCTGTGCAACCCACCTCAAAATAGCCGTAGCGATCATCTGATTTTTCCGCGTAGCCGCCACTGTCAAGCTCTCCACCTCCATAGATGTTGATGGTTGTATTTGCTCTCCCCGTTCCTGTGGCAGTAAAAAGATCGACACTGGAATTAGGACGTTCAGATAACTTTGAAGCGAGAGTGCCGTACAAATCAACCGTGAACTTGGTGTCATGGTCACTGTCTGCACATCCAAATGCTCCCGCTCCACTGTAGAGAAAATCGAGAGAACAGCCAGCTCCGACCTTGACATAATTCTCAGCTCCGCGAAGAATGGGGCTATTTGCCATGATTGATATGGATGTTGCGGCATCCTGCTCCCCATCTTTTTCCACGATCAGCGTGAGAGAGTCGTTGATGTAGGCCACGCTCCCACCGGACACCCAAATCATCTCCTGCAACTGTTCGTTAGTACGACTTAATTTCCCATCCCAATTCTCCGCAGTTTTATCTCCTGCAGTTATGGTGTACTTCGCTTGGGATGGCAGAGAACCTAAAACAGCCATGAGGGCTGTGAACAATGTGATTGGCAAATGGAGTTTCATGGTAAAATAGGATTGTTCTTTGTTCGAGCGGCAACAGGCGAATCGAAATCTTTGTCGCCACTACACCGCGGAAAGAATACGTATTTGCAATACGTATCCACATGATGTTAAGAGATTGATTATGTGAGGGCTAAAAAATCTTAACAAACCTATTTTGCGAGTTAGAAGAGACGAGCCTTCATAATAAGACATTGAAAAAGAGGGATAAAAAAATTCAAATTGAGGCTTGACATACGTATTGCAAATACGGTCATTCAAGTGGAAATGATCTGAGAACAAGAAAAAGGTTGAATTGGCTCGGATCATTGAGGAGGAGGCAACGACCGTACCCAGGGAGTTTGCCTCCGCTTGTCACGGCTCGAGGAAACCCGTGGTGCCGTTTGCTGTTCCTCTCGATGTACGATTCCTTCCGTTATTTGGAAGGAGTTTTTCCCCCATTCTTTGCAGTATCCACTTCCTCGAAAATAGCCACTGGATTGATAGCGGGGATGACGTTGGCGGAAATGAGGCGGCGATGAGTAGCGCGAGCATGGTCGAGGATCAATGCGAGGCGGTCCATCTGTTCCCGAATATTTCGCTGCTCCATGGTGATCTCTGCACCGTTGTCAAGGATAAGTCGAATTTTCCAATCTTTCGGACGAAAGATTTCGACGATGGGGGGGATTTCTTCCGGGGTGTAAGCGTTTGCCGCTGCTACGATGCGGGCAATGGGGCGCACCTGTTCCGGCGCCAGTTTCATGCCCTCGTGCAATTCTGTGGCGTCTTCCGGGCGCAGGTACCATGTGGGCACACCGAGGAATTTCGAGTGCAGCTCCTCGTGCACGGAGAAAAGCACGCCTTCGGGATCCACGAAGAAGCGAGTGCGATCACCTGTGCGGGCACCGTGTTCCCATGCGACGTAGGCGATGGGAATACGTTCCTCGACTTCAATGAGCAAGCTGTTGGGCAGCTCTGCCTGAATGATCGCAGAACGGATGCCGGAGATGGATTCGAGGCGATGATGAAGAGCCTCGGTGTCGAGGGTGGCCATGTTTACCGAACCTTGCAACCCGAGAAGATGCAGCGCTTTTTCTTTGTCGAGGATGCCGTGTCGAGACTTGAAAACGATGTGCTCCACACTCAGTCCGTAGGCTTTGTCCAGTGCATATTGCACTCCCATGTAGAACAAAATTGCCACCGGTAAAATGAGCAGGAGTATCTTGCCGAAACTTCGCAGGCGATTTGCGCCGCGTCGGATAGCCAGGAGGCTGAACAGTCGCTCTCGCAGAGCCATCATCTTCTCCAGGCGTTTCACGCTTGTGCTGCTCTGACGAAACTGGTTGCGACTTTTTTTCACAGAAAAAGAAACGGAGAGAGTCAGGCGGTAGCACGTGGGCAGTTAAGGGAAATCTCAGCGATTCGCACACAAAGTTCTCCGTACGACATACCGACGGCCTTTGCCGCTTTCGGGAAGAGGGAGGAACCGGTCATGCCGGGTATAGTGTTAATTTCCAGAACGTAAGGTTCCGCATTTTCAGGTAGCAGCAGATCCACACGCCCATACACTTCCACCCCTGCCGAACGATAGGCACGCAGGGCTTCCTCTTGCACGGCTTTTGTCTGCTCCTCCGTGAGGTCTGCCGGGCAGATGTAATCAGATCCCGCCCCACCATACATGGACGGGTATTTGTTTTTAAAATCGTAGAATCCTGAACGAGGACAAATATGGATAACGGGCAGGGCTGTACCATCAAGAATGGCTACAGTGAGTTCTTTGCCGCTGACAAATTCTTCCACCAGCATGCGGGTGCCGAAACGAGCCGATCTCTGAAGCGCCGCTTCCAGTTCCTCCTGCGTGCGTACGATTTCGACCCCCACTGATGATCCCTCGCATGGTGGTTTGATCACCAGGGGAAGGGGAAGGGATGGGCGCGCCGGGAGTTCAATCACTTCGCTGCGTGGTGTGCGCACTCCCGCCTTGACGAAAGCTTCCTTCGTGAGAATTTTGTCGAAGCATAACCTGCTGGTGGCGGATCCTGCGCCGGTGTAAGGAATATGTAGCTTTTCCAGGTAGCCCTGTAGACCGCCATCCTCACCATAGGTGCCGTGGATAAGATTGTAGCACAACTCTGTACCGTCGGGGATTGGCGGCTCCGGGGAATCGACAACAACGGGAGAGACGTGAGTGAAGCCCTCCTGTCGCAGGGCTTCCAACACGGCATGCCCGGAAACGAGAGAAACTTCGCGTTCCGAGCCGGGACCGCCCATAAGCAGGGAAATAGGCGTATTTTTTTTCAGCGTTTTCATAGGGGGTAAAGGGGAGAAATGCATCAGAATTCCGGCTCGCGGTCACCGACGATTTGCACTTCCTGGTGCAGAGAGATGCCACGTTCATTGCGGGCACGGGCGACAATGAGATCGATAAGCTCGGTTACGTCCGTTGCCTTGGCGTTGCCGGTGTTGATGATAAAGTTAGCGTGCAGATCAGAGATTTGCGCGCCACCGTGAGTATAACCCTTCAATCCCAGTTCCTCGACGAGTTTGCCAGCAGGGGGACCATCCGGGGGGTTCATGAAGGTGCAGCCGGCGCTTGGTTGCTTTGGCTGAGAGCTGCTGCGTTTCTCGTGGTACTGCTGCATTGTGTGTTCAATTTCCTCGCGTTTTCCCGGGGTCCCACAGAAGGTGGCAGATAGCACAATGTTGTGCTTGAATTCCGGGGTGATGCGGTATTGCGCACCTTGCATGGTATCGCGCCGGAAATGCACCAGCTGCCCTTCCGTGTTGATGGCGTCGGCTTCGACAAAGAGACTCCACATATCCGAACCCAGCGCGCCGGCATTCATGCGCAAAGCTCCTCCCACACAGCCGGGGATGCCTTCCATCCATTCGAATCCGGTGAGGTTATTGGCTGCGGCAAAGGAGGCAAGCTTTTTGAGGCGCACATCGGCTCCCGCGGTGATGCAGTTGTCATCAAGGCTGAGTCGGTCGCACTCTCCGCCATGCATGTGGATTACGGCGCCGCGAATGCCTCCGTCCCGTACGATAAGGTTGGATCCGCGACCCACGAAAAAGACCGGAATGTTGCGATCTTTGAAGAAATTCACGACGTCGCAGGTGGTGGAGGCGTCATCCGGCTCAATCCAAAACTGTGCAGCGCCCCCTACTCCGATAGTGGTATGACGGCTCATCGGCTCGTAGAGACGATAGGGAATTTCCCGTCCGCATTCCTGACGCATGTCTGCCAGAAGGTGCATATCACGCGCGATACGCGTTCCTACGTCGTGCACATTTCCCGCGCCGAGAGTAAGGAAAAGATCACCGGGACGCAGCATATTGCCAATGACGTGGTGAGCCATATGCAGATTCGGCAGGAATTGAACGGGATTCTTTCCTCCCTGTTCGCGCACGGCATCCACAATTGTTTGTCCGGAGATGCCCGGTATGGGAGGTTCGCTCGCCGGGTACACATCCGCTACGAAGAGATGATCCACTTCCCGCAGAACCCGTCCGAAATCGTCTTTCAACAGCTTGGTCCGCGTGTAGCGGTGAGGCTGGAAGAGAACGATGAGGCGCTTGGGGGCGAGGCTACGGGCTGTTTGCAATGTCGCTTGAATTTCCGTCGGGTGGTGCCCATAATCATCCACGATTCGATAATCGCGGGATAGGTATTTCGTTTCGAAGCGTCGTTTTGCCCCGGCAAACGATGCAAGACCGCGCTCAATAGAGCTGAGATCACAGCCGAGTTCACGAGCCAGCGCAATGGCCGCTAAGGCGTTCAGCACGTTGTGACGGCCCGGGATGCCGAGTTCGAAGCGGCCAAGTTTTTCTCCTTCATAGCAGATGGTGAAGAGGGTACGCCCGCTACGCACCTCAACATCGACCGCAGTGTAGTCGGCATTTTCCCAACCGTAAGAAATACTGTTGGGAAAAGGGGAGCAGACTTCCGAAGCATGCAAATCGCTTTTGCAGTAGATGATTTTTCCTCGGGTTTGTGCGCAAAGCTGCCGGAAGACGTCTTTGATGTGCTCAATATCGCGGTAAAAATCAAGGTGCTCGGCTTCGATATTCAGGATGATGCTGTATTCCGGCAGGTAGTTCACGAGAGTGCCGTCGCTTTCATCCCCTTCTGCCACAAGGTATTCACTTTGCTCATTCCAGTGAGCGTTTGCTCCGAGCACGGGGATCTCTGCCCCCACGTAGTGGCAGGGTCGCATCCGACCGGTGCGTAGCAGGTGCGCCGTTAGCGATGAGGTGGTAGTCTTTCCGTGCGTTCCCGCTACCACGACACCGCGTTTGCTGTTCAATATGGCGGCCAGGCACTCTGCGCGGCGGATGCAGAGGCAGCCTTTTTCTCTCGCTGCGCGCAGGGCCACGTTGTCCTCGCGAATGGCGCTGGAATAGACCACTACCTCGGCGTCCTGCACGGCGGCGGCGCTGTGCGGACTGAAAAAAGAAAGCCCTGCCGACTGAAGTTTTTCAGTTTCAGCGCTGGTGACACGATCGCAGCCGCTGACGCGATGTCCCATTTCCAGGAGCATCCGAGCCAGTCCGCTCATTCCGCTTCCAGCCACGCCAATCAGGTGAACGCGCAGGGGATGTGTTCGGTCAAGAAGTCTTTTCCTTAGAAAATCAACACTCATTTTTTGCGCGGCATTATACACGATCACGTCCCATGAGCAAGGATAATGTAGGAAAATCTGCCGGGAGAACACTCTTTCGGAAGGTTTGAACTTGACGAGTTGAGAGAATATACGCTATACATGAGAGATAAGCATGCATGGGTTGAAGCTTTTGTCGATATTTCTTCTTGTCGGTCTGACGTCTTGTCAGACTGAGCGGACGGTTTACGATGAATTCGGACGTGTCGTGCCGCAGGATAAGAAGAAAACCGGTGGGGAACGCAGCTTTGAAAGCTACTTGGAGGAAAATTACGATAGGAATGTGCAGGAGAAGAAGACGGAAAGCGGGGTGCCTCAGACGTATTCCACCAAGGTGAGCAGTTTTCAGAGCAAACTTGATGACTCGAAGCGATTGGATAAAACTTATCTCACCGGAGAGTACGGAGGGGCGGGAAAAGAGAGTTCTGCCAGGAAGGAATATGCCGGTAGCGGGACTTCCGCTTACGCCGACCATCGCTATGCCGGGGAAGCGCGAGAAAAACGCATCGACCGTGAATTGCATCCGGCTTTTGCGTCCGGGTCTCGTGGAATTTACGCTACCGAAGATGAGTACGTCGGACGGAAGGATGTCCCTGCGATCTCCGGGAAAGAGAGTGGAATGGGAGGAGAGTTCCCAACGGAAGAAACCGCGGTATTTTCACGAAATGAACGCAGCGGTTATTTTGAAACACGCGCTGAAAATACTCCTCCTCCGCCCATCTACTCGAGGGATGAGTACTACAGCAAAACTATTCAAGATGTCCGCTCACTGCTGGGTCGCGATAAGAAGGAAGACTGATCGCGACCGTCTTTAACAGGAAGGGAGCGGTAAATGCCTCCCTTCCCCGTTTCCTGGCTCCTCATCGGTGCTTTGAGCGGTAAGGTGAGCGAGGGGATTGTGGATCAATGTGTGTACTCTTTTTCCCAAAGGAGAGCAAATGAGACAAGGCATCAAAATGATGAAATTTTTCCTTGAAAATAATGTAAAAATTTCTACCTGTCTATCTCTTTGCGAAAGCGATGTCCAGCAAAAATATTATCATCTCTCCTTTTGCCAGTAAGTTAGCGTTCAAATATCTTTGAATTTTGAAAGAGGGTCGAGGAGAAATTTACTGCGTGTAAATCTTGTAAGAACTTCTTAATGAAAGTGAAGTGAATGTTGATGTGTATATCGCTTTCGCAAAGAGATATACATTTCCATGTACCGAAGCACTCACATGCAGATGATGAGAGCGGAGGGAAAATTTATTCTACAAGATTATTCCTATGAAATTACACTTACCTCATATATTGCGCGCTGCGTTGCTGGCGGCTCTTTTGTGTTGCACAACGGCATTTGGTACAGTCACTGTGGCCGTGGGTGGTCAGGATTCAAGCCTTGAGGAACTGACAGGGGCTCCGGAGGGATCAGTCAGTATTACGGTGAAAGGCGAAGACGCTATTCTTGATCATGATTTAATGCTGGATGGCAGCGCTGATCATTACATTACCGTAGAGGAAGGGCACAGCCTGACTATTATGGGAGGACTTACGTTTAGTAATCCCTGGCTCGATGGATGGGAACATTGGGATGGAAAAGCAAGTAGCCTGTCAGTTCGTGGTGAAATTATCTTCGCCGCGGGAGAATCCGTACTGGTTGGGTGCCTGGGGTCCGAAAGTGGCACTATTATTGTACAGAAGGGAGCCAGACTTACGTTAAACAATGCGGGATTTCTTTGTGTCTCTCTGGCAGTTGAAGAGGGGGGAGAGCTTGTTGCGGGGGATGATGTAAATTGCTCCGCTCTGAATGGAAAGGGAACTCTGTGCTTCTCTGAAAGTACAAACGGTCACGAGGGAAATATGACCATTCTGGGAAACAACACAGGCCCTGCAAATTTTGGAGGAAAAATTGATGGACAAGGATTTATATGCGTTGTGGGGTACATTGGAGACAGTGGAGAACCCTCTCTAAATTCCTCGCGACCAGGAGTCCTTTCAACGAGACAGATTTTCACAAACGTCACGGCAGAGGGTGTTAGCTTGGATACAACCATAGGAGATGTCTCATTTGCTGGCTCAGAGAACAAGTTTCGAAGCTTAGCAGTGGGAGATATTTATAATGGCATAATTATCGAGATCGATTTTAGAAATCCCTATTGGAACTCATTGAGGGACACGTTGACCATTGAAGAGGGGACAAAAGTTTCCCTCGGAAAGCTTTTCGATGACCCCGATTGGCACTATAACGAAGAGGTAGGGTACGAAAAGTTTGATCCGCAAATATACAGTCCTGTCAGGCAGAGAGGATTCAGCTTTGACATGGAGGATCGTTCGGAGTTGGTGGTGAAGTTTGGCAAGGGAGAGACGGGAGCCAAGATCACAGCATCCGGAGCGATCGTGCTGAAGACGACAACGTGGGAGGAAGACGTATCAAACCCGATCAAGCCGGCAGTGCGAGTAGAATTCGCGGAGAATCCGGGTAAGGATTTGAAGCAGCTCCTCATCCAGGCAAACGGCATCGTTCTTACATCTATTGAATACGGTGAGCATACTGCTCCTGACAGCGACGGGCAGCTCCATGACCATCTCACGACGTTCCTCGTAAAGGAACAATACACAGAGGAGAATAGCGTGTCGGATCTCAACAAGTGGCTCAAGGAGAATGTGACGCTTGAAGTGGATGGTTATGAGGATCCATATCTGATGGTTGAAAAGAAAGGGGGAAGTTTGGTTCAGCTGTATGTGGTAGCCGGAAATGGCGCCAATCTCCCGGATGCCCCAATCGAGACTGTTCCGGACAATCCCGGCTCCCATAATCCGGATACCATTTTTGCCCCTCTGGCGATCTCCGGAAACACACAGGCCGGCGCAGGTATGCTCTACCATGCCATGAACCGGAACCTTCCATCCTCCTCGGAGCTTTCGAAGGTGGTGAGCGTTATCAGGCAACTTGCTCAAATCGGGCAAGAAGAACAGCCGGCGGTGGCCATGGCCGCGATGATCACGGAGCCCGGAACCCAGGATATGCTCATCAGGGAAGCAGCCATCGATCCGGCCGTAGCCAGGAGTGAAGCGCAGAAGCTCATGGCTGCCGTGCCGGGCAGCTCGGTGCCGGCGTTGGGAGCAGCCCAGCGCGATGCCATGCGCGGACAACTCTCCCGCGCTACCTCGCAGGCGGTTCGCGCCGGGCGGGAGGCTGCGCGCGCTACCGATTCTTCCCAGGGTATGCGCGTGTGGATGGAAGGCATGGGCGGCAGCAGCAATCTGGATCGGGACGGAGACGAATCCGGCTATGAGCATAATGCGTGGGGAGCCAGTGTGGGCGTGGAGAAAGCTCTGCAGGGAGGAGCCACCACCATCGGTCTCTCCCTTGCTGCTTCGTACGGTGATCTGAAAGCCGATGCAGTGGATTATGCTAAGGGCGATCTGGATACGTATTACGTGAACTTGTACGCGCACCACCGCAGCGGGAACTTCCACCACAGTCTTGCAGCATCGGTGGGGTTGTCGGATGCGGAGTTCAATCGCACTGTCAGCGGCGGTGTCGCTCCCTATGTGGTCGATTACAGTACCAGCGGCAGCACGAATGGCACCGGCTTCGGCGTCGCCTATGAGCTGGCGTACGATATCGCGCTCAATGAGCAGAAGAGCAGCATCCTGCAGCCGATGGTCGGCGTGTCGCTCGTCACGACGAAGATGGATGGCTATGATGAGGGGGGAGCCGGCGATGCGGGGCTGCATGTTGGGGAACAGGAATCCACGCTGACGACGCTGACCGCCGGAGCGCGTTTCGTCTCTCAGTGCGGGGAGGCAGCGCTTGGTCGGGCAGCAGTGCTGGAGATGCGAGCCAATGTGGCGGTGGATATGGGAGATCGGCGCAGTGAGGCGGATGTCTCGTTCCTTGGAGACCGCGGCTACAGCGGACGTGTCCGCTCAGCGGAGACGGGAGCTGTGGGAGCGCAGCTGGGTGCGAGCGTCAGTGTGCCTGTGAGCAGCAGCACATCGATCTACGTCAACGGAGAGGCAGATCTGCGCTCGGGTTCCAACACATGGAGTGTTGGCGCAGGAGCCAGTGTCATGTTCTGATAGATCGCCTCACAGAATGAGCATTTGTGCGCCGGGCAGGGGGGCCTATCCCACGCCCGGCGCACTGCGTTTGTCTCCATATGCTTTTTTCTCCTTACTCTTTGCTCTCGGCGGAGGCGCAGTCAAGCGAAAACTTCACGGAGAAATTCTCTGCAATTCTTCTTGTAGGAGTTTGGAAAAGGAGATAAAATGCGGTTATGATTGAGATGCAGTATCCGCATGGTGAGGATTTTCCCATCGTCAAAGTGAGTACAAAATTTTGCGAAGCTGAGGTATCGCTCTATGGCGGACACCTGATGAGCTGGATTCCCACGGGGCAAAAGCCGGTGTTTTTTATGAGTGAGAAAACGGTCTTCAAAAAAGGGACGGCCCTGAGAGGAGGGGTACCAATTTGCTGGCCGTGGTTTGGAAAACATCCGTCGGATCCTGCGCAGCCTTCGCATGGATTAGCGCGTATCGAAATGTGGAAACTCGATGACTCTACCGAGGAAGAGGAAGAGGTGCGACTTAGTCTCAGTTTTGAGGCGCCGGAACTCCAACTTCAAGCGACCTATGGCCTCCTGATGCAGAAGGATTCACTTTATGCCATGCTCATCACACAGTACACAGGCTTTGAGCCTATACCGTACTCCGCGGCGTTGCATAGCTATTTTGCCGTGAGCAGTAATGAGCACGTCGCCATCACCGGGTTAGAGGAGGCTCCTTTTACTGAGTTTGCCTCTGAACCGCCCGCCCACAGCGAGGATCCACTGGTGCCGGCAGGTTCTATTAACCGCATTTACCACCCCGTGCAGACGGATCAAATCATCACCTTGCATGATCCGGGATGGAATCGCTCTCTGGAAATCGTTCGGCAGGGTTCTTCTTCATGTGTGGTCTGGAATCCCGGCGAGGCCGGGGCAGCGAGCATGGCGGATCTTGGCGCAGAGCAAGCTCATGCCTTTGTGGCAGTGGAACCGACGGTTGTGCCGGCGGAGGGGCTCATGTTGCGACATGCCGAAGAGCATGTGCTTGCAATGGGCGTGAGGGTGGTTTCGGTATGATAAAGAGATGCCATGCGGATTGACGCTAATACGACCCAGCAGGAGTTAGAACGCCTTTTCGCCGCAGCTTCTCGCCGAGATTTTTTGCTTGGAACACCGCTGAATATAAAGCGTTTTTTGTGTGATGGCGTGTTGTTTGCGTTATTCCCGTGCATGAGGCTTGGCTTCCGCGTGGGATATGCTGTTCTCTGTGTTTTTGCAGGAATTCTGATTACTCTGCTGGGGTGTGGGCAGCAAAACATCGCCGGTCAAGCGACGAAGTTGTGGCTGCTCTGCGGTGTGTGCATGTGGGCTTACGTAACCCTTACGCGCTTTTTAGTGTCCATGCAGCGGTGGAAGGAGAGCACGACGCTGCGGTCACCGGAGACCTTAACGGCGGGACCGCCCACAGGGGTGACCGATCGTCTGGATCTTACAAGAACGCAAACTTCACACAAGCAGCCGAGCCTGGTTATGCGTCTCTGTATCGCGGAGCCGGGGGGCATTGCTGCATTGCTTGTCGAGAGGCAGGGGAAAGCAGGGGCTCCTGAATTGAGCGACCAAGTCGGGGTATGCCGGGTGCATACACATCGCTTTGGAGAAGTGTCTCAAACTCTCCTGCTTCTTCGCTTGTCGCCCGGTGAGCACATTCTGAGATGGCTCTGCAGTGGTGAGGGGACAGATGCCGCTGCAATGCGGGTGCAACTGCTGTGCGTGCCGGGTGAAAAACGCTGAAAGTCGCACCAGCAAAAAGCCCTCTCCCGGGAGGGGAAAGGGCGGTGGAACTTTGCGCAAAAAGGCGTTAAATCAGTAGCGCACGTTGTAATTGCCGGGTTCGCGGGGGGCTTCCGGCTCGCGCTCGCAGGGAGGCAGCATGCTGTTGAGGTGGCGCTTCTGGATGGTCTTCTTGAGACCGGCATCGTTTTTTGCCGTGATGTCTTTCGCTTCCTTGATTGCCTCCTCGCGATCTTTTTCTGCCTTGGCCCTCGCTTTTTCGTACTGATCGAGACTCGCCTTCTGTCGTTCAGTAGCGGCATCCTTGAGGGTATCGGTCGAGATGTCCTTCGGCTCAAGCGATGGCGCGGCAAAAACCGTGGAAACAGTTGCGAAGCACGCTAAACCAATGAGAAAAAGTGGCGTTTTCATAGGGTGTTGCGTACAGTATAAGAGGGCAAAGCATGGAATGTCAAGTCCATTTTAACGTTCATTCACTAATTTTGTCAGATTTTGCGGGAGAAGAGATGCGGCGCCTTCTCAGTTGTCCGCAGGCAGCATCAATATCATGCCCCTTTTCATAGCGAAAAGTGCAGGGAATACCGTGGTTAATGAGTTCGTGGCAGAAACGGCGACAAACATCTTCCTCCGGTCTTTCCCATGGAAGTCTCTCCACTTTGTTGTAGGGGATAAGATTCACTTTAGCATGCAGACGTCGCGCAATGTTGACCAAATGTTCGGACTGCTGAGGGTCATCGTTCACTCCGGAAATAAGGATGTATTCCAGCGTGATAATGTGTTTGGAATGGCGGCGCCAATTTTCCAGCGCCGGCAGCAACTCGCTCAGAGGCCACCTGCGGTTGACCGGCATAATTTGTGAGCGTACATCATCCGTTGCTCCGTGCAGCGAAACTGCAAGACGGACAGGAATGCCACATGTCTTAAGCCGCGCCAGACCCTGCACATGACCGGAGGTGGAGATGGTGATGTGGCGGGCCCCGATGGCGAGGAATGAGGGATCCGTGATGAGATGTAGAGCCGGCAGGAGGTTGTCGATATTGGCCAGGGGCTCGCCCATGCCCATGAAGACCAGGTTGTCCACACGATGACACGCGAGACTTTCAGCGGCGAAGATTTGACCGATGAGTTCGGCGGTGGTGAGGCTGCGTTTGAGCCCCAACAAACCGCTGGCACAAAAGCGGCAACCGAAGGCGCATCCAACCTGTGATGAAACACAGAGGGTAACGCGGTTGCTGCGATCCCCGTCCTTTCCAACGGCGGCAGGGATGAGCACAGACTCAATGAGTTCATCATCTCTCAGCAGACGGGAGAGGAATTTGCAAGTGGCGCTGCCGGACTGACTCCTGTGCTGCTCAACCACTTGGAGAGGCATAATCGAATAGCGGCTGGCGAGTTGCCTGCGTAGGTCGGGTGGCAGATTTGTCATCTGCTCAAAATCTGTGACTCGCTTCTTCCAGATCCATTCCTGCAATTGCGAGGTGCGAAAGGACTTCTGCTCGCCGAGCTCCGCCAGGGCAGCAGCAAGTTGCTCGCGATTGAGACCCAGTAAGGAGGGGAGTTGCGCCATGAACGTTTTTTATGCGAGGAAAGAAGCGGAAATCAGAGCAGGGTATTGATGTAGGCGCGCACCTCAAAGGGACGCAAATCGTTCACACCTTCTCCCGTTCCCAGCAGGACGGGAGAGATTCCCAGCTTATCGCGGATAGCGATGGCAACGCCTCCCTTGCCGGAACCATCCAGCTTCGTGATGATGAGAGCATCCACCTGGGTGGCTTTCTGAAACTCCCGCGCCTGCAACATGGCATTGCTTCCTGTCGTGGCGTCCACCACCAGGTAGCAGACATGCGGCGCCGAGGGATCCTGCTTGGACAATGTGCGGCGTATTTTGGAGAGCTCCTCCATGAGATTATGCCGTGTGTGAAGCCTTCCCGCCGTATCGCAAATGAGGTAGTCCATTCCTTCGCGAATGGCGCGCTGATGGGCTTCATAGCAGACGGAGGATGGATCCTGGTTCGGCAACCCCTTGTGGAGATCGATTTTCAATTTGGCTGCCCAGTGTTCCAGCTGCTCCACAGCGGCGGCGCGGAAGGTGTCAGCCGCGGCGAGTAGGACGCGGCTTCCACGCTGCCGGAAAAAGTTTGCTAATTTGGCGGCAGTCGTCGTCTTGCCTGCGCCATTTACCCCCACGAGAAGGATGACGCAAGGTTTACCGGCTTGTCCCGGTTCCGGCAGAGAGGGCAGAGGTGGCGTGAATGCCTCGGCAAGTCGGTTTTTGATGAAATCCACGATCTCGCAAGCATCCTGCTCATCGCGGTCACGTAAATTTTCCAGCATATGTATCACACGAGCTGCGCCTATGTCAGCAGATATGAGATCAGCCTCCAAGGCATCCCAATCGATTTGCGGTTCCCCGAGAAGTTTGTCGATGAGTTTGTTGAAGAAATTTGCCATCGTAGAAGTAAAGAGTAGAGTTACCGGGCCGATGAGAGTTCCTCCACGGCGGCTGCGAGCACGCCATGCACAAAAGGCGAGCTCTTCGTCCCGGAAAATTCATGGGCCAGATTATTGGCTTCGGAAATGACAATGGGAGCGTCCAATCCTCGATATTTGAGCTCATGGAGGGAGAGATAGAGGATGGCGCGATCCACACCATCCAGTCGTTGTGGAATATAGTTGCGCAGCAGGCGGCTCAGGCAGTCCTCCCACTCCTCCCGATGCTCGTAGACATCCAATGCGAGCTTTTCAGCCTGCGGTTGCAGCGCGGCGAGTTCCCTGGCATTGCGGCAGAGTCCGGCGTATTCCTCTTTGCCACTCATGCGGATAGGATCCTCCAGTGCGGCACACTCGTGCAGAATTTTCTGCCAGCGGCGCAAGGAAGCAAAAAAAGGGGCGCTATGCGTCTTCTCCTGCCCCGAGAGAATTTCCGCACTCTTCCCATCAAGCTGCTTAGCAAGGCGCAGGATGGTGGTTGTCATTTTTTTCGTCTCCGTCATGGTGTTCCTCCGTTTGTCCCTGATGAGCACTCGGAGTTCACTGAGCGCACGCAGCAGATTTTCCGTGGCGGACAAAATGCGGATTATCTCTGTCTGGGGTGTGCATTCGACCAGTTCATGACCGCGCTTCAGAACAGGTTCCGCCAGATCCTCCGCGCTGCGGCACACGTGCAGAACGGCTTTGGTGAGAGCCTGCTGCAAGTGCATGTTCTCCTTCTCCAGAGCAATTTCCCAGAATTCGCGGAGAGGGAAGGTCGATGTGTCCTCGCAATGCTGTTCCAGCAGCGCGTAGACAAGACTGAGAGCTGTCTTGCGGATGGTACTTTGATGAGGCATGATCTATTTCAAGGATTGATTATTGATGAGCAAGAGCCAGCATGCTGATAGCCGTGCGCGCCGCTTCGCGCCCCCGGTTGAGAGCTTCCCCGCAGCACCGCTCTTCAGCCTGCTCCTCATTTTCCAGCAGCAGCACCTCGTGAATCACCGGCGTGAGATGGTCGCACGAAGCGCGCAAAAGTTCGCGTGTTACGGCTTCCCCTATGAGGTCGGCATGCGCTGTGCTTCCTCGGATAATGACACCCAGCGCTATGATGGCATCAGGCTTCCCCTCGCGTTGTAACTCACGATTCACCACCATGGGGATTTCGAACGCTCCGGGCACACGCACGACTGTTACTGCCACCCCCGGTGCCACACGATCCAATTCTCCCCGACAGTTTTCCACGAGTGCGTCGGTGTATTTCTTGTTGAAGGTTGAGGCGACTACAACGACTTTCAGTCCGTTTCTTCCGCATAAAATCGGCGCTTGTAATATCTCGTTGGACATCTCGTGCTGGGGTTCATACATGGGAGACGTCTTGCCGTTCTCCGCGACGGAGATTAGCACGCTTCCCGCCTCTTTGTCAAGACTCGCGTTGTGAAAGAACTGAGTATGTGAGTTGCGGGGGTAAACGTACCAGAGAACAAAGGCCTGTGCGTCACACAAATGGACAGACCGACAAAAAGAGTGACAAATGGTTTATGACGAGGCAAGGCTTATCACGTCAACTTAGACTTACGAATCGCGCAAAAAGTGCAACATGGGAAAGATATTGCTTTTTGACTACGTACAAGGAGATAATGAAGCATAAGGTGTCAGCAAAGGGGATAACAATGGCATACATGGTCTTACTCCTGTGGCCTATCGTTTATTTTTTGGCTCTGTCCTACCACAGTGTTGATTTTTTTTGAATTTGGTGCATTTTTTTGTTGACAAGGTGGAATTCATGTGATATATTTGCTTTGTTGAACAACCAAGAAGGTAATGATCACAACCAACACACAGGAAGTCATTAAGCAATTTTTGCAGCTCTCGCCGAGTGAACGGGAGAAATTCATTGAATATGTGACCGAGCAAACGCTGTTGGTTGACCAGAAAGCTATTGTGGAAGCGAAGTTTGCGGATGGGTATGTTTGTCCGCATTGTGGGGCGAATGGTAAGGGTGTGACTCGGTGCGGGAGAACAGCCACGGGGAAGCAGAGGTACAAGTGCAAACACTGCCACTGCACGTTCTCCGCGACGACTGGCGGGGTCATGTATAACTCGAAGCTATCCCCGAAGAAGTGGCGTGAGTTTGTCTCGTGCTTTCTGCATGGGATGACGGTTCGAGAGACGGCTGAGTTGATCGGGGTGAACAGGAACACGGCGTTTTTGTGGAGGCATAAGATATGCGACAGTCTCAACCTGATACTGGAAAACATCACGCTGTCGGGCATTGTGGAGGCGGATGAGACGTATTTTCGCCTGTCGTACAAGGGAGGCAAGGCGGAGGGGCGTAAGCCTCGCAAACGTGGGTCATCTATCTTCCACAAGGGGAGAAAGCGCGGACTTTCGTTTGAGCAAGTCTGTGTACCGTGTGCCGTGAATCGCAGTGGGCAGAGCGTTGCCAAGGTCTCGGAGACCGGCAAGGGGTCTTATGCGGGGATTGAGGCGGTGCTGGGTGGGCATATTGCAGAGGCTTCCACGGTGTGTGCGGATGGGGCATCGGTGTACAATCGCCTCGCCTCCGAGCATGGACTCAATCGCGTGATGGTGGACGCCTATTCTTCCAAGAAGGGCTGTTACAGCATCCAGCACATCAATGCCTATCACGGCGGGCTGAAACGCTTTGTGCGGGAGTTTAACGGCGTTTCCACGAAGCACCTGAACAACTACCTGCTCTGGTTCAACTTCGCGACGTATGCCAAGGAAACATACACGGAGAAGATGCGTCTGCTGGTGCGTCACATCATGACGGCTCAAAGCTACACGCGCCGAGTGGATGTCCCCAACCGTCCCGCTATTCCCTATATTTGCCCGAAAGTTTGTAACGCGGCATGACACCTGACATGCTCAAATATAAGTTTGCAACATTGTGTTTGACTGTGATATAATCTTTGTATGGAGAGAGACAATGTGGAAGTGTGTGTGTCACCCGGAGAGAGATGTGAACAGACCTATTTTCCCGGAATAGAACGATATGGTATTTCCAACGCAACTTTGAGAAATTGGGAAAAGTTGAACACAAAAGAAGATGGGCGTTTAACGGCACGTGCCAACAAACGAAAATCTAAGAAGCGTGTTCTACCCATAGAATACTTTAATAATAAGGAAAATATTTCTTTTGTTCAGGAGATACTTGATTACATTGACGAAAACACCATTGACGTGTTTTCTGCTATAGTTTCATTGGGAATCAACCTCTTGAAGAGAAACAAAATTGTTCATAAAGAACATGTTGCTTCTGTATTAAGCGAGTATTCGAATATTGGGATTGAGAGGGAATTAACAACCGTAGATATACCGGATGATGAGTTTGACATATTGGGGTTAGTATATCAGTCATATTTGCGAGAAGGAAAGAAGAATATTATAGGTTCGTATTACACCCCTCATAGAATAGCCTATAACATGACGAAGGACTTTGTTTTTTCCAACAATGAAACCTTTTTTGATCCTTGTTGTGGCAGTGGGGCATTTTTATTAACAATCAATACAAAGACGCCGAATCAAATTTTTGGTGTTGACAATGATGAGATCGCAGTATTTATTTCAAAAATCAATCTGTTGCTAAAATACAATGACACAGAGTTTATCCCTCAAATTTACTGCCTAGATTTTTTGATTGGGTATTCCATTATGCAACAACATCCCATTCTAAGAAGGAAGTTTGATTATATCGCGACAAATCCACCATGGGGGGCAATGCAACGTGAAAACGATCCATGTTCTATTGCTTCGAAGGAAACATTTTCATGCTTTTTTATAAAAGCCTTTCAACAATTAAAGGACGGTGGTACCATAAGATTTCTTTTCCCCGATTCTATTCTGAATGTCAAAGCACACAAAGACATTCGACAATTCATACTCAAAGAGGCTGGTCTTGTCAGCATCACATTGTATGATGGTACTTTTTCTGGTGTGACAACAAGATACGTAGATATTAAATGTGGTAAAGGTGTTTGTAAAGATCAGTTCAATGTTTATTCGAATAACGAGGAAAAAGTTATCAAGATAAAGACTGTGTATGAGACAGAAGACATGGTCTTTAATCTACTGTCTGATGATGATTTGTCTATAATCCGACTCGTTAAAAGCAGGGGGAATTTTTCTCTAAAAAATAGTATTTGGGGTCTAGGTGTAGTTACGGGAGACAATAAAGGTAAGTTGTTTCCGGAACATCATAACGGAATGGAAAAAATATACACTGGGAAAGAAATACAGCCATATATTTTACTCCCCGCCAAAAACTATATTTTGTATGATAGGGCTAATTTACAGCAAGTCGCAAAAGAAGAAATATACCGTGCCCCGGAAAAATTGGTGTACAAGTTTATATCCAACAAACTTACTTTTGCATACGATAATAACGCAAGTCTTTTCCTCAATAGCTCCAACATTCTTATACCGAAGATACCATCAATGAGTATAAAGACAGTTATGGCATTTCTTAACTCCTCTTTATTTCAATTTGTGTATCTAAAATTATTTGGTCAAATAAAAGTACTAAGGGGAAATTTGGAAGAACTTCCATTTCCAGAAATATCTAAGATCGATGATAGTCAAATATCCGCACTGGTTGATGGTGTCCTCAATGGAGATGTAGAAAAACAAGAATCCATAGAAAAATATATCTTCTCAATCTACGGTCTGACTGAAAAACAGATTTCATACATTAAAAAAACAGTATATGGAAAAGCTAATTAAGAAGTTGAAGAGCAAAATTGCTTCCATGAACAAACTTAGTGGAAACAAATATAATCTCAGTGATGATTTTTTAGACAGCTTGTATTCGGTCTACCCATTCAACAAATTTGAATACATTATCAGTCACTTGATAGGAACGGACACAATAACGTTGCAACAGTACCTTAATCTCCGTAATGAGTACCTAGAACGTAACAAATATCTGTATATTTTCGAAATAACTGCGCCACGCACTTTTGGCGAGAATTGGGCACAACACCATCTTAACGAAGTAGTACCTGAGTTACAACGTCCCTCTACGTCCTGTGACCCTGAATATTCTGGGCAATACGATTTTTGGTATGACGGCATAAGAATTGAAGTGAAAGCCTCAAGAGCTGTCCAACGCAAGAGTGGTGACTCCCTAATTATTAAAGCTCTTTCAAGTAATTCAAAATACGGGTTTGACATGAATTTTCAACAGATCAAACCTGCTTGTTGTGACGTGTTTGTATGGATCGCCGTGTGGCGCGATGTTATCCGCTATTGGGTGCTATCCAGCAACGAAGTTAAAAATAACCGATACTTTTCTCGTGGACAACATCGTGGGAATGTCGGCGAAGGACAACTGTGGCTAAAAAATACAAATATTGACGAGTTTAATGAATATGAGGTCGGTGTTCGTGATATACTGTCAAAAATAATTGAAAAAGGTAAACGCTAATAAACAACAGCTAAACAAAACTTTTCTCACAAAATCCAATTTTTGTGCTTGACTTTGTGGGAAAGTGTGATAAACTGCACTCAAGTTTGCAGGGGGCGTACATGCTTTTAACCTTGTGAGCGCAGACCCTCAGTGATGATACCGCTGTTGGTAGTTATCAAAACCTAGGTTATAGATGGGGCGGGGAGTTTAGACTCCTTGCCCCCTCGTCTTTTGTAGATCAAATACCCCGTCCTTTTCCTATACAAGGAGTCTGGGTTATTTTTCTCTGAAAAGTACGTCTTTAGTATTCTTTTAGCTTTATTCCCCCTTTTAGGATTCTCCTCTGTCTCTACAATGGCAATCTGTACTAAGTCCCTCACCCCTTCCTCCAAAAGGATTCTAAATCGTCTGACATAGACAAACCCCAAGGATTCTCCTCCCCAATTTACCCATATTTCCTGAGGATTTTGAAGTGTCATGAAAAGATAACCAACTCCTGTTTTTCTCCATCCAATCTCATTGTTTACTTTTGGTTGAAAATGATCGGTTAATTTTGGGAACTATCCACTTAACTGCACAAAATCTTTGAAGAATATTTGAATTTAGGCTTGACGGCTTGGAGGGGTTTGATAGATTGGGAGTCACAGTTTGCAAGGTAATTTATGTTCCTTGTTCTGCTAACTTTTCAATA
>CANQGG010000041.1 GCA_947601655.1 uncultured Akkermansia sp.
AACATCTTCAACCGCAGCGCGATCTTCGAAGGGCGCGCGTTGCTGAAGGCGGATGTGGGGGACCGCAGCGGCAAGGTTGTCAACGCGGTGCTCAACACTCCGAACAGCGCGGAGCTGGAGAGCGCGGAGGTGGGAGCCGTGGGCGTGGAGATCGGGGCAGGCATCTCCATCCCGCTGGGAGGCACAGAGGGCTCGATCTTCATCGACGGGTCGCTGGAGTGGAGGTCCGGCTACACGAGCATGGATGCGACCATCGGCTACAGAGTCAACTTCTGACGCCGCGGGCTGCAAGAACAACTTCTTTCGCCGTGAGGCGAGGATTAAGAAAAAGAGAAAAAAACAGTTCGGCGTCGACCTCACAAGGGTCGGCGCCGGATCTTTCTCGTACACCCCCCCCCTTTTTTTCCTCCGCAATCGGTCCCGATGCAAGCTCATGTACCATGGACCATGTGGGATGTACCATGTACCGATGTACCATGGACCATGTATTAAATTTGCGCGCTTGCGCGCGAAGCTTTAGCTGAGGTGGAGGGTTCAACATGCGTGGTGATTAGTTAGAAAGGTTTGTGGACTTGCAGAGCCGTGGCCACTGCTCTGCCACATGGACCATGTAGATGTACCATGGACCATGTACCGTGTACCATGTAGGAAATTTGGCGAGCTTTGCGCGCGAAGTTGCGGAGCGGGAGCAAGGCGAATTTTTGAAGCGGGGCGGTTTTGGGAGGGGAAAGGTTTTTGGGGTGGACTCGGCTGCGTTTCCATTTTGAATATCAAATTCAAATCTTGCTATGCGCGCGCGCGCATGATAGGATTCTCCCCATGAAACGGCTTCTCTGCTGCATGATGTTGCTTGTCGGACTGCTGTCGGGCGCAGCTCCGGGACAGGAAGGGGACACGTCCTTCCGTGCCACTGCTGAGGCAAGCGTAAGCAGTTTTACCCCGGGACAGAGCTTCTACATCGCCATGCGCGGTGCGATTCCTGAGGGACTGCACGCCTATTACCGCAATCCCGGCAGTGTCGGAGAAGCGGTATCGGCTCAGCTCCGGCTCCCGGAAGGCTTTTCGGCGGAGGGACCGTTTTGGGAGGTTCCGCACCGGATGAGCTCATCCGGCGGCAGTATTCTGGCGTATGGGTATGAGAAGGAGGTGGTGGCGGTCTGGCGTGTGCAGGTCCCGCAGAATTCTCCTGAATCCGGCGCTGACTTCGCGATTGATGCCACGGTGCAGCTTTGTGCCGATGAGGGCTGTCTTCCCACGCAGGAGGTCAGCGCGTCCCTCCGGCTGTCGCGCGGGGATGGAGCCGCTTCTCCGACGTGGAACCAGATCGAGCAGCGCGTGGAGACGCTCGGCGACGTTTCTCTTTCGCAGCTCTCCGCTTCCCGAGGGGCAGGGGGTGCGATCGACCTCCGCTTTACCGCACCCGTCGACCAGCAGAAGGCGTATTTTTTCAGCGATGACAACAGCGTCGCTCCCGATGCTCCTCAGACTGTTCGACGCGAGGGCGATGTGTGGCTCCTCTCCCTGCCGCGCAACGATGGCAAGAATCTTCTCTATCCCGCCCCTGAGAAACGTTCGAAAACACTCAGCGGCAATCTCGTGTTTGCCGATGGTTCACACGCCCGCATTGCCGATGTGCCGATTGAGTGGAACGGCGGATCCCGGTGGGCTGTTCCCGCGGGGTTATGGGGTGTGGCAGTCGGTCTTTTCCTCGGGGGCTTTCTGCTGAACCTGATGCCCTGCGTGTTCCCCGTTCTGGGGCTGAAGGTGATGGGCTTTGTGGAGCTGAGCGGCGGCAGCCGCGGCAAGGTTGTGGCGCATTCTCTGGCGTTCACGTCGGGGATTCTGGTGAGTTTCTGGGCGCTCGGGTTAATCCTCGTGGGAGTGAGCCAGACGCAGGCGCTGCTCTCTTCCCCGTGGCAGGATTGGGCGGGCATTCTCCTCTGGGGGGATGAGGGAGGCGCGGATCGCAGTTGGGCTTCGTGGATGGAAAATCAATGGGTGGTGTACGGGATCGTGGTGCTGCTGATGGTTCTCGGGCTCTGGATGTACGGGGTCTTTGAGTTCGGCGCCCGCGCCACGGGTATCGGCGGCGGGTTGCAGCGTCGCGGCGGTATGATCGGCAGCTTCCTGCAGGGCTTGCTTGTCACGGTGGTCGCCACCCCCTGCAGCGGACCTTTTCTCGGCGCCGCCATGGCTCCTGCGCTGGCGATGCCGGGACTCTGGCTGCTCGTCGCGCTCAGCGCGATGGCTGTGGGGCTCGCCTTGCCGTATCTCGTGCTCGGCATCTTCCCCGGTTTGGTCGCTATTCTGCCGCGTCCGGGGGCGTGGATGGAGTCCCTGCGCCAGGCTTTTGCCTTCTTCATGCTGGCAGCGGCGGCATGGATGCTGGATGTGTACCTGAGTTTCGCCGATGGCGGGGCGGGCGTGATGATCGGTCTCGTGGTGGTGGCAGCCGGTTGCTGGGTGTTCGGTCGATGGTGTCCGCTGTGGCGCAATCGGCTGAGTCGTTGGCTGGGTGGATTTGTCGCTCTCTGTCTCGTGGGCGCCGGGGTGTTCTGGTCGATGCCGCGGGACCGGGAGGGAAATGCCGCTGTCGATTGGGTCGATTGGTCGCCCGCCGCCGTGGCGGAAGCTCTCGAGGACGGCTCGCCGGTCTTCGTGGATTTTACCGCCAAGTGGTGTGCCACCTGTCAGGCGAACAAATTGGTGGCGTACTCTGATGAGGTCAGGCAATTGCTGGAGGAACGCGGAGTTGTGCTCATGCGGGCGGATAAGACCAAGCCCAACGAAAAAATCGATGCTGAGCTGCGGCGGCTCAATCGCAGCGCCGTGCCGACAAATGCCCTCTACCTGCCGGGCAAGGAGCCTATCGTCACACGCGAGTTACTCACCCCGGATTACCTGTTGGATTTTCTCCGGGAAAATCTCCCCCCCGAAGAGGAACAGGATGAGGATTCTACGGACGATTCCGATACGGAGGACGACGACACGGACGGCGGGGAATGAGGCGTCTCACAGGATTTTTCCGAGGCGTGTGATAGAATGACCGAGTAGCGAGGTGAAACACTAACCATAAAGATAAATATGTCCGGACAGTTTATTCGAAAAGAATTTGCGCAGATTGATCTGGAGGATCCTTTTTTTGATTCTTTGAAGAGAGATTATCCCGGAACTGAGAGTAGCCCAGGATTTGTTGATTGGTTTCACAAGAAAGCTCTCCGAGGAGATAAGGCACTTGTCTTTGAAGACGATGAGGGAGTGGGGGCGTTTTTCGCTTGGAAGGAAGAAGAGGAGGAAATAGAACTTTGTGATCGGATCCTCCCTGCGGAGAAACGACTTAAGATTAGCACATTCCGTGTTGCAGAAAGGTATCATCGACAACGCATTGGTGAGGGGTTGATAGGATTGGCGTTGTGGAGATGGGTGAGAACAGGAGCTCCTGAGATATATGTGACAACGTTTAGTAAACAGGAAAACCTGATCTCCCAGTTCGAGAAATTTGGCTTCGTTAACTGTGGGAGGAATAAGAATGGGGAGGAGGTAATGTTAAGATCACGACGATCGGTGAATTTCTCGGATCCCTATAAGCATTTCCCCTTTATTCGTGGTAACTTTGATCATGCCGGTTATATAATCATTGATGATGAATATCATGACACTATGTTTGCCTATTCGGAGCTGGCAAGGGGACAAGCTTTATTGGACAAGATAGGCGCAAGTGTCAGGAATGGTCTTACGAAGATTTATGTAGGACGAGCTCCAGTTATCAATTACTACGTTGGAGAGCCAGTGTTTGTCTATCGGGCTTATAAGGGAAACCAAGGTGGCAGGACATTCAGGTCATGCCTTACTTCCTTTTGTGTGGTTACGGGTGTTTTTCAAGCTAAGCGTAACGGCAGATTCCTAATGAGGTTTGAACAGTTAAAATCGAAGATTACGAATAAATCGGTTTTCAGGGAGGATGAGCTCAGGCAGAAGTATGAAATTTACGAGAATATGACCATCGTTGAATTGTTGTACTGTGGCTTTTTCGGTGCGGGGAAAAATGTGAATTTAGATTGGCTGAAAAGCAATGGTCTCTGGACAAAGAATCATGAGTATCCGACAGAGATTAGACTTTCATCCGACCAATTTCGAATCATTTTAGAGAAAGGAAAAATCAATGTGCAAGATATTGTTATCAATCAATCCGGAGTATGTTGAGTGTATTCTGTCCGGAGAGAAGAAGTACGAGTACAGAAAACAACGTTGCAGGCGCAAGATTGACAGGATTGTTATATACTCGACCTGTCCCGTAAAAAAGGTTGTGGCTGAGGTCTCCGTTTCGGAAATCGTTGACAGTTCTCCCGTAGATGTGTGGGAGAGAACAAAGGATTTTTCGGGTATCACAAAAGAATTCTACGACAGCTACTACAAGGGACGGGAGCGAGCGATTGCCTACAAATTGGGAACGATTAAAAGGTACAATCCTCCTCTTCCCCTTGAAGAATTCGGACTTTCCTCTGCTCCTCAGTCTTTTGTCTATCTCCCGGATGAGGCGGCAAATTAAGGAGCATTCTCACAGGATTTTTCCGAGGCGTGTGAGGATGTCTTGCGCGTCGTAGCGTTGGTCGAGGGGGATGGGGAGCAGGGTGCGCGCCAGGGTGTTGCTGGGGGCGGCGGCATCCGTCGCTTCAATCACTTCCGACCAGTAGAGGGGCAGGGCGAGACCGGCGTCGATCAGTTCGTCGCGCAGGTTCGGGATGCCGCTGAGCAGGGGGTAGCAGAAGGGCGCACTCGGGGGATCAGAAGGGAGGGGCAGGCGGTTGATGCAGCGGAGTTTGGCGTGCAGCAACCGGTAATTCTCGCAGCGTTTTTGAGCAATGCGACTCCAGCCGATGCGGTCGATCATGCTGCGGGTCTGGGGACTCATGCGGAGAGGCGGGAAAAGGGAGAGTTCCCGTTCGATTTCTTCGAAGGCGGGCAGGGAGGCGATTGCGCCGTCCAAGTCGCGTCGGCGCAGGGCGATGAGACGGTGGCGGCTGTCGTCCTGTTCTTCCGGCAGACGGAGAGAGAAGGGAGCTGTCGCCACGCCGCCGTCCGGCACACCGGCGAATTTCCGCAGGCTGTAGAAGGTCGGCAATTCGGGAAGAGGCTCAGCAAACAGCGCCGTGGCTGCATCGACGACACTCGGTCCCGGGTGTCTCTCCGCCGCAGCCCGCAGGGCTTCCGGGGGCGTGAGCCCGAAGTAGTTTGTGAGCAGCAGGAGATCCTGTTCTCCCGCCGCCGTCGGCAATTGCAGACTGTTCAGTCGCAGCAGATCATCCGTTTCAATTTCGTAGCGCAGCGTCGGGATGCCGAGGCGCCGGAAGGGCTGCAGCAGAGTATCGCACGTGAAGCGAGGCACGAAAGCGCGCTGCGGTTGGCGGGGCAGGCTGAGCAGGATGCACTCCAGCGCGGCGCGTCCGCTGTTGAGCCATGCGCAGTTCGCGTCCTCCGGCAGGGGAAAGCCGCCGCTCGTTGCCTCCGGTTCCGAACCGAATGCTCCGCCGATCATGTCGCCGCTTTTCATCCTCCGATGAGCAAGGGGCGACCGGCGCGCTTTTCGTAATCCTCCCGCTGGTCCTCCCCGATGGTTCCCACGGCGAAATAGCGTGCCCGGGGATGGTGGAAAATCAGGGCGCATACGGAGGCGACCGGCTGCATCATGCAATTCTCCGTGAGGGCGGCGCCGGTGCGGCTCGGGGCGTCCAGCAGTTCAAAAATGGTGCGTTTCTCGGCGTGGTCGGGCTGGGTGGGATAGCCGCAGGCGGGGCGGATGGAGCAGATGCGCCCTGCATCCGTGGGCCAAATGTCGTCCGCCCGGCGGTGGGTGAGTTCGGCGAGAGCCTCCGCCAGGGTGTTGGCCAGCGCGCGGCAGAGCAGGGCGTTGTAGGTGTCGTGCTCTTTCTCGAACTCTGCGCTCCATTCTTCCGCGCCGCCGATGCTCGCTTGCAGCGCGCCCACATAGCCGCCGCACGTTCCCTGCGGCACGAAATCCGCCAGCGCGAGGCGCGGCTTATCGCTCGGCTTCTGGCATCGCAGCGTGTGCAGCACGTAGTCGGAGCCGTCAATGCAGATGTCGTCCCCCGCCGCGTGGGCTGCCCAGATGCCGAAGCAGGCGCGGATGTGCAGCTTCTGCTCGCGGATGGCGGAGCGGAGCATGGCACGGGCATCGGCAATGAGGCTTGCGATCTGCTCTTTCTGTTCCGGACTCGCGTTCTCATGCGGCGCGTTGTGCGCGGGGTTCCAGGCGTCCTGCATTCCGAAAACGCGCAGCAGGATGCTCCAATCCGCCGCTTCCTCCAGCTCCTCTCCGGTGAGGGGAAAATCCGGCACCGGGTGGCAGCAGGAACAGCCGCAGGGAATGCCCACATTGAACACACCCGTCCTCAGCGGCGCGGGGATTCTCTCGTGTTCCCAGTCGGTCTTCAGGGTCTGTTTGCGCGCCTGCTCCAGCGGCATCGTCGGTTGTTGCCTTTCTTCGTAATTCCGGCGCAGGCTTTCCTGCTCGTTCAGGAGGGATTGAATCTTCTGCTGCCGCTCGCTTCCGGTGAGTTCGGCGGCGATGGGCGCCACGGTGGAGGCATCCGTCGTATGCACCACCACGCCGGACGGATAGTGCGGCGCAATCTTGAGGGCCGTATGCAGCGCACTCGTCGTCGCTCCTCCCACGAGCAGGGGCAGAGTCAGCCCCGCCCGCTGCATCTCCGCCGCCACGTGCGCCATCTCTTCCAGCGACGGCGTGATGAGTCCGGAGAGCGCGACCAGATCCGCCTTCTCGCGCCGGGCGGCGGAAACGATATCCTCGCACGGCACCATCACCCCCAGATCCACCACGCGAAAACCATTGCAGGCAAGCACCACGCCGACGATATTCTTGCCGATGTCGTGCACGTCGCCCTTCACCGTCGCGAGCACCACGGTGCCGACGGCGGAGGCGCCCTCTCTTCCCTGCTCGATGTACGGCGTGAGCACCGCCACACTCTTCTTCATCACGCGCGCGCTTTTCACCACTTGCGGCAGAAACATCTTGCCCGCGCCGAAAAGCTCGCCCACGCGCCGCATGCCGTCCATCAGCGGACCCTCGATCACCTTCAGCGCGCTGCCGCAGGCGGCGATAGCTTCCTCCGTGTCGGGTTCAATGAACTCGGTGATGCCCTTCACGAGGGCGTGGGACAGGCGCTCCTGCACGGGTTCGCTGCGCCAGGCGTCGGCGTGGGCAGGCGCGCTTCCCGCCGCCGTTTTCTGCTTCTGCTCGGCGAGCTTCTGGGCGTAGGTCGTGAGGCGTTCGGTGGCGTCCGGACGGCGGTTGAGCAGCACGTCCTCCACCAGCTCCAGGCGTTCCTTCGGGATGTCGTCGTACACATCCAGCATGCCGGCATTCACGATGCAGACATCCAGACCCGCCTCCTGCGCATGGTAGAGGAAGGCGGAGTGCATCGTTTCGCGCACGGGGTTGATGCCGCGGAAGGCAAAAGATACATTCGAGATGCCGCCGGAGATGTGGCAGGACGGGAAAAGTCGGTGGATCTCCGCCGCGGCAGTGAAGAAATCTTTGGCGTAGTCGGCGTGCTCGGCGATGCCGGTGCCGACGGTGAGCACGTTCGGGTCGAAGATGATATCCTCCTCCGGGAAACCGACCACGCGCGTGAGCAAATCGTGGGCGCGCTTTGCGATGCGGATGCGATCGTCGGCGTTCGTGGCCTGTCCGTTTTCATCGAAGCCCATCACCACCACCGCCGCGCCGTAGCGGCGGATCAGCCGCGCGTGGCGCAGGAATTCCTCCTCGCCGTTTTTCAGAGAGATGGAATTCACGATGCCCTTGCCCTGCAGGCAGCGCAGACCGGCTTCAATCACCTCCCACTTCGATGAATCAATCATGCAGGGCACGCGTGCGATATCCGGCTCTGCCGCCACGAGATTGAGGAACTTTGTCATGGCCGCGGGACCGTCAATCATGCCGTCATCGAAGCAGAAATCCAGCACCAGGGCGCCGTTCTCCACTTGCTTGCGCGCAATCTCCAGCGCCTCCTCATACTGCCCTTCGCGGATGAGGCGGGCGAACTTCGGGGACCCCGCCACATTGCAGCGTTCGCCGATGAACAAGGTGTTGCTCGTGCGGTCGTGGTTGTAGCTTTCCAGCCCGGAGAGCCGCATTTGCCCCGCCGCCGGGGCAGGGGCGGGCAGCCGTGGCGGAAAATCCTGCACGGCTTCACGGATGGCGCGGATGTACTCCGGCGTGGTGCCGCAGCAGCCGCCCACGATGTTCAGCAGTCCCTCACTCGCGTACTCGCGGAGGATGCCCGCCATGTGCTCCGCCGTGTGTTCGTAGCCGCCGGGGCTCAGAGGATCGGGCATGCCGGCATTGGGGTACATGCTCACCGCGCAATCGGCCAGGGAGGAAATCTCCCGCGCAAAGGGCAGCATGAGGTCCGCCCCCAGGGCGCAGTTGATTCCCACTGCCAGAGGTTTTGCGTGCCGAACAGAGTTCCAGAACGCCTCCACCGTTTGCCCGGAGAGAGTGCGTCCCGCGCGATCCGTCACCGTGAAGCTGATGACCACCGGCGGCAGCTCGCGTCCCCGCTCCTCGCGCAGCTCATCGATGGCGAAGAGGGCCGCTTTCGCATTCAGCGTGTCAAAGATCGTTTCCAGAAGCAGGATGTCCACCCCGGCCTCGCACAGCGTGCGGACCTGCTCGCGGTAAGCCCGCCGCAACTGATCAAAGTTTACCGCGCGGTAGCCGGGGTTGTTTACATCCGGCGAGAGGGATGCTGTCACCGCCAGGGGACCGATGGAGCCCGCCACAAAGCGGGGGCGCCCGTCCCGTTTCTCTGCGGCATCCGCCTTCGCCCGCGCGAGGCGTACGCCCGCCGTGTTCAACTGCTGCACGAGCTCTCTCAGCGCCTCATCTGCCAGCACGCCCTCGTAATAATCCCGGTCGCGCGGCCCCGGCGACGCCGTGTGGAAGAACTCATGCTGCCCGATGCAGGTGGAAGAAAAGGTGCACGTGGTGATGATATCCGCCCCCGCGTCCAGGTACGCGCGGTGGATGTCCCCGATGACGTCCGGCTGCGTGAGGACGAGCAGATCGTTGTTGTTGAGGACGTCGTGCGGGTACTTCGTGCGGTCTGCAAAGACACTCCCGCGGTAATCCTCCTCGGTGAGGCGGCGCTTCTGCACCATGGTTCCCATCGCTCCATCGAGGATGACGATGCGCTCGCCGAGCAGTTGTTGAAGCGTTTGTGTGCGGGACATAGCCTACGTTCTCGTGGCGCCGGTCAGCACGCCTCCCGGCACGCCGGGAACCGAAATCTTCCTCAGCCCTTCCGCTGCCCGGGTGTGGGATTGTGGTGCCAGGTGATGATTCCTTTGCCCACCGCGTAGAAGTACGCTCCCATCAGTGCGACGATGAAGATGCCCATGCCGATGAGCGCCGCCGGGTTTTGCAGCACGCTTCCCTTGAAGCTCAGCGCCCACGGATACAGGAAAATCACCTCCAAATCAAACACCAGAAACAGCACCGCCACCAGGTAGTACTTGATGGAGAAAAATCCCGGCGCTCCCGGTCCTTCCGGCTCATTTCCGCATTCGTACGGCATTTCCTGCGCCTTGCGCAGCTTCGCACGCCGCCCAAAGATCACACTAAGCACCAATATCATGCCGGCAAAGCCAAAACCCGCCAGCAACTGCACCAACGCTGAGAAATATTCCTGCTCCATACTTCCTCCAGCGTCCTTATACCAGCTTTCTTGCTCCTTGGCAAGAGTAAAGGGTATCCACGGGGTAATTTATGATCCACACGCAAACTCAAAATATCGAGGAAGCGCCTTGACTCTTCCCCCTCAAAGTTGGTATGATGTGCAAGGATTATGGCAGGAACAATTTTAGAACAGCTTAAACGCTACACAACGGTGGTAGCGGATACTGGGGATTTTCGGCAGATAGAAGAATATGGTCCACAGGATGCGACGACTAACCCATCGCTCATCCTTGCCGCAGCGAAGGAGGATGAGTATAGAGAAGTGACGCAGAAAGCTGTGCGTGAATTGAAGGGAAGTCCATTGCAAGGAGAAGCGTTGCGCGCTGCGCTGATCGACCGCGTCATTGTGGCGTTTGGGTTGGAGATTCTCAAACGTGTACCCGGGCGCGTTTCCAGCGAGGTAGATGCGCGTTTATCATTTGATACAGAAGGTACAGTGGAGCGTGCGAGAAAATTGATCAGCCTGTACGAACAGGCGGGAATCGACCGCGAGCGCATACTCATCAAAATCGCTTCCACATGGGAGGGGATTCAGGCTGCCAGAGTTCTGGAAAAGGAGGGAATTCACTGCAATCTTACTCTTCTTTTCAGCGTGGTTCAAGCGGTGGCATGTGCAGAGGCGGGAGTGCGGTTGATTTCGCCGTTTGTGGGGCGCATTCTTGACTGGTACAAGAAAGCGACGGGGGAGAGCTATGCGGATGCGGAAACGGATCCCGGGGTGCTTTCTGTGCGTAAAATATACTGCTATTACAAAAAGTATGGCTATGGGGTGCAAGTGATGGGGGCGTCATTCCGCAACACGGGTGAAATTTTGGCGTTGGCCGGGTGTGATTTGCTGACGATTGCTCCTTCTCTGCTTCGTGAATTGGCTGAGATGCGCGGGGAAGTGCGGCGCGTGCTCTCTGCGGAGGCGGCAATGAACATGGACATCCCACGTATTGCAACGGATGAAAACAGCTTCCGTTTTGCGATGAATGAGGATGCTATGGCGATGGAAAAAACGGCGGAAGGAATTCGACGTTTCGCAGCAGACATTCGGAAATTAGAAACGATGCTCCTGGAAATGCACGCTGCTAACTTATAACAGATTTTACTAAACAACCAACAAAAAACATGAAGATACTTGTAACAGGAGGAGCCGGCTACATCGGCTCTCATACCGTGCGCCAGCTCGTTCGTGCCGGCGCTGAAGTCACTGTGCTTGACAGCATGGTCTATGGACACCCCGCGGCGGTAGAGGGCAGTGGGGCAAAGCTCGTCAAGGGCGATCTCGGGGATGCGAGTATCGTGTATCCCTTGCTGGTGCGGGAGAAGTTTGATGCTGTTGTGCATTTTGCGGCGTTTATCCAAGTGGGGGAATCGGTGCAGGATCCGCTGAAATATTACGAGAACAACATCGCCAAACCGTTGACTCTCCTGCGTGCCATGCTGCTGGCAGGCACTAAGAAGTTTGTGTTTTCTTCCACGGCCGCCACCTATGGTGTACCGTCACAGATGCCCATTCCTGAGACAGAAAAGCAGGATCCCATCAACCCCTACGGAGGCTCAAAGCTTATGCTTGAGAAAGTTTGTCGCGATTGCGAAAAGGCGTATGGGCTCAAAAGTGTATTCCTGCGCTACTTTAATGCTTCCGGATCTGCCGGAGATGGCGTTATCGGCGAGGATCACGATCCGGAAACGCATCTCATCCCGGTTATTTTGCAGGCAATTAAAGGCGAGCGACCGGGGATCACCGTGTTCGGCACCGATTACGATACACCGGACGGCACCTGCGTGCGCGATTATGTGCACGTGGATGATCTGGCTGATGCACACCTTCGCGCGCTGGATTACCTCATGAAGGGCGGAAAAACCGAGTGCTTCAATTTAGGAACCGGAAAGGGGCTCTCGGTGAAGGAAATTATCGATGCTGCGGAAAAAGTCACCGGCAAGAAAGCCCCGGTGACCTATGGTGAGCGGAGAGAGGGAGATCCTCCCTACCTCATCGCCGACGCTACAAAGGCTCGCGATATCCTCGGTTGGGTGCCCAGGTATCAGGATGCTCTGCAAATTGTCGAGACCGCATGGCAATGGACAAATGGTCCCCGCGGCGGACATTATTGAATCCTCACTGCCGCTTTTTCGATCATGGAGACGATGCGACATATTTTTCCCGCGGTTCTGACGGCAATTCTTCTGTTGTTTCCGCCTTTGGCATCGGCAGACAGTGAGACCGGCAAGAATCTTCTGCGCGGGCTTTTGCAAGCTGGTATCGAAGCCGTTGGAGAGCAGAATGACGCGTCTGTTCCCAAGCAACAGGAACAGGTAGCGCCTGCGCCGAAAAAAACATCTCCTGCCCGCGGAAATATTGCAGTTTCCGGTCTGACTCAATCACTGAAAAACGCTGTTGAGCAGACGCTGGACACGGTGAAAGAACGTTACAAGGAAGAAGGCCGCGCCTATGCTCGCGAATTGAGTGATGTGATCGTTGAACGGTTGATGCAAAATCCCCGCATTCGTCGTGTTACATCGACCATCCAGCTCGTCGGCATAGCATTAGTGGCCTATTTGGTGTTAGTGACGGTTGTTTTACTGATGTGCATTGCACGTGTGCAACGGAGCAATCGCGAGATATTGCGCTTGCTCAAGAGAAAAGAGACAGAGTAAAAGTTTTCGAACCTCTGAGTTTTCTCATGTTCCCCGTCGATGAGGGGGGAGCCGTCGGTCTGTGCGGTCCATCTCCTCGGAGAGAATGAGGACGCGATCTGAACTACGGTTGTTGTATTTCAAAAATACTGAAACATGACGCCGCAAGGTATCGATCATTCAACGGAGTGCAGACAAGAACTAAAGCAGCGTTCATTGCGCGTCGTTTAATCGATCAAATAGCCCGGGCTGGTAACCTGGATGCTGCCGACTGGATGGATCTATTGAAATGATGAAACCTCCGCTCATGATTATCCGAAATCCAATAGATATATCCGCATCAAATGAGAGCCGCTTCGTGCCGTCACTGTACGAGGATGGAGATGAACTCGAGATTTGGAATGGGTGAAACTAACCCATCGATTTTCAAAAAATCGTTTATTTCTTTTTCTGGATGTCAGAGAGTTTTTCCTGCACTTGACGCAATAAATCTGCGTAGCCTGTATGCTGTGGTGATGTCTGAACAAGTTTAAGTAGAATATCTTGCGCGCGCGAATACCAACGTACAGCACGGTTAGTATTGCCTGCCTGGCGGTCGAAATTTGCTGATTCAACGAGGGCGTTGGCGTAAAGGAACTGAAGCGCTGTGTTGTTCGGACTCTGGTTAAAGAGCTGCTCTGCAAGGCGTCGGTAGCGTGCGAAATCAGTACTCGCTTGCTCCCTGTCTTGATTATTGTAGCTGTGGGCTAACGCCATTCCTCTCCAAGCAGAGGCTTCCAGCATCGCGAAGTCCATATTCTCAGGTGCAGTGCGTCGCAATTCTTCGATTTTACGCATGATGGTACGACAATAGGATTCCGCCAGATTAGGTTGATCGTTGCGCAGGAGGATGGAGATCATGTTGGACAGAGCCCGGCAAATCATGTATGGGTACTCTGTCTTTCTTTCGTCCTGCGTTTCCAGATAGCTGACCAGCTCGTTGTGGCGGCGATAAGTTTCCAGCGCCAGATCATCTTGCCGCTTCCTCTCAGCGGGGTCCGTGGCGGTATCGGCCGCAAGGGTGTGGAGATTGGCTATGGTGAAGAGAGTTTGAGAGAGTCCTTTTTTGAAAGAAAGACGGTACGGGTGTTCGCGGGTGAGTGCGGAGAAAAGGGCTTGTGCTTTATCCAACCTTTTTTCTGCGTTTTGAAATTTTTTGTGTTTGATGTCTGACTCAGCATTGTAAATAAGTGCATAAGCGAGTCCTTGTCGGACTTTCACGTGGTCGGAAAAAGAAGAAAACAGGTTCCTGTAGAGGGTGAGCATGTCATTGAGCGCTCCCTCATGTAACTCTTCATTTCCCATAGTGTCTGTGAGTAGCGCTTCCTCTCCCAACGCTTCCCCGAGGGCGCACAGAAATTCGGGATTGTGAGGGACTTCTTTACAGAGTCTCTCCAGGATGTCTTTTGCTTCTCTGAGCAGGTGTTCCTGCTCCCTGGAATGGTTGCGCCCACGCGCCACCTCCACACGATTGAGCAGGACGCCTGCCAGATCATAACGATAGCTCGGTTGCTCTGTGTGTTGCTTGCAAAGGGCGCGGAAGTACCCTTCCGCCTGGGTCAGCTCGTCATCAGCTTCTTTGAGTTTGCCCTGTTGCAATCGCAGCACCCCGAGGTTTCGCCATGCTGCAGCGAGGGAGAGAGTGAGTTTCTCATCGCGTCCTCCGGGAGGGCGTTCCATATTGTTGAGATAGTTGTTGAGGTGATCGCTCAGGATGCCTTGCAGCCGGGTAGAGGCGGGTATATCGGCGATCTCTTGGTTGAAATCATACAAAAGCTTCTCCGTAAAACGAGCACTGTTATCATAGGCCCGAATGGCGTCCCGGCGCTCCCAGAGGGCCCAGAAACTGATGCCGCCCAGGATAGCAAGCAGCACCAGCGGAATAAGGGAAGAGATGCATACGGTTTCCCTTTTTTTCTTTTCTCCCTTCCGGGGAAGAAGACCCTCCCCAATCGCCACCCGCCAAGCTGCGGCGCTTTGCCAACGGTCCTCTATCTTGATTTCCAGCGCACGGTCGACCGCGCGCAGAAATGCTGCTCCATAGAGTTCCTCCAAATCAGCACGGTCCGCCAGTGGGGTGTAGGGATCTTCCGCAGACAGTACGCGTAATTCTGAACGAGGCGGATAAAGTCGAGTGATCAGATAGTACATGACTACCCCCAGGGAATACAGATCAGTCCACGGACCTATATTTTCACTCATCTCCCTGCTGCTCATCGCCTGAGATTGCTCCGGTGCAGCGAAGTCCGGAGTGAAAACGTTGGTGAAGACTTTTCCTGCTTGCAGCTGACGCGCCGATCCAAAATCGAGTAGCACGGGTTCTCCTTCCGGAGTGATGAGGATATTATCCGGTTTGATATCGCGGTGGACAATTTGGTGTGTCCTCAGATATTCGAGAGTGGAAAGTAAGCTGAGTAAAAGTCGCCGATTGTGGCGTGCCTCTTGCGCCTGTTGTGTGAAGCTTAGTGGTACCTGCTCATTGATCTTTAACGCTTCTCCATGCATGAAAGGCATTACATAATAAGCGGTTCCATTGGCTGCAAAAGCAGAAAGAATCGGCACGATACCGGGATGAGAGATTCCCATAAGTACAGTGACTTCTTGCATGAACTCATCCACCGTCGCTTTGAAACGTTCTTCCTGCTCCGGAGACGAGTGGATGACGTAGTCACTGCCTGGTTCGCGGATGGCAAGTCCTTCAGGGAGATGTTCCTTGATGACGACAGGAGTTCCATTTTCCGTGTGAGTCGCAGTGTATACGATGCCGAACCCGCCAATGCCGATTTTATTGGTGATAGTGTATTCTCCCACTTGTGTGCCGGGAGCAAGAGGTGTCCGCTCCGTTGAGGCAGCAATGGCTGTTGTTCTCCCTGCTGTGATGCCGGAGGAACGGGGATGCGTGTGTGGCACAGTGTTTTCAGCCGACAGATTCGGATCAGATTGCGATGCAACGAATGTCGGCGGTGAGGAGGACTGTTGAGGCTCTGTCGCCGCTGTGGAATCCTGCAGCATTGGCGGACACGAAGTGAACTCTGCTTTTTTTTCCGTAAGTGTTGCAGAGGGGGGAATGGGAACCGGTGGAGCAGCTATTAGCGGAGCAGGTGAGGGCACGCTTCCATGGCTTATTGGAAGTTGTGGTGAGCTGGGGACGACGGATGCATTCAAGCCAGGTTCTTGCATATCGTTAGCGTATTCGTATTGTTAGTAAAGCTGTGAGATGCGCGGTCTACCGGCAGATCAATGAGATCTTTCAAGGGGTTGTAGTCAGGCGCTGCGTAACTGATTTCGAGAAGAAGCTGCTGCTCGGTGCAATCTAAAAACAGATGTATCTGCTTCGTTTCCGGTAGAGTACTCAGTATCCGACACAGCACTTGTTTCATTGTTTCTATGTCCGGCGGCCCAGCGAAAAATTCCATCATTTGTTGTTCAAGGCAATCCAATGCTTTCTGAGAATCGCCTGCGACAAAATTAAGTTGTGTGGAGTTTGAGGGGGTACCGCAATATTCCAAACAAAGCATAGTAACGTCCTGCGGCAATTTCTCTCCTTCTACGTATTGCCGCAGAGAACTGCGTACCAAAAGTAATGTGTCGGACGCGTTCGCTGCCTGTTTTTGCAGCGCTTTTTTGAGTCGATCTTCGCTGTAGGGGACGTTGTTTGCGTCGGCGACATGAAGTAAGCCGCTGGTGTATACAAACAGGCGTTCGCCGGGAGTGAGGGTGAGAGTATGGGTATGATATTGGGTGCCCTCGTGTTCGCCGATGACTACATCCGTCCGTGTGGTAAGTGTCTCATACGGGTAGCCGAGACGCTGCAGAAGGCAGTTGGTTTTACCGGCGCAGGTGTAGGTGAGCTGTCCGGTACGTATGTCCATACAGGCGTAGAATAGGGCCATGGTGACACCGGCCTGCCCGGAGTCGATTAGTTCGCGATTTGCCTCACTGACAATTTCCGCGGGCGAATCGCCGCTGCGTGCCAGGGTACGGATGAGTGACATCGCGCGCATCATGAAGAGAGCAGCAGGGATACCGGATGCATCCACATCCGCCACCAGGAAATGCAGGTGGTCGCTATCCGGCATGTAGAAGTCGTAGAAGTCTCCCCCCACCTCATGCGCTTGCAGGCGAGTCGCCCAAAGATCGAACTCCGGTATATGTGGGAAAGCCGGAAACCTGTTGGGTAATGAAGCAGTCTGGATAGCGCGAGCCAACTCTAAGTCTCTCTTGACTTGGAACTGACGCTCTTCCCCTACCGATCTCAGAGAATCAACCATGAAGTTGATGCCATTAGACAGAAGCGCAAATTCCGGACATGTCACCACGTCTACCTTGCACTCCAGGTCTCCTTCCGTGATTTCACGCAATGACTCATTTACTCGAGAAACGCCTCGTATGACGATGCGCTGCAACAGCCAGCTGACGACGCAAAACATCATGATAAAAAGGACGAGATTGCTCAGCAGAAGTGTTTGCATTGTACGCAGGACAGTGCCGTATACGCTGTTCGCAGGTATGAGGCCTATGACGCGAAAACCGTCCCCATCCACCGCGTATGCGAAGTAGCGCTGTCCTTCGGCTCGAAGACTTTCTACCCTTCCAAGAGGTAGCGAAAGGAGCTCGGAGTCTGAGATGTTTCCCATTTTGTTCGTGAGTCGTACCCCTCGTCGGAAAATAGCTATAGAACCGTTTGTTCCTAATTTGAGTTTGATAGAACCATCTCGCAATGAAGTATCGATGCGTGATTTGTTCTTGAGTCGTGCCAGAAATCCAAGACGTATCCGACCGGAAGCGTCTATGCGTTTTACACTGGCGTATTGCATGTCGTTGCGGTTGAACTCTCCAAAAGCGGAGATGATGCTCTTACCGGTCTCGTCCTGCCGTACAACAGGGCGTATCTCGTTTCCTTCCTCAAGCGTCATCCCAACAAGTGATTGGGGGACCGCTGCCTCCACTTTGTTATCTTCATCCGTCAGAGCGATTTGTTCTACGCCAAGTTCGTTGCAGATTTTTTGCAAGCGTTCCTGGTTTTTCAGAATTTCACTATCCAGCGATACGAGTTCTGCCAGCGCCCGCGCACGGTTGGTGGTGCTTGCATCATTGGCCTGCGTTAAAAAGGCGATGGATCTCTCGGCTTGCCGTAGGGAGTCCAGCAAGTCATTAAGACGAGTACTCATGACACTTTCCGCACGATCTTTGGCGTGAGTGCTAAACTGAGAGTAGACCAGTACTGCTGTCACCAGAAAGGCAGCGCACAATGTGGCAGAAAGCCATATAAGGAATTCCCGTCGCATGAGAAACCATGCGAGTGTAGTATCTTTTTCTGCAAAAGCAAGCCTCAATTTTGCGCGGTGACACAAATTTGGCTTGTCAGACGTGAAGGTCCGTGTATCATCAATCCGCGCAGAAGTTCTGCATCATGCAGTTCAAGAGAATGCCGAGTTTGCTCTCTTGTGATTTTCTCTGCTCATCAATCAAACAAATTTGCCGGAAGAGAAGGTGGAGCCGGTGCTGCCGGTCTCCTTGCCAGGGCCGGCTACCAGATAACATACCAATCATGGCTGAACACCACACCCAGGGCAGGCAGGGGCAGAGCTCCCGTCGCCGTCGTTATCATTCCAATCGCAATTATCGTCATCGCATGCCGCGTCCGGAAGGGCCGAAACCCTCCCTGTTAAAACGAGTGATGAATTTTTTTGGATTTGGAAGGAAGAAATCGCTGGTCCCAGATGCTCAAAAAAATGGGGAAAACAAGAAAAAACAGCCCTCGCAGCGTGTGCGCGTGGCGCAACCGAGGCCTCAGAGAGGAGGGAATCCTGCCGCTGCCAGCCGAGGGCGGCGAACCCCGGCTATATGTACGCCTCCCACGGATTGCGCTCGTCTCTATGTGGGTAATCTTTCTTTTGATACCACAGAGGCTGAGCTTGAGGATCTTTTCAAAGGGTTTGGACACGTTCGGAGCGTAGAAATTATTTACAACTCTCGCACGTATCGCAGTAAGGGGTACGCTTTTGTGGAGATGGAGCGCCTCGGCGATGCTGTGCGCGCTGCTGAACAACTTCATGGACAACCTTTCATGGGACGCGAATTGCGCGTGAGCGCTGCCGGAGGGAGGGAGAAAGAGGAACGGCGCCCGGAAGAGTGTGATGCACATGGAGAACCTGCCGGGCAAATGGGCGAATCCGTTGTTTCTCTGGAGGGTTCCCATTCGCATGCAGATCGTGAGGATGAAGATTCCATCAGTGCGGAAGATGTGACCTTTGAGGAGGAGCAAGTCGTTTCTTTGAGTGTTGAGGGGAACAAGGCGGAGCAGTAACGGGTGACTTGTTTTTAGTGAGCACGCGAACGCTGACGACACTTGCCCTTTCCTATGGGTACTGACTGTACGCTCTTACCACCGGTTTCCCTGCATTTCATTCAACGTTTGTCTTATCTCCTCTCTGCATATGAGCATTGCTGAACGATTGGATGAGGTGCGCTGCCGTATAGGGGAGGCCGCAGTTCGTTCTGGACGCACGGCCGACGCTGTCCGGCTTGTCGCCGTAAGCAAGACTATGCCCTCCTCTGCTGTGGCGGAAGCGTATGCTGCCGGGCAGCGCGATTTCGGGGAAAATCGCCTGCAAGAGTTGCTTGATAAGAAACCCTTGTTGCCGCCGGATTGTCGTTGGCATCTTATCGGTCCATTGCAGCGCAACAAGGTTCGTAAGGCGTTAAACGCCGGGTTGCAGATTATTCATGCTGTGGATAAGGTAGAGGTTGCCGCAGCCATCTCGCGCATTGCATTGGAAGTTTCTTCTGTGCCGGTTCAGATGTTGTTGGAGGTGAATGTGGATGGAGAGGCGAGCAAGCATGGATTCTCCGCGGCAGAACTCAAAAGACTTTGGGAGGAGATTGTACAATTTCCAATGCTGGATATTCAAGGGTTGATGTGCATTCCTTCTCCGGTAGAGAAGGCGGAGTACGCTCGCCCGGCATTTGCGGCTCTCCGCGCATTAGCGGAAGATTTACGTCAGAGTGGTCCTCTGCCTTTGCCTGTGCTCTCCATGGGGATGAGCAGTGATTTCGAAGTGGCGATTGAGGAGGGAGCCACGCACGTACGCGTGGGTTCCCTCATTTTTGGATCTCGCTGCTATTCGTTCGCAACCTGATCTTCCTTTTTTGGAGGTAATAAACTGATGACGGAGGATTTCAATGATTTTAATGTTTGGGATTGTGGTGGCGCTGCATGCTTTATGGCTGCTGTGCCGGCGGTATTCTATTTTGTATTTGGTGATCACGACCCAATTGGTACGGGTATCCTCTTGATAGTTGCCTTAGGCATTGGACTTTTTGTTCTCGTTGTTGCTTACCTGGCGGGCAGCCGCGTTGTGGGACGATTCTTGCAGTTGGTTGGCGTGGTGCTTTGCGTTGGTTACTGGGCTTATGCGCTCCACATGTGGCGTACACACAATAAATTTTCTTCACCTGAGCCCTCCGTCGTTGAGCGCTCTCAGCAATCGCCAACGTGATCGATTATGTGGTAGTCATGGTATAAATAATCCGCTATATCATGTGTTTTCTGCTTGCCATAGGATTCACGGAAGGATAGAATGACCACGTATGGTGAAACATTGTGCTGCTTTTTTCGTTGCCGGAGCATTGGCGTGGGCTGTGGAGGCTCCTCCCGCTATCCCGGATGGACAGATTACTTATGATGAGTTAAGTTATCAGAACACGGGGGCGTCTGATTTGCCGCCGGAGTTTGCGGCGGGAGCGTCGAATCAAACGCTCCCAACGATGGAGGTTGTGCCGCCGTCTTCCTCTTCCTCGTCTTCTCCGCATGTGGTTGTTGACCTCATGGCTTATGCGACGGATTACCAGGTTCGAGGTATGGGCGTAACCAACGACCTGAGCGAATACGGCTGTTCCTCCCTTTCCATATCTTTCACACCGACCAATCGCAATCTCTTTCACAAGGGAATTCAGCAGCGTTTTCATGGAATGGCTGGGGCGATTTGGGATGCTACCTGTCCCCTGGGAGATGTTATGCAGTTTGAACTGGGTTATTCGCTGGGCAAGGAGGTTGTACCAAATCTGCTCGTGGAGGTTGGCTATAACTTTCGCCGTGGAGGTTTGGAAGGGTACATGGCGAAGTGGCACGATGGAGCATCGCATCGCAGTGCACAAGATATCTCTTTGCGTGCTGCCTACAATGATTTTCAAAAAGGCTTTTTTGGTCACGCGGAAATAGGGGGCGCCTTTTACGGACTTACCGGGTTTTATATGGACTTTGAAGGTGGTTACCGCTTCACGGATGTCATGAGTCCGCGTGCTTTTGGACTGGATTTGGAAGTTTCTCTCGGCGTTGCTCCATCTTTCAGTTATTGGGGTACAGGGGTGGAAGGGCTGGATGCCACGCGTATCCGCGTGGCGGTTCTTCCTTATTCCTCGAATGGTCGCTTTGGCCGTGATGCTCACACATTCATCAAGCCATGGGTTCAGATATCATGGACTGGAAATAATGCGCGCAAGATAACGCGTAATTTGGGATACACGCCTGTGGATCACTTTCAATTCACGTTAGGGCTGGACATAGGTTGGAGATTCTAGGTGGAGAAGCGATAGGATGGCAGATCATATCCCAACTCGTAATCCTGGGGAGATTGCGAAAATGCGGCGCGCCGGAGAGGTATCTGCCCGGATACTCACGGAGCTTGCCGCGGCAATTCGACCGGGCATGACTACGGGGGACGTGGATGCGATGGCTGCGGAGTTGTTCGCGAGGGAAAAGTGTGGAAATGCATTTTACGGGTATGCCGGTTACCCGGGGCAGCTCTGCATTTCTGTGAATGAGGTTGTGGTGCATGGTATCGGAGGCTCGCGTGTTATTCAGGATGGGGATATTGTAAGTCTCGATGTCGGTGCGATCGTGGATGGCTGGTATGGTGATAATGCGCTCACGGTGCCTGTGGGGAAGGTGCGTCCGGACGCGCTTCGTTTGCTTGCCGTCACTGAAGAAGCTCTCTACCGGGGTATAGAACAGGCGAAGCAGGGAAATAATTTGGCGGATGTGTGTGGCGCTATAGAAGATTTTGTGCGACCTTTTGGCTTTGGTATTGTTCGTGATTACGTTGGTCATGGTGTGGGGAGGCACTTGCACGAGGAACCTTCCGTTCCAAATTATCGTCCTCACCACCGATTGCCTCATCTGAGGCGTGGAATGATTTTGGCCATTGAGCCGATGATTACTTTGGGCTCATATCGGGTACGCGTGTTGAAGGATAATTGGACTGCCGTGACGGAAGATGGATCGTGGGCTGCGCATTTTGAGCATACCGTTGCTGTGGGTTCTCACGGCGGTGAAATTCTCACAGAGCGTCCACGCAGTGCTCTTCCCGAGCAGCTCGGCATCTGTTTGGATTGATCCCTCCATTGTGATGGAGGGAGGGGGAGATAGAGTTAAGTGTTGATAGAGAGTAATTTTGTGGTGGTTGGGAAAGTAAGGCGAAAAAAAAGCGGAAAAAAATTTAAGATAGAGCTTGACAAAGAGGGGATGGATGCGTATAGTGTGCCGCA
>CANQGG010000042.1 GCA_947601655.1 uncultured Akkermansia sp.
GTTTGACCGTCAGCGCAAGCTTGAAGCATAAGCTTATTGCAGCGATCATTGCGGTGTTGGTATTTAAGCAGTCCGATCTTTTCACACCCCATCACGTAGGTCTTGCGGCAATCCTTACACCGGTAACGTTGGACTTGTACACGCACATGCCGCAGAGTGTTTTCATGATTGGCCAGCAGAGCGCTACGGTAACAGAAACCATGCCGGTAGAAGTTTTTGCTCTTACAATGAGGGCAATGAATACCCTCGGGGTTATCCTTGTAGAGAGCGTGGAAGATTTCTCCTTGAGGAGAAAGAGACAAACGTTTAAAATGCAGGGACTTCAAAAACATGATACTGGGTATGGTAGGAGAAATCTCCACCATGCCCAGATTGTTTTTAGGGATAATTGGATTATTTTTGTGAGATACTGAGTATTTCGCCGCCCTTTTGGAGTTGCTTTGTGGAGTCATTCCACAAAATTATACGATGAGCGAATAATTTACGAAAACATTACGCCTCGCCTTTACGACTATGAAAAGCAACCTCCCCACCGTCTCCCTCAACACAGACACCAAATCCCCTTACTACTTCGCCTCCTTCTACGGCGCAGACGGCAAACAAAAACGCCGCAGCACCAAAGTCCCGCACGCCGGTGGCATGTACCAAGGCCGCCGCATCTCCGCCGCGCAGGCAAAAACCCCCGCGCCTCCCTTACATCCTTTTTCTCCAACAACAAAACTTTCCCCTACTAAAACACCCCCTCCTGACCCCATCCGTAGTACGCCCGTTGAACGCCCGTTGCCACAGGTATAATCCTTATCTATTTATCATCAAATAGTTACTACCCCCCCCCCGCAAAATTCTTCTTGCCAACCCCCATCCTACCTGCTAGAATACCCCACGCTATGAAAACCACAACCACCCTCTCCGCCATCTCCCTGCTCCTCGCAGCCGCCAGCGCCACAGCCGCCGCCTACCCCTACGCCGTAGGCCCCATCACCCCCGGCCAGCCCTTCACCCTCGCCGGCTACACATACGCCCCCGTCAGCTCCGCCCCCGCCTCCCGCGCCGTCCACGCCACCTACGTCACCCCCGGCCAGCCCCTCACCCTCGCCGGCTACACATACGCCCCCGTCCAGCCGGCATCCATCCTCCCTCCCCCTCCCCCGCAAGAAGAGCCCGCCCCACAGCCCGCCTCCGCCCCGTGGTATGACCCCTCCCCCTCCCCCTCCCCATGGTCAGTAGAAATAGCCGCCGCTGCCAACTTCGCCACCCGCCCCATCATGCGTGCAGACTGGGAAGAAAACGCCCCCAAAGTCAACACCTACGGTGCAGACATCACCCTCTCGCGCACCCTCGTTAAAGGCCTCTCCGCCAACATCCGCCTCAGCTTCGCCAGCGGGGAAGACTCCTTCACAGAAACAGACTACGGCACCTACTCCGAACACTACAAAGTCACAGACTTCGCCCTCATGCCCGGCCTGCGCTACACCCTCCCCGTCACCACAGGCACCTCCGTCTACCTCGGCGCCAACATCGGCATCCTCTCCCGCAGCCTCAAAAGCCGGGAAAGCGACACCGGCCTCCTCTCCCCGGAAGAGCCATCCTCCTCCTACACCGACAACACCACCAAATGGCACGACTCCGCCCTCGCCTTCGCCTACTGCGCTGAAATAGGCCTGCGCTGCAACATCACCCCGAGCCTCGCCCTCTTCGCCGCCTACCAAATCAGCGGCTCCTCCGCCCGCCCCAAACGCACCCCGCAAGACGAATGGGACACCGACACCTACACCTCCCCCCGCCAATACTACAACACCATCCGCCTCGGCCTCTCCTACACCTTCTAATCCCCCCCCCTCTCATGACACACAATTCCCCCTCCCTCATTTTACGAAACTCTTACGACTCCTCCTAACCCCCTTCACCCTCAACCCCTCAATTCCCTGTAGCCAAGCGTCCCGACTATGTTCATTGAACATAGTCGGTTTATTTTGCTTGCTTTACGCCTTCCAAATATACTCAATGAGCGTGGCGCGCAGCCCAAAACCAGCACAAGCGCCAGAAGAAAGGAGTGGGAAGAATGCTCAGGAGGAAGGTTCAAGACCGAGACGCCGCAAAGCAGCGAGATCCTGCTGCACACCAGCACCGGGAATGGTAAGATAATTGCCGGTCATAAGCGCGTTGGCACCAGCGGCGAAGATGTCGTATTGCCGATCCTTAAGCACGCTGACACGTCCACCGCAGATGCGCAATGTGGCAGCGGGGAGCATGTGGCGGAAGATGGCAATGATACGCAGAGCCTCCTCGGGAAGCATGACTGGCTGGTGAGCCAGGGGTGTGCCGGGATGCGGGTAAAGAAAATTGATGGGCACGTTATCGATTCCCTCGCGGCGCAGCTCCGCAGCAAAGCAAACGCGATCCTCCCACGATTCGCCGAGGCCGAAAAGCCCTCCGCAGCAAACGGAAAGCCCTTCCTGTTTAGCCTGATGCACAGTTTCGAGGCGAGAGCGCCACGTTTGCGTGGTGCAGACATTAGGGTAGAAATGCTCACATGTTTCAAGGTTGTGGTGAAGGCGGGTGAGGCCTGCGCGTTTGAGACGCTCAATGGCTTCGTGACGCAGCCGACCGAGTGAACCACAAATCAAAGGATGGCCTGCTTTTCCTGCTGCAGAACGTGATTCGATGAATTGTGCGAGACTCTCCACGTCGGCATCAGTGAGAACGCCGCCGGATGTCACAATCCCGCACCGAGCTACCGGAAACTCCTCCCATGAAGAGACTATTTCCCCAAGTTCCTCCTTACTCTTGAAAGGGTACTTTTCGATCTGTGTCGAGTTAAAACTACTTTGAGAACAAAAGCGGCAATTCATGTTGCAGTTGCCACTCTTGGCATTGATAATAAAACAGAGATCCACCTTGTTGTCGAAAAAATGTCGACGGAGTTCGGATGCGCTCAAGAAAAGCTCATCCTCCGGCAAATCAACCAGCTGCAACGCATCCTCCTTCGATAATCCCCCGGACTCTAAGACACATCGAACACGTTCTAACATACAGGAGATCTTCTAACACATACGCGACTGAATGTAAAGAAGAAACTCCCACGGACGCAAGCAGGACAATCAAATCAGGAAATAAGGCAAAAAACTTTCAATTTACAATACTTTGATTTTATGGGATTCACTTAATTTATTGCTGATAATAAATATATAAGACCGTGAAGCGATAATAATCCTTTCACTCGCGAAGAGATATAATTCATCCTTGCTATCTTGCTATTCAATCCCATAAACAGCGTCTTACTACGACTTATCATTCCAACCAGTGAGGAGGCAACAAAGGATTCTGGCAGTTGTGATACGAGCGTGGCAATTTAGATTGCAAAAAGAATGGGTGAAGAGTAGAATGGTCGCGGTGAAATTCTCGTCTCTTCAGATATCGGCGATCAAGCTGGCTCTTTTTGGGACGGCTTTGTTGTACCTCACCGGTGATCTCTTTATCTGGAGGGGACCAACGTGGCGACTTCTGCATCAACAGGACGTAGCAGTCGCTGAGAACGCTGATGCCCCGGCTATCGTTTATGGGGAGGTAATTACCCAAAGACATCTCGATCAATTCACGGAACAGCAGAATCACCTCCGCGGACGCAATGACACACCGGAGGGAGACAGAATACCGATGCTTATGGAAATTGTGCATGATACTCTGCTGCGCCTTAGATCACGCTACAATGACAAGAATCTACCGGATGTGACGGAAATGGCCGAGCAAGAAGTGCAGAGACTCACTTCCCGTGCGCCCTCAAGCGAAATTTTCGACAGGTGGCTGGCGAGTCAGGGATTGACTCGGCAAGCCTACACACGCGAGTTGGCAGCGCGGTTGAAAGATATGCATTTTCTGCAGCGTGTCATTGAATCACACTGCCGCGTGAGCGATGAGGATGCCGCCCGCCATTACGAACTTATCAAGAACTCTCTTGTGCAACCGGAGAGCCGCTCACTGCGTCATATATTTCTACCAACCCTCGGGGAGGACGTAGAGCTCGTACGCAGCCGAGCAGAGGAACTGTTGCATGCATTGGAAACGGGGGCAGACTTTGCATCACTTGCAAAAAAACACAGTGCGGATCCCACCTCTGCCGCCCGAGGAGGAGATTTGGGCATCGTACAAAACACAGAGGATTTCCCTCTGCCGGAATTGCCGTTGTTTGGGGAGAAAGCTCTGCCCGAAGGAAAGTTCGCGCTTGCGCAGAGTCGCTGGGGCTGGCACATTATGCTGCCGGGAAAGATCACGCCTGCACGCCCCCTGCGCTTTGAGGAATGTAAAGAAAGTCTGGAAAGCGCTATCCATAGCGCGCAGGTGGAAATTGCCATTCGCGCTTTTCGAGACTCAACGTTGAAAGAAGCATTTGCAAAAAAATATCTTGAAATCCATGCCAATTGACACTCTGAGCGCTGGCAAATTATCCCACGGACTGCGTGGGGAACTCTGTGTTCCTGGCGACAAAAGCATCTCACATCGCGTGGCGATTCTCGCTGGCCTCGCAAAAGGGAAAACGAGCGTCACCAATTTCCTCTGCAGCGAAGACTGCCTTCACACCGTGACGGCGATGCGGCAGCTCGGCGCCATGGTTGAACCGGAGCCGAATCCCCATTCTTTTAGCATCACTGGCGTCGATATGCATCCTGAAGCTCCTCAGGGGGAGATCGATTGCGGCAACTCCGGAACAGGAATGCGCCTGCTTGCCGGCGTACTCGCGGCCCTTCCCTTTAAATCTCAGCTGACGGGAGATGAATCTCTCTGTTCACGTCCTATGGGGCGCATTATTAAGCCGTTGGAACTCATGGGAGCGCAGATCGCAGCATGTGGTACCAAGCCTGGCTGCGCGCCGTTGAAAATTGTCGGCAGAAAACTGCACGGCATCAGCTACAGCTTGCCTGTGGCCAGTGCGCAAGTGAAGAGCGCTCTACTACTGGCGAGCATGTTTGCCAAGGAACCACTCACGGTGTACCAACCAGCTCTCACTCGTGATCACACGGAACGCCTCTTCGCTCATTTCGGCATTCCCTGCACCACGTGCGATAATGGGCTCTCTGTACGGACCGAAGGAGCTGCTTTCCCTCAAGCACGCAGTATTGATATACCGGGGGATTTCTCTTCCGCTGCATTCTGGATGGTTGCCGCGTGCGTGGTGCCGGGCAGTGACCTAATCCTTCGCAGGGTCGGTCTCAATCCCACGCGCACGGCTCTGCTGCACGTGCTGCGCCGCATGGGCGCGAACATCGAAATCATTGATAAACAAACGTCTTATGAACCCTATGGCGACATTGTCGTGAGATCCGCAGTGCTGCATGGTACAGAATTGGAGAAGGAGGAAATACCGAACCTCATCGACGAAATTCCCATCCTTGCCATTGCGGCGGTTCTGGCCGAAGGAAAAACCATTATTCGCCACGCGGCAGAGCTGCGAGTGAAGGAGAGTGACCGCATTCGCACTGTGGTAACCAATCTTCGTGCCATAGGAGGGAAGGTGGAAGAATTTGATGACGGCATGATTATCACTGGCAGCGCACCGCTCACCGGGTGTGAGCTGGACAGCTTTGGCGATCACCGCATCGCCATGAGCTTTCTTATTTCCGCCCTGTGCTCAGAGGGCACAACTACTCTGCGACGCTGTGAAAACATTAATACCTCCTATCCAAATTTTGCGGAACACTTGCAACAGCTCACGCAATAACCGGTAGCCATGGCACGCATCACCCCAGAATGCGAAGCTCGCATCAAAGAGTCTGCAAACATCGTAGATCTTGTGGGACGCTATGTGCAACTGCGACGTTCCGGTTACTCGTGGAAAGCCTGCTGTCCATTCCATAATGAAAAAACGCCTTCCTTTCATGTAAACCCAGCGAGGCAAAGTTTCCATTGTTTTGGCTGCGGTGTAGGCGGTGATGCTATCAAGTTTCTCATGATGTATGAGAATCTTGACTATCCAACGGCTCTTCGACGACTTGCAGATATTAACGGTGTACCGGTTATAGAGGAAGAAGACGACCCGGAAATTGCGCGGAAACGCAGACTGCGTTCAGCTGTGGTGCAAGTGAACGAACTCGCAGCAGAGTATTACCATAAGCTTCTCTGCCGGGGCAAGACAGCCACCAAAGTGCGAGAATACCTCAAAGAGCGAGGCATTGATATCCGTATTGCCAAAGCGTGGCAACTTGGCTGGGCGCCGCCGGACTTCCGTGAATTAGTTGATCTTGTGCATTCACGCGGATTCGATGACCGCATCCTGCAGGAAGCCTACCTCATCGGGAAGAGTCCCCGCGGCTTCTACCCCGTTTTCCGTGATCGCCTCATGTTCCCCATCCGCAACGTCCGTGGCGAGATCGTTGGCTTTTCCGGCCGCGTCATGCAACCCGACGGCGACCCCCGTAAGTACGTGAACACGTCGGAGACCGTCGCCTTCCACAAAGGAGAACTACTGTTCGGGTTACATAAGGCTACCGCCGCTATAGCAAAAGCCGATAGCACCGCTCTTATCTGCGAAGGTCAGTTGGATGTTATCGCCTGCCACGAGCGCGCGGATCTGCGTTACGCCGTGGCGGGACTCGGCACGGCTTTCACGGATGACCACGCCAGATTACTGGCCAAATATGCTCGAAAAGCGGTACTGTGCTATGACGGCGATAATGCGGGAAATTCTGCTGCAGAGAAAACCTACCGCAAACTCGCAGCTGCAGGTGTTTCGGTTTATCGCGCGGTCCTGCCCGCCGGGGAAGATCCGGATTCTCTTACGCGTAAAAATGGGGGACAATCCCTGCAACAAGCGGTAAAAGAAGCCTTGCCTTTTCTCGAACAGTACGTCTCCATGGAGATGGCTGCTTGTCGGGATGATGCCCCTTCACGCGCCGCATTAGTCGAGCAGATGGCCGACTTGGCGGCAGAAATTCACAGCTCTGTGCAGCGTGACATTGCTACGGCTGACCTTGCCACTCGCCTTGGCGTTGGTCTGGATCGGATGCGCGAATCTGTTAACCAAGCTATACAGGAACATAGGCGCCGACCTGCTCACGTATCTTCGGATTATCAAGGTGATTATACTACGGGAGATCAGCTAGAAAGTGAAATGTCTGAAACGAACACCTCCCCTGCTATCCGGCAGAAAAAAGCCCCGATGATTACGTTGCACCCTGTCATTCGTGCGATTTTGAACCTCATGTTCAGCAATGCCAAGGCACATCGTATGTTAATGGAACGGGTAGAGGACTTGCAGGGGCCAATCCGCTATTTACCAGGGGGACCTCTGTTGCAGAAAATTCTTGAACTTGCGCCCGCGTCAGACACAAGGTTGGATATAGAAGCGCTCGCTCAAAAGTTGCCTGAAGAAGAGGCGCTAGTTTTGCGGAAAGTTCCTATCTACGACCTCAGAGATCAACTGATGGAAAACTACGTGGATGAGGTTTGTGCACAGGCAATGAACGCAACTCTGGAAGCTCAGATTGATCTCCTCCGTACTCGTCTGCGCAGTGATCTTTCCCAGGAGGAATACAAGAGCACTATCGAGAAAATCAATATCCTCACCACCATCGCCAATAAAAAATAAGTTTCATGAACACATCTCCCGCAAGGCTTGAGCAAGGGATGCAACAGAACATGAGTCTGAACAGCTCTATGCAGCTCTTCCTGCGCACTCTTCAGGCTACACTCATGGAACTCAAGGACCTCACAAATCAAGCCCTCAGCACCAACCCCGTACTCGAAGAGCTCCCATCCCCCCCTGCCCCGACATCAGATGACGGGATGCCCCACGGGCTTGACTATGCTGCAACCGAACGTCATGAACTGCTGATGGATTCCCTACCTCAGCAAACCACCCTCATTTCCCATCTTGAAGAGCAAGTGCTTCAGAGCGCACTTCCCCCTATTCTGGAGCAAGATTCCCTGCAAATCATCGCGCACCTGGATACTCACGGTTTTTTAACCGATGAAGAAGCCATTCAAAACATTTTACCTCCAGAGCGTTACCGTGATGCGCTTCATGTGGTGCAAGATCTTGAACCTGCGGGCGTGGGTGCGCGTAATCTGCAAGAAAGTCTTCTCTTGCAACTCCGGCGGGCAGATGAGGCGGATTCCCTCGCCTACCGTCTCGTAAAAACGGAATGGGAGAATCTCATTAATCATCGGTATGCCGTCTCTGCTCGATCCTTAGGGGTATCTGAAAAACAGGTCACCGCTGCCGCTCACCGTATCTCGCGCCTCAGTCCGGACCCAGGAAGTGGATTCTCCCCTGCCGAACGTTGTGTTATCATACCGGATGTCATCGTGGAGCGTATCGGGACGAAGCTGAGCGTTTCGCTCACTGGTGAAGGCGTACCTCGCCTTGCTCTCTCTTCTCAATACCGTGAAATGCTCACTGAGCAATCCGATAGCCCGGAATTGCGGCGGTATCTTTCCCATTGTTTCAGCGAGGGACGGAATCTCATCCGAGCGCTCGAAAAGCGCCAGGAAACAATCCTTTCCGTTGCGCAGTCGATTGTACGATTCCAGAAAGATTTTTTCTTCAAAGGTCCTTCCCATCTGAAGCCGCTGAGAATGGAGCAAGTGGCTAATGACACAGCCATGCACATTTCCACAATTTCTCGTGCTGTAAACGGTAAATTTTTACGTTGCGAATTTGGAATGTTTGAGTTGCGGCGCTTTTTTTCGACATCTCTTCCCATTGCAGAAACTAAGCAGAAAATATCCGGCGGTGCGGAAAATCCCCCAATGGTGGCGCCCGCAATTTCCGCCGCAGCGGCTCAGGCTCGTATTCGCTATCTCGTGGACCACGAATCACCGACCAAACCCCTCAGCGATGCTAAAATTGAAAAACTTCTTTTGAAAGAAGGCATCTGCATTTCCCGTCGCACCATCGCCAAATACCGCGACCGCATGCACATTTTACCCACTCACCTGCGCAAACGAGGCTAATTCGTACTTTCTATCAGGTTTTGCATTCTATATAATCTTTGGCATGAAAACTTTTTTTGCAGTGCTTCTTTTGCTCTTAGCTCTTGTTGGCGTCGCGTTTACCGCAGTATATTACACATCGGTAAATTCTGAAGCTCGCTTTGTGCCGCGGGTTTCGCACGAGGAGTACATAAACACGCGTCGTTCATACCGCCCGCGCGTACGCCGTCCCGTCCCCACGACACAACCAGTTCCGAATGATGCTCTGCAAAACGATGACTCCGCGGAGGAGGTAGAACAATGAGCAGCAGCCTTCAAGACCCAGCAATCGGCTATACGCTAGGCGATCAGGCAGGCATTGGCCCGGAGGTAATTGCCGCAGCCCTTGCCTCACTCTCCAATGCACCAGTTCGCCTTGTTCCCATGGGGCCTGCCATTCCCTGCACTCCCGGCATACCGACAGAAGCCACAGCTCGCGCGGCCTGGGATCAGTTGGAAACCGCAGCAGATGCGCTGCGTTCCGGCGCTATCGACGCCGTCGTAACAGCCCCCATTTGCAAACAAGCCCTCCAACACCTTGGCTTCCCCTTCCCCGGTCAAACCGAATTTTTCGCCTCTCGCCTCGGAGTCTCGCGTTTTTCAATGTGCCTCACCGGAGAACATCTCACTGTCGCCCTCTGCACGACTCATCTCGCACTCGAAGAAGTAGCGCAGGCTCTCACGAAAGAACAAATCGTCTCTGTCACCGAACTACTCTGTGATTTCCTTCGAGGTCAGGGTACTTCATGCCCTCGCATCGCCATTGCAGGACTCAATCCCCACAATGGTGAGAATGGAGCTTTTGGGGTTCAGGAGCAGACTATTATTATCCCGGCCGTAGAGCTGCTGCAGAAAACCCTGGCTGACCGCGCAATTATCACCGGTCCCTGCGTTCCAGATACTGTTTATCGAGATGCCGCCTCCGGTCTCTATGATGGCATTGTGGCTCCCTACCATGACCAGGCGCTCATCCCGCTCAAACTACTGGACTTTGATAACGCCGTGAACGCCACGCTTGGTCTTCCTCGTCTCCGTGTCAGTCCGGATCACGGCACAGCTTTTTCCATCGCCGGCCGCGGCATTGCCAGTCCAACCAGCACCATCCGCGCGTTCCACTTAGCGATTAGATCTATACAGACTGGTAATCAATGAGAGATGCTTAAGTATTCGTGGTAGGCAATCTTCATGACGCGAACAGCCTCCCCGTCTACACATCAGGCAACATTCCCATGCAGTTCATCGGGGAATGAAATTGTCCCAGTTTGTAGCCATCCATTATGCGGTTTTCTCCTCGCGAGCAAAAAAGAGAGGATAAATGACCATCAGGAGAATAAGTTCAAAGAAAGTCGCCATGAAATACCCCCAGGATGAGGCGAGCGAAGTCGTCAGCGAAGGCATGGCGCAGTCCTCGTAGAGGAGGAGAAGAAGCACGCCGAAACCTGCTCTGGCAACACGTCGAACCAAGGGAACCTCCAGGCTGAAGCGCACGCATCGGCGTTCCAGAAACCATCCGAAAGTGACGCCCAGCAATCTTCCTGCATCCTTGTAACCATCGATCATCATTTTCTGCGGATCGACAAGGATTTTATCGCCCTCATAATCAATAGGATAGCTTTTGAAGGAAATGTAAATCAGAAAAAAGGTCACCAGCACCACGCCGGCGCACGGCAGCAGGTAATCCCTGGTTGGGTGCGCCTCCAGCCATTCCCATACCCGTGCCCCGCAAAATACCACCACGGCGCCAAGTAAAAGGGCGACAACAACATCCTGCGGTGTGTGAACGCCGATGTAGTTTCTCGAGAACATCGTGAGCAGAATCATGAGCGCGAGGAAAACGCACAAAGGGCGGCACTGCCGGTATCTCTCCATCAGCGTTCCGTAATTTGCTGTCGCCGTCACCGTATGTCCGCTGGGGAACGAGTAGCCAGACGCCTTTTCGATAGGCAGAATCTCCGCCGAGCGTATCCAGGGCCGATACACACAGCATGTCAGCTTCAGCGTTTGCATGAAAAAGCGCGAAAAACCGACGTTCAGAAACAGGAAACTGCCAACTTTCTTGTTCACTGACCAAAACACGACGCAAGCGATCAGCCAGACAAACACACCGGATGATAAATCACTAATTTGCAAGAAGAAGTTATTGAAAACGCCTCCTAGCATTTCTCTCGCATGCTGTAAGAAGAGCAAGTATTGAATATCCATATATTCCGTTTTCTGACGAGGCTTCTATCGCCTCTCAAGATCGCTATTATGCGCCATTGCCGGTGTGCTGTCAACAGCGTAAAGGGAAGCAAGACATTTCTTATTCATCGCAGGAGGAAGAGAGCCCCCTCCCTATCCCATTTTCTTAACAGCCGTATGATTGATCATGCATCCAATCGCAATTTCTAACGCGATTACCCTTGCTTCTCGGAAAGCGGCATGATACCATCCGTGAAGTGCGTTTGCGTCCTGGGACGCAGCGACGAACACAACAATACATCCATGCTATGAAATACAGATGCAAAGTTTGCGGAGCAATCATTGAAAGCGACGGCATCCCGGAATCCTGCCCCGTCTGCAAGGTGAAGGGCGCTGACAAGTTCGAACTCATCGAAGAGAGTGCGGAAAAAATTTACGCCGATGAGCACCGCGTGGGCGTGGCTCAGGGGCTTGACGCCGAAGTCGTACAGGGCCTACGTGATCACTTCAACGGTGAGTGCTGCGAGGTCGGCATGTACCTCGCCATGAGCCGCCAGGCTGAGCGCGAGGGCTATCCTGAAATCGCAGATGCCTACAAGCGTTATGCCTTTGAAGAAGCGGAACATGCCGCCAAGTTTGCCGAGTTGCTCGGTGAGGTGCTTACGCCGGACACCAAGAAAAATCTTGAGATGCGCGCTGAGGCGGAATTCGGCGCCTGCGCCGGCAAACTCGCCATCGCCAAGCGGGCCAAGGAACTTGGCTACGACGCCATCCACGATACCGTGCACGAAATGTGCAAGGACGAAGCTCGCCACGGCAAAGGCTTTGATGGTCTGCTCAAGCGCTACTTCGGCAAGTAAAAGTTCAGAAATTTACTCTTTCAGAAAGCAGGCGGGGAGGCGGCAGAAGATGCCCTTCCCCGCTTTTTCGTGACATACAGAAGGCTGATGCCTCGGTTCCGTCTTTGCAGGGCAAATGAAATGTGGTAGAAAAGTCCTTGGCTATGGAATCAATCATGAATAATTACTACATTCCCACGGTTATTGAGAAAACGAATCAGGGGGAACGAGCATATGATATTTATTCGCGGTTGCTGCTGGATCGCGTGATCTTCATAGGGACGGAGATTGACGACACGGTGGCGAACTCGGTGATTGCGCAGTTGCTCTTTTTGCAGATGACGGAACCGAAAAAAGATATCCATCTCTACATCAATTCACCAGGTGGCTCTGTAACCGCGGGTCTAGCGATCTATGACACGATGCAATTTGTCTCCTGCGACATCAACACATACTGCATCGGCATCGCTGCGTCAATGGCCTCCGTTCTTCTGGCTGCGGGCACAAAGGGAAAACGCTTCTGCCTGCCGAACTCCCACGTGATGATCCATCAGGTACGGGGCGGAGCACAGGGCACAGCAGCGGACGTGGAAAGAACCATCAATTTCATGTTCAGTCTGGACAAACGCCTTACCTCCATCCTGGCGCAGCACACGGGGAAAGATGCCAAACAGGTGAAACGTGATCAGGATCGCGACAACTACATGACAGCCGAGGAATCTCTGGCATACGGCATCGTGGACCGTATCCTCGTGCATAAACCGGACAACAAAATAAAGGATTAATATGGCGAAGAGAGATGTGAAGCGGTGCATATTCTGCCGCGGAAAGGAAGAGGACGGACGCCCCATGCTTTCCCTGAGTGCAGAGCTGAATATCTGTTTCCCCTGCATTGAGAGACTGGATGACCTCATGTTTCGCAGTGAGCCGAAAGGGGACATTGCGGCGGAACGCATCCTGCAACTCATCAGTGAGACGCATCCGGAACTCATGCCGCAAATGGGTGAGGACATTGACTCGATTCTCCCCGTGCAACAATGCGCGCAAAATAAACTCCCTACTCCGGAGGAGTTGCACAAAAAACTGGACGCCTATGTCATTGGCCAAGAACACGCCAAACGAACTCTCTGTGTAGCGGTGTACAACCATTACCTGCGACTGCGACAAAAACAGGGCGACGACGGCACGGAAATTGAGAAGAGCAATATCCTGCTGGCAGGCTCCACGGGTTCCGGAAAGACACTGCTAGCTAAAACGCTGGCGAGAATACTGGATGTGCCCTTCTGCATCGTAGATGCCACCACATTAACCGAAGCGGGATACGTGGGTGAGGATGTCGAGAACATCGTACTGCGCTTGCTGCAGGCGGCGGATATGAATGTCAGCAAAGCTGAGCGGGGCATCATCTACGTGGATGAAATTGACAAGATCGGACGCAAAACGCAGAACGTGAGCATCACTCGCGATGTAAGCGGGGAGGGAGTGCAGCAGGCCTTGTTGAAAATTGTGGAGGGCACGGAATGCAACATTCCCCCGAAGGGCGGCAGAAAGCACCCGAATGAAAACTACATCCGCGTGAACACCGAGAACATCCTGTTTATCTGCGGCGGTGCGTTCGTGGGATTGGAGGACATCATTCGCAAACGCTTGGGAGCTTCCACACTCGGCTTCGCCAGCATTGAAGAAGGACGCGATGCCAAGGAATACACCGAAGCAGAAGTTCTCTCCAAAACGCAACCGGAGGATCTTTTCCTCTTCGGCATGATACCGGAACTGGTGGGACGTCTGCCAATTTTTGCCCCTCTCACCACCCTGACAGAAGATGAACTGATGGAACTGCTTACCAAACCGAAAAATGCCCTGGTGAAGCAGTACACAAAACTTCTGGCGATGAGCGGGGTGAAGCTCATTGTAGAGCCAAAAGCTCTGCGTGCTATGGCAAAGCAAGCCATTGAACGCGGCACCGGCGCGCGTGCCCTGCGCAGTATTTTTGAGAGTCTCATGCTGGACATCATGTACATCGCCCCCAGCGATAAAAGCATTGAATCTGTCACCCTCACGGAAGCCACCGTCCTCGGCAAGGATAAACCGAAAATCACCCGCAAGAAGTAAGACCACGCGCCATGCGAGTGCTTGGAATTGAGTCGAGTTGCGATGAAACTGCCGTTGCGGTGTTGGAGGATTCTTCCAGCGGAGCAGGCGCCCGCGTGTTGTGCTCGCTTGTCTCCACGCAAATTCCTATGCATCGACTCTATGGCGGCGTCATTCCGGAGCTCGCCTCGCGAAACCACTCCGGTCGCCTGCCCTCTCTGTTGCAAGAAGCTTTGGAGCAGAGCGACTGTACTCCGGAAAACATTGATGCCTTCGCCGCCACAGGGGGACCGGGACTCGTGGCTGCCCTGCTTGTGGGGCATACGGCAGCCAAGGCTATCGCTCTTGCTGCGGGGAAACCTTTCATCTCCGTGAATCACCTGGAGGGACACTTGCTTTCCCCGTTCCTGCACCGGGAGGGTCAGGAACATGAACCGACTCCATTGCCGCACGTAGGGTTAGTGGTTTCCGGCGGACACAGTCTGCTGTTGCATGTGAAAGGACTCGGCGACTATGAGCTCATGGGCAGATCCCGTGATGATGCAGCGGGCGAGGCCTTCGACAAAGTGGCGCGTATGCTGGATCTGCCCTACCCCGGCGGTCCCGAAATCGACAAACGCGCTGAGCGTGGGGATGCGCAACGCTTCAAGCTTCCGCGGCCCATGCTGCACGAGTCAGGATATGATTTCTCTTTCTCGGGACTCAAGACAAGCGTCCTCCATACTCTGGCAAAACTTACGCCAGGAGGCGATCCGCACGGTCTGGATGAGCAAAGCCTTTGCGATCTCTGTGCCGGCGTACGTGCCGCCATCGTGGATGTCCTCATCCATAAAACTCGCCTCGCCTTGCGACACACGGGATTACGCCTTCTGGCGGTCTCCGGTGGAGTCTCGTGCAACAGTTTCCTGCGCGTTCGTCTGGGAGGAATGTGCGCAAAAGAAGGAGTCGAGCTGCTACTGCCTCCTCCCGAACTTACCACTGACAATGCAGCCATGATTGCCTTTGCCGGGCTCTTGCGCGCAAGAGTCGGGATGTTCAGTCCTCTCGAAACGCCGGTAGATCCAAATCCTCAGCTTGCCGGCTTTGCTACGCGTTCCTGATTTCTCTTCCACCCCCATGAATTTGCACGACATCCTCCTCAAGCTCCTGCCCGAGATACTGCCGCGGCGCGCCCAAGACGCCATCAAGGGCAAAGAGCTCATCCGACTTGTTCGTGAAAGGCTAGGAGACACCTATTCCGACGGTACGCTGCGCACGCATTTTTCTCTCATTGCTCTGGAGGAAGAAAGCTGCCTTGCGCGCATTCCGGGTGGGCAAGGCTACTACCTGAAACCGGAGGCAGGCGTCCCCCAACCTACGCTGCAGGAGCTGCTTACCGAGCCGAACACGCGGGATGACACACCTCAGCACCGCGCCCTTGCTCTTGCCGTGCGCCTTTACGATGTGACAGGGCTGGGTGTTTTCGCCTTCCCGGTGGGCGAAGAAAGCTGGTTGCACCCGGATCTCGTGGCCGTGCATTGGCCTGCGGGAGAACGAGGAGACGACGGGGCCTACATCATGTTGCCGGATGAGTGCCGTGCCCCCGCATACCGCGCCATCTGCATCTCCTCTTCACAGGGGAATGAGGAGGAGCTCCGTCGCTCCTTCTTCCGCGCCCTCTCCTGTGGCTCCTGGGCTCAGGAGACCGAACTACTTATCCTCGGACACGAGGCAGAACAAGCAGCCACTGCCTTACTTCGACAGGCAGAACGATTTGGAGTCGGCCTGCGCTGTTTGAGTGCAAGCGGCATCCCGGAAACGCTTCCACGAGCGGAAGAACTCCTGCGCATGCCACGACAGGAGCTTGAGCAGCTCCTTCTCTCCATCCCGTCAATTTGTCTTGCCGAGCCGCGCTGTAATCCCGCTCTCTTCTCTGCTAACCATGTGAGCCCTCAACTGCAAGCCGTGTTGCATTGGGCCGAGCAATGCGTCATGCGTGGACGCGTCGAGCCTTACGAACGATGCATTGCTGCTGTTTAACAACGTACTGAAACCGTCCTATGAACCGTCGCCGTGTTCTCTTTATCATGCTTTTGCTGGGGGGAATCTTCCTCGCGGGGGATGCTCTGCTCGGTCTGGGGCGCACGGCATTCTTCGTCCACAAAGCAGAGATTGTATCGGGGGTAGTGACAGATGCTCGCGAACGCCCGTTTGAGGGGTGGGGAGAGATGCTTACCCACGGTAATTTTCCATGGGAAGGGAACATAGCATACCGCCCTATTGTGCGTTTTTCCATCGATGGTCACGCTGCCGTAGCTGATCGTTTGCCGGACCTCGACACGCACGCCTACCCGAATGGTGAACGGGTGGAACTTCTTTACCATCGGCCCACCGCCTCAATCCGGATCAATCGCTTCCACCTGCTCTGGGGTGGCGACTTAATCCAACTCGCCGGAGGATGCCTTCTTACCTTGTTGATGAGGAGACTTCTGCGTCGAAAGAAACATCATCGTAATGACTCTCCCGCCTCTGATGCATCACCCAGGAAGCCAGCAAAGCCCGAGACTTCTGCTTCCTCGAAACGCCGTCGAAACTCCTCCGAGAAAAAGACTGCCAAAGCAGCTTCGGGCAGCGGAAGTCAAGGAAGCAAACCACTCAATCAGGGAAGCAGAAAGAAAAGCCGGATGAAACGAGCCTGAAGCGTAAGCTCGTCCGTCGCCGTTGAGTCCACGACCGACATCCACAGAAATCGGGTAAAGGCGCACCGCTCTCACAAATAATTCAGAGAAGTCGTAAATTCGGCTTGCGTTTTCGCCTCGGTGGGTGTATAAGTGCCCCGCACCTCGTCGTTTCCCCAACAAGGAAGAGGTTCGTTTTAACACCCAACTTTCACGTAATCATGTCCAAACACTCCTCCCTGAAAGCTTCGAGCTCCGTCGGTGGCAAGCGTTCTGTGCTCAAGCGTTTTGAGCGCGTTAAGATCCTCAAGGAGCGCGGTCAGTGGAAACAGGGTCAAAGTCCCATCGGGCTGCCCAAGACCAAGTTTGAGGCGTAAGCGATGATGCCTGCTCGGTCTTGCGTATGTCGGAGTTCCGCTGATGCCCACACTGCAAGCCGGCGATTTTCTCTCTATCCCCCGCATCGGTTTCCGTTTGCGGGGATTTTGTTTTTTCCTAATTTTTCCCATTTATGAGCGAAGACTCTACTTCCAGTCCCGAGAAAGAAGGAATCCGCATCAACAAATACCTGGCTCTCTGCGGTTATGAATCACGCCGCCATGCCGATAGCCTCGTGGCAGAAGGAGCGGTTGAAATTAACGGTAAGCGAATAGATACTCCCGGCGTGCGCGTGATGCCAGGAGATTATGTGAAAGTGAATGGCAAACGCGCCGTGCCGAAGGAGGGCATCACCCTTCTGCTGAACAAAACGCGGGGAGTCGTTTGCAGTCGTTGCCGCCAGGGTAAGGAGGAAACGGTTTACGATCTGCTGCCTCAGCAGTACCGCCACGTGAACTATGTCGGTCGCCTTGATACGGATAGTGAAGGTCTTCTGCTGCTTACCAACAAAGGAGATCTGGGACAAAAAGTAGCCCACCCCTCCAATGGAGTGGAAAAAGAGTACTGGGTGACGCTGGATCAACCATATGATGATAAGAATTTACTGCAGATGCTGCGAGGTCTCCGCCTGCCGGATGGGCAGCAGGCGAAAGCAAAGCAAGTGGCTCGTCTTTCACCACGACGTGCCGTCGTGGTTCTCGATCAGGGTATAAAACGCCAGGTGCGGCAGATGTTCGCCTGCATGGGATTTCACGTTCAGAAGTTGGTACGAGTCCGCATCGGGTCGCTCTGGGGAGGAGATTTGCCACCGGGACGCTGTGTTGAAATTACTCCGGAACAGGAAAAACTCGCATTTACCAATCCCCGGCGGCGCAAGGGGCTTTTGGATGCCAAACATGCCTTCCCTGCAGACAAGGCTGCTTCCCCGGAACAGCTTCTCGAAAAGCTGGATCCTCAGGCGGCTCGCAACTCCATTGAGGAGGTAGGACACTACCACTTCAATCCGGAGGACTTTGAGAGAGAGGAGGAAGAAGTCCGCTATAGCCATAAAGATTCAAAAGGAAGTAGGAGAGACTATCGGAGGGGAGAAAAAGAGGGCGGTGGAAAGCGGCCATTCAACAGGCATCCAGGACGTCTCTTCCACCGAAATGAAATGCACGCCCACCGGAAAAACGATGGGGGAGAAGGACAGCATTTTCTCCGTAAACGCGGAAATGGTAAAAGCCCGCGTCGTTTCCACTCAGTGGAAGGTGAAAGGACACCACGCGGTGGCAAATCGATGCGCTCCTACTCGGCAACTCCTCATCATCGTGGCGCGCATTCCGGCAGAACAAATGCGCCACGCAAGGGTAGCTCTGCCGGAAAGTTCTCCCCTCGGGGAAAATATGGTGCTCGCTGAAAAAAGTAATTTTTTCCACAATGAAACGCCCGATTGTACTCATAGCTTTGATGCTTGGGGTCTGTCCTGTATCCCTCGGACAGTCCGCCCAAAATCCCGCTACGGCGCGCGTGGTGGAGGAGGCGGATGCTTCCCTTGAAGAGCGACTGCATACTCTCAAGACTCAGGCGGAGAAGGGAGATCTGCACGCAGCCCAACAGGTTTATCTGCGCTATGCTCTGGCGCACAAGCCGGATGAAGCCCGCACCTGGGCAGCGCACTACACCAAACTGCTCACCCAAAAAGCGGAAGCCGGCGACTCAACCGCCATGCTGCAGCTGGGCGCGCGCTACATGGGAGGGGCAGACTACACGCCGCAAAATATCCAGGAGGCGACGACGTGGTTCTCCCGCGCGGCAGAATCTGGCGAACCTGCCGGTGCATACATGCTCGGCGAGATTTACTCTCGCGCCGGGAATACTCCGATGGCGCAGCAATCTTACACCAGGGCCTTCGAGCTCTACACCGCTCGATTGGAGAAAAATGCCGAAGATATTGAAGCTCTCTACTGGCTCGGCTTCATGCAACAAAACGGACAAGGCACGAAACAGGACACTGCCGCCGGACTCTCCAGACTGGAGCAAGCTTGCGAAGCCGGTTCTTCCTGGGCTGCCGCACAACTTTTCAAGACTTATTACAACGGCATCGGAGTCCAGGCAGATAAGTCCCGCGCCATCTCTTCTTACGCCCGCAAGATGGCGGATGAACACCACGATGGCACGATGGCTTACATTGTAGCTCGCGCGTACTTGCAGGGCGAAGATGTGCCGCAGGATATCAAACTCGGCGAGCATTACCTCGACCAGGCTGAGCATGCCAATGAACCGGATGCCGTTTATGTGAAGGCACGGCGACTGGAAGACGCCGGAAAAGCGGAAGAAGCTCTGCCATACTATCGTCGTGCCGCCGGCATGCAGCAGCGCGATGCTCTTGTACGCCTCGGCTCCAAGATGCTGCACGGCTCCGCGGAACTGGATCAGGACACTGAACGAGGTCTTGCTCTTCTGGAACTCGCCGGCAATCGCCTTGAATCCCCTGCCGCAGCTTTGGAACTCGCTCACTACTACGAGGGGCTCGACGAACAAGGCACGGCAGATTCCTGGTACATTGCCGCCAGTGATCGCGGCGTCCCGGAAGCCATGGCTCGCCGTGGTCTGCTGCACCTCATCCCCGGCAGCGCCGCCACCTGGGATCCCACACGCGCCTGGCAGTGGTGGCGCACCGGCGAACGAGCCGGGAACAAAACATGCGCCCTCTACACTTCCCTTTTCCTGTACGTCTTCACGCCGCTGTTGCTCATCCTTGTTTTCGGCCTTCCCATTTTCATCGGGCGTCGCTACACGAAACAGGCTGAGCGCGAACTTGCAAAAGCCGTTCGTGAAGAAAAGGATTGATGACCTCTCAAACCTGATTTTCCCCTTTCGATAACGGATTGTGCGGCGGTCCTTACTACCGCTACCGCAGAAAGTCAAGAGGATCGCTTTCTGCAAGCATCAGCTCATTGAACGCATACTCCGGAAGTGCCCCTGCCAATTTAGAGATCGTTGGGTAAAAACGGGGCATGATCCATCCTGAAAAAGACAAGATGTCGCTGTTATGATGAGTTGGGGCATACCGCCGCGGATTTCATAAATCACGCGACGGTATGATATTGAGGGAGATTAATGAGCGCCGGCGGCGCGGAGAAGGCGCACCACGCTCAGTCTTGAATTGTCTGATAAAGCATGCTCCAGGGCACTCTTGCCATTGACTGCTTTGTTGGGGTCTGCCCCAGCGGCAAGAAGCCGTCGGATGGTCGGCAGGCTGTCGTTGGAAATAGCAGCCATGAGAGGGGTGATGGGCCCCTCGTCATCATCATAAGATTGACCGACGGCATTCGGATCCGCCCCGGCAGCGAGGAGAATTTCGGTCGCATCGGTAAGGCGATCATCGACGGATCCCACTAAGGCGTTGTGGACATGGGGAGCCGTGCGCACATCCGGGTAATAGGTGAGCAGGAGGCGCAGGAGTTCAGGGTGGAAATGTTGAGCGCGCGCAGCTGCCCGAAGCGGGGAATACTCTGTGTCAGCCGGACGCGGCTCCGCTCCCGCCTCAATCAACAGACGCGCGATACCCAAATGACCGTACGAGGACGCCATCTCAAGAGCGTTAAATCGGTCTTTGAGATGGGCATTGACATCCGCCCCGGCATCCAGCAGCAGACGAACGATGAAGCGGTCGCCATTTTTCGTTGCTTCT
>CANQGG010000043.1 GCA_947601655.1 uncultured Akkermansia sp.
ATGAGGCAGAAGAATTTTAACGCGAATACGTTTGCGGCGGCGTTTGAGGAGCTGGTGAAGGATGAGCTGATGCCGGACTTTATCGCGGAGGAGGCGGAGGCGAAGTATGGGGCTGTGGGGGACGCGAAGAAGTCGCGGCTGCACGGGGTGGAGGCGGTGTTCAGCCTGCTCACGGAGGACGAGCTGAATAAGTTTTACGACCTGAGGAAGGAGACGGTGAAGAGGGCGAAAAAGGCGGAGGAGAAGTGGCTCAAGGAGAAGGAGGAGAAGAAGGCGAAGCTGGAGGAGAGCGGCGGGAAGATGCGGCAGAGTCACGGCGGGGAGATGTTGCAACTGACGAAAGGGGAGGCGGCTTACAGGGTGCTGTTGGCGGAGCAACCGGCGTACACGGAGATGCTGAGGCAGCAGGGGTACACGGAGGAAGTGGTGCAGCAGCTGCGGGAGTTTGCTGGGGAGAAGGTGATGAATCTGGCGTATGCGCTGCGCGCTGAGCTGGCGAAGAGGACGCCGGAGATGAAGGCGCTGTATGAGAAGGTGTACGGGATGCCGTTCCCGGAGGAGGAAAATTATTTCCGGGCGTTTTTCGATGTGGGGCAGGAGACGACGCAGAGGACGCTTGGCGAGAGGGCTGAGGGCAAGGCGAGCGGAGGAGGCAAGATTTATATCACGTACACGCGACACCAGCATCATTCAAAGGTTGACCCGACGATGAACCTGCTGACGGCTTACTTGACGGTGCAGAAGCAGCAGGATGTGCTGTTGGCGTACCGCGACCTGCCGCAGAAGATACAGGGCGTGCTGGCGCATCAGGAGGACGGGGTGCGGATGAGCGCGGCGTTGGAGAGGGTTGTGGGGCGCGGGATGGTGACGAATATGCGGACGATTGCGGAGCATATGCAGGCGGCAGCGGGCGAGGTGGAGCGCGTGGGGCGGGATTTGACGAACGTGATAGACTCGCTGGGGAGTGCGGCGGCGCACGCGGTGCTGAATGGGCGCGTGGCGAGCAATATGAAGCAGTTTACGGCGTTGTTTAATACGCTGGCGGGGAGCGACAATGTGAGTTTGTGGGAGTGGGAGAAGAGCAAGAGCCGGGTGCTGGCGGGGCTGGGCGTGATTAGCACGCGTGAGATGGCGGCGAGACCGGAGCTGGCGAGCAGGTTTAGGGGCTGGGAGGCGGCAGGGCTGGGCGAGGCGATGTTTGCGAAGGCGGATGAGGTGACGGGGCACGGGGCGACGGCTTCGGAGACGCGGGCGGGGATGAGCTTCATGGAGAAGCTGGATGTGTGGAATAATGTGAAGAGCAGCTGCATTCTTTACGATGCGGTGTACCGGAAGATGAAGAAGGAGAATCCGGGGCTGACGCATGAGGAGCTGGACGCGGCGGCGATGGAGGAGGTGCGGCACGCACTGGCGATGAAGAGCCAGCCGCAGGGGTGGCGGACGCGGTCGCTGCTGGCGACGAAGCGGAGTATTTTCTCGGTGGGCAATTTGTTCTTGGGCGGGGAGTCGATTAACACGTTTGCGAATACGGCGCGGTTGCTGGCGGAGGGGCGGTATGGCAGGGCGGCGGCGGTGTGGTTCGCGCACGGGGCGGCGTTGCAGGCGTTGACGTTCCTTTACAACTGGCTGACGGATGACGAGGAGCAATGGAAGAAGCGGAGCTGGAAGCAGTATGCGATGGGTGTGCTGGCAGGTCCGTTTATGAGTGTGCCGGTGGTGGGGCTGACGATTGCGAATCTGGGCAATGCTGTGGGCGGGGGCTGGGTGCCGACGCAGAATTTGCTGCCGGGGGCGGATTTGCCGAGGTTGTGCAGGCAGGTGAGGTCAATTTTCGGGGGGAAGAAGAAGACGAGCTGGATGGATAAGGTTATCGCTGTGAATGAGCTGCTGAGGACGGTGGCGATGGGGGCGCTGATCGGCAAGCCGAAGAGCGCGGGGCACGCGAAGGCGCAGGGTGTGGCGATGGCGACGACGCTGGTGAGCAACCTGCTGGATTTTGTGCTGCGGACGGCGCGGGCGGCGGATGAGAGGATGTAGGGAGTGTTCGGGAATTCTCGTTTGAAATCATCGAGCCTTTGCTGCGCGTATCGCTTGGCTTCCTGCATATCCGCAGATGTCATAAAACCAAAAATTTCCTTATCTCCGTCCATGATCCTCACGTAGGTGCAGGGGCGCTCCATAGCCGTGTCCATGCCGTAGCCCAGCAGGCTCCCGTAGGCGCCCCTCTCCAGCTTCTCCCGAACGACAGCATCCACATCCGCCCCCGCCGGCAGATTCAGCTCTTTAGCGACGGCATCTTCGTTGTAGATGCACTCGATCCCACCGGCTTTGACAAAGCGGACGCCGGGTGGCAAATCATTCGCGAGAGAAGCGGCATAACCCGGGATCGTTTCAAGGAATGCTGGTTTGCTGCCCTCAAATGTCGCGTTGAGCTGGGCAGCTGTAATTTGGGCAGTTTTTAAGATCTCATCTTCTGCTGCTCCCGGCACCGCCTGAGTAATGAGGCCATGGGCTTCGGACACATGAACTCCTCGTCGTAGTCCTTGCTCATCTCGGCGCTCTCCTCCGGAGTGATCCAGCGTGTCGTGTTCCCTTTCGAGTCGATGCAGCGGATCAGTTTCTCTCCGGTCTGTGGGTTCGTGGGCTCCATGGTTGGGTGTGGTTGATTGTAGTCCATTTTTGGGGGGTGTTCCAGTCTTTTTTTCTCGGGCTTGTTGGATGAAGTCGGAAAGCTCCCGGGGAGCAGCCGGCGAGATTCGGGAAGCCAGCGCCGCCAGCGCCGGGAAAAGCTCCTCGTTCTTCCCCCCGGGCAGCAGGGAGGCGGGGTCCGCCTGCCAGGCGGCAAAAGCCTTCCCCTGCAGGTTCGGCGCCCCCTGCGGCAGCTCCCCTGCCAGCAGCCGGACAAGCTCCTGCAGCGGGTACTTCTTCGTGCCGTTCAGGTCAGTCATCTTCAGCGTGTCCCCCTCCCGCCGCACCAGCGCTCCCAGCGCGCGCAGCAGATCCTCCGCGATATCCTCCTCCAGCCCCTGCAGGGAAGCCTCCACCTGCTCATTCAGCGAGGGGAGAACCTCCGGCTTGGGCGTGGGCTCCAGCCCCAGCTCCCGGCAGCGTTGGTTATCCACCGGCCGCGTGCTCATCCCCGAGTTATAGTCAAAAGGCGGGTACGGCAGACCGAAGCGCGAGAGCGCGCACCAGATAGGGGAATCCAGCGTCGCGATAAACGGCGCCCCCGTCGCCACCCCCTGCCAGTCCACTTGCTCTGCCGCCTCTGCCCAGCGCTGCGCCCAGTTGCGCGGCACCTTCCGCGCATACAGGCGGTAAAGCTCCTGCCCGCCCACGTTCGGGTCCGTCAGGTACTGGCAGTTGTTCATCCACCCCTGCGCCATGCGCACATTCGTCTCCAGCGCCAGCATAATCCGCCGGTATGAGGAAAGATCCTGCAGCGATCCCGCCTCCGCTCCCGCCCCCTCCGGCGTGTAGCCCAGCTCCGCCAGCCCCTGCCGTATCTGCACGCGCGCCTCAGAGGGGGAGAGTTCCCCGCCTGCCACCCCCGCTGCCGCCTCCCGGAAAAGCTGCAGCACCTGCGCCTCCTGCACCCCAGCCATAAAAAACGCCCTCTCCCTCACCTGCGCCTCCACAAGCCCCCACTCCGCGCTGGAAGCGAGGCTATGCGCATCTGTTGAGTAAGAGGAGAGAGACTCTCACGAACTGGCAAAAGGAAAGGCTTGATGAGCTACTCGGCACGGATAGCTCTTTCAAGCTGGCTTATGATTTCACGCAACGTCTCCGTTGCTTACTTAATCTCAAATCGCTCACCAGGCGGGCGTGCCGAAAATCACTGCGCGAATTAACCCAAATGCTCGATGATTTACGGTATACCGCCCATCTCATTTGGCGCCGCCTCGCCAATACGCTTAGCCAGTGGTTTGTGCCCATCATCCGTATGTGGCGCTTCACAAGGAGTAACGGCATCACGGAAGGCTTCCATCGCAAGATGAAGCTTATCCAACGCCGGGCTTACGGCTTCCGAAACTTTCAAAACTATCGTCTACGCGTCTTGCTTGAATGCTCCTGCCTTTTTCACAAAAATCCCTCTTTCCACAAAAATTTGGATTGACCCAGCAAGCGGATGATGGGACTCGAACCCACGACATCAACCTTGGCAAGGTTGCGCTCTACCACTGAGCTACATCCGCGCGGTGCGGCACGCATTATACGGATGAGAGAATAAGGAAGCAAGACTTTTTTTGTGAATTTTATGGGATAGGCGCGAAGAAAGGAAGGATAGTAATTATAACTTAATGATAAATAATTAGTTATGGAAAAATTAAAACATATATTGTGCGTGTGGAAAGGAAGGAGCGTCCCAACGAAAACGATAGAGATAGTTTGTATGACGCCGCAAGAAGAGAAATCCCCAAGACGGTATGGAGCAACAGAAGGCAAAGAGGTTGCCGCAAGGCGTACGAGCGTGGATCAGGACGGCGCTAATAGCCGTGATCATGGGAGGAGTGTGCTGCGTGGGCGAGGAAAAGGAGGTGGAAAAGACATGGTTGACATGGGTGGAAGGGATTGAGTTGAATGAAAAGGGGGAGACGTTCCACCAGGGAGATGATGTGTGTTTCACGGGTGAGAGTCATGTGGCCCTGATGGGAGAAATTGAATGTGGGAGAGTGAGGATAGCAGAGGAGGCAGAAGTAACCCTGATACCGTACGCCGGGGATTTAGTGTTGAGGGAGCTGCAGTTGGAAGGGACGCTGATTTTTACGGCTCCATGGAGAGGGTATCACTGGACGATGACAGCAGGGGAACATGGATTGCTCGTGCTGGATTTTGGAACGTTTGATCTGGGATTGGAATCATCTTTACCGGGGCCGTATGATGGAGCACTGGAGCTTCGCAGCGGGCGTGTACGTTACTACGGAAGCCGTGCGACGGGGGCCTCAAATTTTTCGATGTTGCGGGTGACGGAGGAGGGACAATTTTATTTGTGTGCGGGTTCGGAGTATGAGGGAGATGTGCGTGCAGCAGGAAGCGGGTGGATACAGCAGAGAGAGAGAGGAGGAGAGGGAGCTATCAGGTTCGGGGGAATGGGAGATGAGGCTTCGGTGCTGCGCGGGAAACTAACGCTAGAGGGGGATTTGAGTGTGTTGGTGTGTGAGAAGGAAGAAGAAGGGAAGATTGAAGGAGAGCTTGATGCGGCGGGTTATGCGATGGAGAAGTTGGGAAAGGGGACGCTGTGGATAATGGGGAAAAAGTGGAGAGGATTGCGCGAAATCGTGGTGGGAGAAGGGCGGCTGGTACTTGAGGGGAACGTGGATTCTGGATCAACATACCAGGGGAGCGGGGAGGTGTGCGTGACCGGTGGAGGCGTGTTGGAGTTGCGTGGGGAATGGTGTGGACTTAGTGAGCTCCAGTTGGCAGAGGAAGTGAGATTGCATGTGCAGCAAGGGGAGATGCAGACGGATGTACTTCTTGGGTACGGGAATTTGGCAGCTCCAGATGGTCAGATTGCGATTGGGGAGCTGCGTGATTTCAGCGGTGAAATCAGCGCACAGCTGATACAATTTCACCTTGTGGCGCAAGGGGAGGGGTACGACGCTACTGTGCATGGGCAGGTCGTATCCGATTCTTTTGTCAAGACGGGTGGAGGTGCGCTGCGTCTGGATTTCCTTCGGGTGAGTGGCGAGCTATGGATGAAATACAGCGGGATATTCGAGTTGGGGAAGCTGGTATTGGAAGACGGGACACTGCTGCGTTACGGTGATGGTGATTCTTTTGTGCGGGTTCGGGGTGAATTAATATCCGGTGAACAACTGGCGACACCCAAGGTGCGCGTAGTTGTAGATAGCCGCGAATTCAGTGAGTGGCAGTTGCAGCGCGGAGTGATGCTCGGGGTAGGGGCGGGATTGGCGAAAAATCTAGTTGTAAGCGGGTTGAAGGATTACCGACTTGTAGATCAAAATGGAGAATTATGGCTTTATGCAGAACCAACGATGCAGACAGCACAGTGGGATTCCAACTGGGGAGAACGAGCATTATTGCACCAACCAGGGACCAGACTGCCGGAAATTCTATTAGCTGCAGGGGAGGAGTTGGCGATGCGGGAAACTTCATTGCCTTGTTGTAGCGAAGATGGCACCAGCACGCGTGCTCGATTTTGCGGTACGTTGGAGGGAAAAGGAGCAGCAGTATATGGCGGATGTATGTCTATTGACGATGCTGAACTGGGAAAAAGCCGTGATTCGTGGATTGATGCGGCGCAGGGATATTTCATTCGTTTGGTAGGAGGAAACGCTTGTGGTGGAGAATATCACGGAAAGACTCACCTGTTGTTGCGCAGTGGAGCAGTTCGTCGTATGGTGGGTGGAAATGATTCACTAGAGGGTAGTACTCGATTTGATGGAGAATGCTATTTGTCTGTCTACAATGGGGCGCTGGTGGAGGATGTTCTCTGCGGCGGTTCAGTCTGTGGTGACGGTTGTTCGTTTGAGGGGCAAACTCATAACTTTGTATATGCTTTGCTCGGAAAGGACACCATCGTTTCAGGGGGCAATTTTTATGAGCAGACTGGAAGAGGAACTTTCGAAGGGACATCTTCTGTGGTTCTTGATCTCAAAGAGCAAATTGGTGAGTTTGCAGCAATTGTCACGGGTGGAGATTATTCTGCCGCCACCGGAGAGGAGGTGAAACTCATCGGCACAACGCAAATTATCGTGCATGCCGATAAAGCAGTTCACTTTAAAGGGATTTTCATAGGAGGTTCATATTCTGTCAAGGGGCAGGGAATCACGACGAGTGGACAAACAATGGTGCAGATTGATGGAGGGATATTTGATCAAAAGGTGGTGGGCGGTAGTGCGACACTTGACGGCTCACACATTGGCGGCTCAGCGGACTCTATCCTCTTGTTGCGTGGTGGGACTTACCATGAGTCTGTTGTTGGAGGTTGCTACGCGGAGGGGAAGAGAAGTGTGGGAGTGCAACTCGGAGACGTTCTTGTTATGATGGAAGAAGGTGTGGTGCTGCAAGATCTTGTAGGCGGTTCAATGATGCAGGGCGGAGGGGAGGTACAGCAGGGGAACATCTCCCTTTTGCTTCGGGGCGGAGAGATCGCGGGCGACGTGTATGCGAGTGGTATGGGTAATGCTTCTTTTTCGACGCAGAATGTGATGGTTTCAGTGGGCAAAAACGTGCAGTTCAGCAAAGAGGGGGCGATTCTTAGTGGAGGTGTGTGTTGGGAAAAAACACTGGTTTCTGACAATACGGTGTTGGCAGAGTCCCATGGAGAACGGCGTCTCGTGTTTGGGCAAAGTGGCGAATACGAAAATATGTGTGGCGTTGCAGTGTATGATTTTGACGTGCTGGAAATTGCTCCGGGAGCCCATGTAAATCTTGGCGGTTTAGTGACGGATTCTGTACTTCTACGAGGAGGAGGAGAACTCACGTTACACGCGAATAGTGATAGCGTACACGTGGATGAACTGGAGGTTGGAGAGGGAACTCGGTTGAACATCGACATTAACGCGACGAATGAAGCGAGTGTAGATGCACAGTTATATGTGAGCAAAGGAGGAATCTTGGGGGTGGATTTTTTGCACGAAGAGAAAACGGAAAATGTGCAGTTGAACACGCGGGCAATTACTTTGCGCCGTGGTGGTACGTTGGAGTTGCAACTCTATTTTACGCGTGCAATGATGCGGGGAGGGAAAGAGGAGGTCAAAGGAGTTTTAGGGGAAGGACAGCTTGTCGTGGAGGAAGGAGGACTACTTTCTATGCGACTTGCCGGGGTGGAAGATGATCTACCGCTTACGGGTGGACATGTGGTTGAATTGGTGTTGGCAGAACATGCACAAGGGATGCCCGAGCTCGATGATTTTACGCGAGGATGGCTTGCAGAATACTTCGGTGACACAGCATGCGTGGAAATTGTGGACGGGCAGTTGTTACTCTCTGGTGAAAGCGTTTCAGAACAAACGGCGCACTTTTACCGCGATGCCACGTGTACTCCCAATGGGCGTGCCGGGGCGGAGCTGCTTGATAGTATGATGTCTGTTGTAGACCCGCAAAACACTGCGCCAAGGAGCGATCGCGCAAGACTGCTGCAGGCTCAGGAACAACTCATTAGTTCGGGAAGAATATCGGAGTCGGATAGGTTGTCTGCAGCGGCAGCCGGAGCGTCACTTGCTGCGTTGCAGGCGGCGTTTACGACTGAGCTTCGTCGGGCTTTACAGAGTGTTGCAGATATGGTGTTGTGTGATGATGGATGCGTGGAGAAAGACAGAACGATGATATGGACCGTGCAAGGGGTAGGGGGAACGCACCGGTTAACGGAGAGCAACAACAATTCCGGTTATTCGATGAGTTCATTGGGAGGTATGTTGACGATGCAACGATGCCTTTCTGATGGCGCGCAGTTTGGGATACAGCTTAGCGCTTCCGGAGGAAAGTGGCATGCACGCGCTGCAGATGACGCTCGAGCGGATTGTGAAGCATACAGTTTGGGCGCTTATTACCGCATTCGCCACGGTGGCTTGTTGCATGCTTTTGCCGGACAGTGTGCGATGACTCAAGCCTGCGTGAACCGTGATCTTTTTTTTGCTGGGGGAGCATACAAAACAACGGGGAGAACAGAGGGAGGGGGATTTTCCGCTCTTTATATGCTTGCCTGGGATTCAAGTCGTCCGGACTCCTCTGTGAAGTTTCGACCGCTTTTACAGATTTCGTGTACATATGGATTTCTAAATGGGTATCGGGAACGAGGGAGCGATGCCGCATTAGAGGTGGGAAGACAACGTCAACAGACCGTCTCTGTCGGTGTGGGGGCGACACTCGTCGGCGTGAGTTCGCAAGTCCTGTCACGTCGCTGCGAATGGGATGTGAAGATCCTTCTCTCAGCAGAAGAGGGAGAACTCGCCAACAAAGTACATACTGCAATGCGGCACGGTGGACACCATCGTGCCACGCTGCGTGGTTGCCACCCAGGATGCATTGCCGGGGAACTTGCGGTATCTCTTGCCGTTCCACTGAATAGGTTTACCGCTGTGGTGGCGCAGGCAGTAGTGGGATTGCGCAGGCGGAGCAGCGGAGCATCTGCGTCTTTGGGTTATCGTTTTAGTTTCTGACATTCAGAGAGATAGGAATAAAGTTCTCCTAAACTTTCCATATGCATGTCAGCTGCGCTGAGGTCAAGATCACGAGTGAGACAGCAGGGGATTGCTACACTCTTGATACCAGCGGCACGGGCTGCAAGTAGTCCGTTGGTCGAATCTTCCACTACGAGGCAGTCTTCATTTGGCAGCGAGAGAAAGTCTCGTGCTGCAAGGAAGAGGGCAGGATTTGGTTTTACAGCATAGCCGTCCGTGCGGCAGAAAATTTCTGGGAAATAGTGCATCGCATCCAAGCGATTCAGCCAGCCGACCACCCAGTGTCTGGAGGAGGAAGAAGCGACGGTGAGACGGATGGCCGAGGCGCGGCACCATTCCAACAGTTCGCGTGCGCCAGGCATCAGCCCGCTACACATCAGTTGCCTTTCAATGGAGGCTTGACGCAGTGTATTCTCCTGTTCCCAATCGAAGCTTTTGCCGGTGATGCGTTCAAGATGGTTTGCGGGATTCCAGCGGGTGTAGCCAGCGCCGAGGCAAGGGGAGTACTCCTCCAAGGAGAGTTCACAGCCTTCACGATGATACAGATCAACCCACGAACTGAAGATAGCCCACTCTGTGTCTACGAGGACGCCATCAAAGTCAAAAATAATACCGCGAGGCAACTTCATAAGCGACGTTTTAGGTGATCCTGTATCCATTCGCCTAAAGAGCGATGCGCAAGATTTTTGCGGACAAGGTAGAGCGCAACGCAGAAATAAACCACATTGGGGATCCACGCACTAATCCACGCTTGAATGAGACCGGATTCGCCCAATGATGGAAAGACGCGATAAAGGAAAAGCATGAGCGCTGCCAACAGCACAGCTACTCCGATCCCCTTCATCGGACTTCGTCTCTGGAATGTTACTGCACTCGGCACGGCCAGCAGTACCAGCACCCAGCAACTGAAAATGCGAGCCAGTCGCACGTGCCATTCCGTCTTGTAACGGTAGCGGTCTTCTGTTGAACCAGCTCTCGTTTTGAGTAGTTCATAAAGCACAGAGGTGCCCATGGCATCAATGCGATTGTTTTGCGCAGGGGCGATGATTTGGTAGGGCTTTTCGTCAAATGCACAGATAAGGACGTCGTCGTGCGAATCATCGGTAGGTCGCTGTCCAGTGAGGGCGATGCGGCGCGTGTAGACGTCGTGCAGTGTCCAAGTTGAATTTTCCTTGTTCCATTCAGCGCGAGAGGCAATGTACTGGGCCGTGAGTCGCCCTGGGTCATTCCTGTCGAACTGTTCAATGACAAGGTTGCGCATAGGTAGTCCGGGATTGCTGAAAGGGGCTGGGTTTTGAATGCGCCAGATGCGGGCATGGGCCTCGCTGCGGTAAATGATGGGTGCCACTTGGGCATTTTCATTTTTTTCTTGTTTGAGGATGATTTGGCGGTAGAGCGATCCGTTGGGAGCCCAATGGAACCCAAAGACACCATACACCACGGCAGCCATGCCCGCGAAGAAAAAAATTGGCATGCACACGCGCAACAAGGAGCGCCCGCTTTGCATCATGCCGACCAGTTCACTGCTGCCGGAGAGCTTGCTGAGACACCAAAGCGCACCCATCATGATAGTGTAGGGAAGGATCTGATAGAGAAACATTGGCAGCTGCGTGGCATAAAAGCGCAACGCTTGGATGAGTGGGTCATCAAAGCGAGTGCGGAGACGTTCCATGTTGTCCGTGAAATCTGCCAAAAGATAGATGAGCAACAGGATGGCTGTACACAGAAAAAGATAATTAATGTAGCAGCGACTCACGTAGCGATCCATTGTCCCCATTAGAGAGTATGGCAACGCCGCCAAAAAGGGAATGTAGCAGAGCAATAAAAGCAGGAGAGGACGAAATTTTTGCTCCAAAGGATAACTTTCCGGCATGCCTGCAATTTCCCAACGCATTTGTTCCAGCTCTCTTGGCACAAGGTAGAGGGCCAGCAGGGTGCCTCCCGCTAAGCAGAGTAACAAAAGCATCAGCTTTTTGAGTATTGCCTTCATTGGTTAGGCTTTTCTGTGCCCAATTTGATCTAATTCTCGTCTTGAGTTGTCGGTTTGTCGCTATAAGGGAATCAGGTGCCGCTACCAAGGCGGTCTGCGAGATATTGTGGGAGACCGACAGCCTGAACAGCTTGTTGCGCAGCTTGCACGTCGTATGCCACACGTTTGATAATGACGAGATTAAGATCTGTGTCGTAAATTCCATAACAGGCGCGAGGATCTCCATCGCGTGGTTGCCCTACAGAACCAACATTGATAAAATACTTTATCCCCTGCAATGGTTGGATTTCTGTGTATCCCTGGGTGAGGATCTCTTGCTGTCGTTCAAAATCTTCAATGGTGTGCTGGCCGTCATTAAGGAAGACTTTCGGCACGTGAGTGTGGCCGTGAAAGCAAAGTGGACAAAACTGGCGTGGGAAATTTGATGCAGCATCATTTGTGTTGATAATGTAGTTCCAATTTTTTGGGTGGTCGAGTGAGGAATGAACGATGCTGATGCTATGGCCAGAGCTGGTACGTACGATGCGTTGGTATTGCAAGCGCGCGAGCCAATCACGGCGGTCGCCGCTAAGTTGGGCACGGGTCCAGTTCATTGCCTGGCGTGCTATATCGTTCATTTTCGTTGGATTCGGTGTTACCACTTCTTCATCATGGTTCCCCCGAACGACCGGGCAATCTAATTGACGGATGTAGTCGAGGCATTCGGTCGGAAAGGCGTTGTACCCCACTACATCCCCCAAGCACACAAGCTCACCGCACTGCATGGCACGCACGTCTTCAATCACGGCACACAGCGCATGGTAGTTGGCGTGAATATCACTGATGATTGCTATTCTAGCCATTTCATCTATCTCCCCTGCAATCCTAACATAAATTCCGATTTTCCACAAGCTCAAAGCACTATCCCTTCGCTTTAAATTGCACAACACAAAAACGGCTTTCACCATGTGGAGAAAGCCGCGCAACCCGGATGCTCATGGAGCAAATGTTGAGGGATAGAGAAGAAGGCAAGGATTTTATCAATCCTCGCTCGGAGTTACCGCCGAGGCCGGAATTTCCTCCTTGTTGGTGAAGCGCCACTTCACCTTATTGCGTTTACTTGCGGAGCGAGCCTTACGACGTTTTTCATCCATCGGACTTTCAAACGCGCGTCGACGGCGCATTTCCTCGAGGATACCCTCAGTATCCAACTTTGTTTTGAGGCGCTTGAGAGCGCGATCAATCGGCTCTCCCTTTCGTACTGTGACAGAACGCATAACTTTTGGTTGAGTTTATACTATTTCCCGGAACGGCGCGACACGATAGCCTATTTCATGCCTCCTGTCAAGTTTTTTCCCTTTACCTGCCTCAATTCTTTTTGATTTTTTCGAAAAGAAGGTGCTTGAACGGATTTTCGCTTGCTTCGTAAGATATCGCGTGATACCATTCCTGCGCCCGGCGCGGGTACTTGTACACGTCCGAGGCGAAATTCCAACCCAACACAAATTTACACAATGCCTGTACCAACCCAAGAACAGTACATCAAGATGCTGAACACAGCCAAAAAGGAAGGCTATGCCTATCCCGCTGTGAATGTCACCACGATCGAGGTCATCAACGGTGCGTTGAAGGCTTTTGCTGAAGCAAAGTCTGACGGTATCATTCAGATTTCACTGGGTGGCGGGCAGTTTGCCTCCGGCACGGCCGTGAAGGATTCTGCTACCGGTGCCATCGTTTTGGCTGAAGCTGTCCATCGCCTCGCTGAAAAGTACGACGTGCTTGTTGCTCTGCATACGGACCACTGCCAAGCTGACAAGATTGACAGCTTCCTGCGTCCGCTCATTGCGGAGTCTAAGAAACGCATCGCGGAGGGCAAGGGACCTCTGTTCAATTCCCACATGCTGGATGCTTCCGCGCTGCCCATGGCACAGAACCTAGAGATTTCGAAGCAGATGCTTAAGGAGTGTGCCGAAGTTGGTATCGTACTTGAAATTGAGATTGGGGTTGTTGGGGGCGAAGAGGATGGAGTGGATAACAGTGGTCAGCACGCTGCCAAACTCTATACCTCACCCGAGGACATGCTCCTCACCTATGAAACCCTTAACGGACTGGGCGAGTTTATGCTTGCCGCCACCTTTGGCAATGTGCATGGGGTTTACAAGCCTGGTGCTGTGAAGCTGGAACCGAAGATTTTACGCGATGGGCAGAAGGCTGTCATGGATAAGCACGGTACGGATATGCGTCTTGTTTTCCACGGTGGGTCTGGTTCTGACCTGTGCGATATTCGCGAGGCCATCTCCTACGGGGTTGTGAAGATGAACATTGATACTGATACTCAGTACGCATTCTCTAAACCCATTGTGCTGCACATGTGCCAGAATATTGATGGCATGCTGAAAGTGGACGGAGAGGTGGGTAATAAGAAGGTGTACGATCCTCGTTCTTATCTCAAGAAGGGCGAGCAGGGTATTTGCGATCGTCTCAAGGTTGCTACTTCGGACTTGCTCTCCGAGGGTAAGACCCTTTTTGGTAAGATCTGACCCTACTCTATCGGAATTTTATTGTTCACTGGGAAAGTGACGGCGCGTTGGGTTTGCCCCGACGCGTTTTTTTTTCACGTCAGGCATGACATGAAACTGGGGTGAAAGTCCCCAATGAGTCGCTACAACCCCACCGCCGAGACCTCCCACGACCGCCTGGAAGCCCTGCGCGAGGATCGCCTCATCCTCCGCTCTTCCTCCCCCATCGATCTGCCCGCCCTCTTCCTCATCTGCTCCAAGCACCACGCCCAGACCTCCTGGGACTCCTTCCTGGATTTCTTCGGCAACCCCTCCATCTTCCTCGAAATGCCCGGAGCCACAGACCAGGCGCAAGCCGCCCGCTTCGATGCCATCGTTCAGAAGCTCATCGGCGAAGGCTCCGGCACCATCCCCAACGGCGCCAAACTGCACACCTTCGAGACCAGCCGGGACAACACGCAGACTTTCGAAGCCCGCGCCCGCTGGTGCGACGATGCCCTCCTCCAGCTCACCCTCGGCGGCAAGCTCACCATGGCCTCGGAGGCAGGCTCCGGCACCCCCGCCGGCAATGCCCACCAGGAATCCTTCGAGCGCCTCTGCGCCGCCTCCGCCCGCTCCATCAGCGAATGCATCAACCGCCAATTCTGCCGCCGCATCCTCCGCGATGCTTTCCCGGATTCCCCCCAGCTCGCCGCCTTCTCCCTCTCCCCGGAGAAGGAGGACGACCGCGCCGCCCAGGCTCAAATCATCGCCACCCTCTCCTCCGCCGGCTTCCGCCCCTCTGCAGAAACCGTCTCCGAGCTCATCGGCTTTGAAGTCCAGGCCGTCGCCCCCTCTCAGCCCGCTACACCCTTCTCCCCCGGCCTCCCTCCCATCACCAACTCCGCGAGCGACAGCGAGCCGAATTCGGACATGGTACATCGTCCATCGTCCATGGTACATGCGAGCAATAGCGAGCCCTCTCCTCTCACGGAGCCCGAGCTCGCCGCCCTGCAATCCCTCAGCAAAGGCCTTGCTCCAGACCGTCTGGAATCCTCCGCCTCCTCCATCTTCTCCTCCCTCTCCTCCGCCATCTCCCCTCCACCCGCGAGCGACAGCGAGCAAGAGGAGCCCGTGGAAAACAGCGAATGCAAAAGCAAATACGGCGAATCGGGCTGTCGGATTCATGGTCGAGGTCTGCGAGCCGCCCACAAAGGCTCCCGCGCCTCACGCGGCAACCCTCGCGCCAAAACCACCCAGAGCAACACCCCTCTTAAATCCGCCCCTGCCGCCAATCCCCAAACCAAAGTGAACGCCATCGACCACGCCCTGAAATCCACCCAAAAAGGCGGCAAAGTAGAAGGCGTCGCAAAGATCGGCAAGAAGCCCTTGGAAATCAAATCCGGTAAACCGGGAAAGGGAAAGGAATATGAGGGAGGCTTTGGCTCAACTCATCAATACCTCAAACATGGAGATGCTTCCTCTCAGCAAGTCTCAACGAGAGATGCGGCTAAAAGTCTCGTCTTGGGAGAGAAAGAAAAAGATGAGCACGGCGTGCACAGCGTAAGAAAAAAGACCATATCCTCCTTCAAAGATAACGGACAAAATGTTAGTTTCACTACCTCCTACAAAAAAGATAAGCCCAAGCCATGAGCTTGAGCCTACGGACGGGTAACACGGCGCTCGTGCCCAGTTTACTCGCTTCGGATCAACTCTCCACCGTCGCAAGTTGCCGTCCGGATCTTCAAGTTACCATCTCTTCTCCCCGGAGTCAACACAAAAAAACCGCGCCATCGGCGCGCGGATTCCCCAACTCGTAATTCGTAACTCGTAATTCGTAACTCATTGGAGGCATTCCCTCCGGTATCTCTCCCACTCCGCCTCCGCGCTCTCTGCGCTCATCTCCCGCGCCAGCCGCGCGTACTGCTGCACCTCCGCCGCGTACAGCAAAAACTTCTTTCCCCCTATCACCGGCCGGAACGCGTGCAAATCCCCCCGCTTCACCATGCTGCGCACCGTCCACGGGCTCACGTGCAGCAGCTCTGCGGCTTCCAGCGTGTTCACAAACAGCGCGCTCGCCGCGCGCGGCTCATAGGCAGGACAAGCAAAAAGAGGCATACCTATTTTATACCACGCTTTTCCTTTTCGTCAAGACCCCAAAAAAACGCGCCAACGGCGCGCGAATTCCCCAACTCGTAATTCGAAACTCGTAATTCGTAATTCAATTCAAGCTCGCTTGCCGCCTCCGTATGCGCTACAATGCCCGCATGCACTACCTACGCCGCCTCAGCCCCATTGAAAAATAGAGGGAGGGGTTAAGAGGGGAGAAATGAGGGGGTTAGGAGGGGTGAGGGCTGGGTTAACAATTTGGGGGCGAGAGGAGGGGGAAAAGGGGGGAGTTTGCAGGATAGATTAGCAAATTATGGAGGGGACTTGAAATGGGGTGTATAATGGGGGGATATGATGATGCAAACGAGAGAGAGGAGACGGGAGATTGGGCTTCGGCTGATAGGGCTGTGCCTGGTGTATATTCGGGGGTTGGGAAAGGGGAGTGAGAGGGAGAGGGAGGCTTACGGGATGCTTGCGGTGTACCGGGAGAGCTTTCGGCGGGAGGAGGCCACCGAGCTGATGGTGCTCGAGGCGATGAGGAGGAGGCGGGAGGAGCTGGAGGGGAGAGAGGCGGAGGCGGTGACGAATAGTTGCAACCAGTACAAGCACGAGCCGGGGTGCAGAAAAGGGCTGTCTTCTCCCCATGCAAAAGAGGCCCCGCATCATACAAAAAGCAAGGAGGAGTCTGTCAGAGACGTATCTTCGACTCCCGCTGGAAAAAGCATCCGTGACACGCTAGAAAAGCTAAAAAGGAGAACGGAAGGGGAAGAACCATCGCCTCAACATATCGGGTTCAAGAAAGTAGAACCGAAGACAGCGGCGAAAGTTACCGAGTTTTACGGAGGCGATTATTCGGACTATGAGCACAGCATCGCTGAGAAAGACATTCAACATGCCAAGCAAAGACATCCGGATCTCACCGATGAAGATTTTATGCTCATTCCGGATATCACCGAAAATTGGGGTAAAATGGAACCATATCCCAGCAAAAGGAAAGGGAATAGGGTCAGGTACATAAAGACCTACGGGAATACAACCTACATTTTAGCAGAGCGAGTGGGCAGCAGAAAAAAAGACAATCCCAGGCTGATGTTCACTACGCTCTTCCTCAAGAAGGAAAACAACTAAAAAAAGTGCACGTGTGAGAGCGCTGCCACTCCCAATGGGCTTGCCTTAAAGCTACCTCCACGTGCGAGAGTGAGTTTCGCACAAAAAGGAGCTGAGGTCAACAAAAAAGCCGCGCATTGGTGCGCGGTTTTTTTGAGAGAGGGGGGGAGAGGAGGCTTGCTCAAGGCACTGGTTGCATTTGGCGTTGGTTTGTTTTTGCGGGTTTGCGGGAGGGGGAGGAGAGGCGGGCGTTGAAGCGGGCGGCGAGGGAGGGGGGAGGGAGGGTGGCGGGGGAGGAGTGGGGCTCTATGGCCATGGGGAGGCAGTGCAGGTTTTCGTTTTTGCGGAGTTTGGCGCGGCCGCGGTTGGTGATGGTGTAGGTGACCTGGCGGACGGTTTGGGGGCCGGCGGAGTGGCAGAGGGTGTCGAGGTCCGGGCCGATGGCGCCGCGGTCGCGTAGGATGGCGCAGGCGTAGGATTCGGCGAGTTCGAAGCGGCGCAGCGCTTCGCGGAGGGTCCAGATGGCGCGGGCGAGGTGATCCTGCGGGGTGTGGTCAGCGAGGGGGCGGATGCCGAGGACGGCGGCGGTGTATATCCGGACGATGCCGCAGAGCGACGGGGAGCTGTACCGCAAGGGGTTGCTGAGGAATGCGACGCGGAGTAAGAGGGGGATTTTTATCGGGCGGCATGCGCGGCAGAATTTGTTTGATTTGTTGATGAATGATGAGGTGAGCGCGAAGGATGCGGAGGTGATTTGCCAGTTGACGCAGAATCTTACCGACGAGGCGCGGGTGGAGGAGATTCAGAGCCGGGCGGCGGGTTTGCTGAGGGAGGGGAGGAGCTGGGAGTATATCGGGGCGATGACGCAGCTTTTGGCGAATAAGGAGAGGGTGACGATGCGGCAGGGGCTGCTGGATCTTGGGGCGGATTTTCAGGCGGATTTGGATAAGATGGCGCGCTGTATTGAGCTGAATATGCAGGCGCTGAAGAATGCGATGCGGCTGCTGAAGATGGGCAGGAAGCTGAGCAGGGATAACCGGGCGGAGGCGGAGAGGCTGGGTGTGATAGCGACGACGAGTGAGGATAGCGAGGGGAAGTTGCGCGCGCTGACGGAGGAGCTGACGCGCTGGGAGTATATCGGGAGTTATCCGGATTTGATTGCGGCGGTGCAGATGTGGGACGGGGAGACGAAGCAGGATCCTGTGGGGAAGGTGATGGAGAGGTACGAGAGGGAGGAAGAGGATGTACCATGGACGATGGACCATGTACCATGGAGAAGTTCGGCGGCTGCGCCGCGGGGGGAGGGAGAGAGGGAGGTTGTGACAAATGACGCAGCTGAGGTTGCGACAAATGAGGTGCCGGAGGGGCAAGGAGGGTTTGATTTTTCGTCAAATATGACGAAAAATGATGTACCATGGAGGAGTTCGGCGGCTTCGCCGCGCGGGGAGGGAGAGAGGGAGGTTGTGACAAATGACGCAGCTGAGGTTGCGACAAATGAGGCGATGGAGGGGCAAGGAGGGTTTGATTTTTCGGCGAGTGTGGAGATGGATGAGGCGCGGGAGAGGTATGCGGGGACGGATGCGGCGAGGGCTATAGGAAAGATGGTTGGCGGGTTACGCGCGAAGACGAAGGGAGCAAGAAGCAAGGAGGAGTTGCGCCGGTTATCGGAGGATGGAAGGATTGGCGATATTTTCTCACATGAACAGGTGGTTATTTCGCCGGTGAATGAGAGGTTGACGGAGGAGGTGGCGAAGCAGACGGGGAAGGATGTTTCTTTATTTTCGCACGCTATAAGCGAGCAAAATATATGGCATGCTATGGATGGGCATAGCAATGATTCTGTAAGCAAGGAGCATGAGAATCAGCTTGATTTGACGTGGGAGGATTTTGATTTATTGCCCGATATACTTGACAATTTTAACGATGTTAGGGCAACTACGAAGAAGAATGGCAACGTTAAACTTATCTACAAAAAGTCCTATGGCGATGTACTTTATACAGTGATACAAAAAGCGAGCGCGGTGCAAGAAGACGGCTCAGGGACTTTGAATTTCTTAACAGAATGGATTAAAAAAACAGCCGGGGGGACGGCAATTTCAGCCGCCCAAGGTCAGGGTATGGTACCCTCTTCCCCCGGCAAGGCTATTCAAGCACAGGGGAGAGAGGATGTCAAGGGGGATGTTTCGTTTTCTGTGAGCGAGGCGAAGGAGCGGGGCTTATTCAAGAACGGGGTGATGGAGTTGGGGAATGGGGTGCTGGTGGATGGGGGTGCGGATTTTTCGGCGGCGGTGGATTTTTCGCATGTGAGCCCGGCGTTGTATCGGAGGCCGGATAGGGAGCATGTGGGGACGGGGGAAGGGAATGCGGTGTACGGGTGGGGTGTGCTGTATGGGGCGGAGAATCCCATGACGAATAGTTTTTACCATGGGCAGTTTACTTATGAGGGGGCGGTTTTTGCGAGGAGAAGGGATGGGAAGGAGCAGGATGTGGCGAGGGAGGATGTGGTTGAGGGGTTGAAGAAGAAAGGGGCAGGCAAGAGTGTGCTGAATAGTTTGCCGCATTGGAGTAAATACCAGACAAGAGAGGCTTTGGAGGAGGTGAGGGCGAAGGCGTTGAAGAATGCGGAGTTTTGCAAAAATTTGAATGATGCAGAGTTTGTTTATGCTTACGAGCAGCGCGCGCTTGTGGCGGAGTATTTGCTGGAGAATGATATTTTTGTGAAGGAGGGTATTAAGTACCCGGTGAATTATCGGATGCGGGCGGATGTGGATGATAGCAATTTGTTGCATTGGGATGAGAAGTTGGATAGGTTTTTGGAGGAGCATCCGGATGTGGCGGCGGCGTTTGGTGAGTTGTTGAATGTGGATTTTGATACTTATTTTGATGTATCGGCGAGGAATGTTCCGACGAGGGAAGGACGGGAGTTGTATGAGCAGCTTGCGAAGAAGTTGGGGAGTGCGCGTGCGGCGAGTGAGTGGCTGGATGAGCACGGCATACGCGGTGTGAAGTACGAGGATGGGATGTCGCGCAATAAAGAGGAGAATAAGACATATAATTATGTGATTTTTAATCCGGATTATATCGAGATTATCGCTATCAATAACCGTCACCCGTGGAGCGAGTACTCGGAGGATAATCCGGATTGGCAGAAGCCGGAGGATGTGGATTTTTCGGCGAGTGTGCGCAATCTTGCGGCGGTGCATACGCTGAGTGTGGAGAAGTTTTTGGCGGCGGGGAAGATGGGTGGGATGCCGTTGCCGAGTGTGGCGGTGACGCGGCTGGATAGGCCGTATCGGTGGGGCAATGAGGATAAGGATGTGACGCTGGTGGGGCGGCCGGAGATGGTTGACCCGGAGAGGGGGACGCAGGTGTATGAGAGGGATGCGTGGACGGGGCGGATGCCGAGGATTGAGACGGAGATGGATGGTGAGGATTTGAGGACGTTTTTCTATGATGAGGAGGGGGAGAAGGTGGATGCGACGCTGGAGAATTTGACGGATTATTTGTACGGCAG